>JASJDJ010000225.1 GCA_030065635.1 Xenococcaceae cyanobacterium MO_188.B32
GAATTTACCTCGTCGAGGTAAATTCGTCTGAAACCCAGATATATTAAGGATTTAGCTATTTTGAGGTTAAAGTATTGATATATCAGGCTTTCACCCCTTTTTGAACCTAGTTTTTTGTCAAAGTCCCGTTAATGGCAATACGATTCCAAGGGTTGATAATGGCGCTCGGCGTAAGCTGGCACTGCGCGATCGATCGCCATTAAAATTTGAGCCATTCGAGCGGGAGAGAAGTAACGATCGAATTTTTCGTCAAGCTCATCGCTAAAGGATTTTTCGGCGATTACTCTTATCTCAGTGTCATTTACCTATGCCTCAATTTTTCCAAAATAAGGGCGCAATTAACTGTCGCCAATAACTGTTCACCGGGTAGTTCGTTCCCGAAAACAATCCCAAGTTAGCGGGTGATTGATGTCGCTTATTGTAGTAACTGCCAAAAACCAGATCCCATAAGATTAACAGGGAGCCATAGTTGGTGTTTGCTTCACGGGGTTGGGTCGAATGATGCCAGCGATGCAACTCATTGGTACTGAAAACGTAGTTAAGAACGCCATGCTTAAATCGAACATTCGCGTGCTGAAAAATATTAATAACACCAGACAGTGCCAGATAGGCAAAAAGCACTGTCTCATTAATGCCGATTAACATCAAAATAAATATACCAGCAAAGTGATGATACACCATGTTGAATGGGTGAACGCGAAAACCTGTGAGCCAATTCATCCTCGAAGAGCTGTGGTGCAGAGCGTGGAAGCGCCACAGCCAAGTAACGTGTCCAAGTCTGTGCATCCAATACTGACCCAATTCTGCCACCAACGCTGCCAGTACAAGCTGAACGATAAAATGCCAGTCGTCGGGAAACAGCGTAAAACCTTGCGGCAAACCAAACAAAACCACCAAAATCGACAATATCAGCGGTGACAATATCTTCAAGACAGGATCGACTACCGCCATTAGCACAACAAACGAGGTAAAATTTAAAGGTCCGTCGCTGTGGTTATTTCTGCGGCTCTTGCCCTTGTGTGGCAGCCAAAGTTCGACTAACTCAACAATCGCGATGGCACTGACAAACATTGTCGTTTGCATTGCGACTGGCGAGAGGTCATAGAACTGCACGGAATACATTGCGTAAACGGTGGCTACAATAAATAGGGGAAATGTTAGCCATTGCACCAAAAAAACGGCTAGATTGTTTAGTCGAAAGTTACTCATAGTCAGTTTAGTTCTGAATAAATTAGGGCTATAAAAATTTCGGACGCAGCCAAATTTGCTTTGCAACAAAACGGCTTATTAGAGCCGTTTTACTATTTCTTCATCCCTATAGACGGGACTCTCTAGGAAAAGACGCAAAATAATTACGCAGTTGCTATCAACCCTCTTGCAACTCTTAACCTCACCAAAAAAACAGCATATGTTAACCGAGAGGCATTGAGTAGCGATAAACTAAAACTTTAAACAAATATAATTTTTATCTAAATTCAAGAATGCAATCTCTGTCAGCTTCTGTGTCTCAACAAAAATCTCAAGATAATAACTATGATGCGATCGTTATTGGTTCTGGTATTGGTGGTTTGGTGACAGCTACCCAGTTAGCAGCCAAAGGTGCAAAAGTATTAGTTTTAGAAAGATATATAATTCCTGGTGGTAGTGCTGGCTATTTTGAACGAGAAGGATATCGCTTTGATGTTGGTGCATCGATGATTTTTGGCTTTGGTAAGCAAGGCACGACGAATTTGCTTACTCGTGCTTTAGAAGCTGTCAATGTTAGTATCGAAACTATTCCCGATCCAGTACAAATTCACTATCATTTACCCGATCGATTGGAATTAAAAGTACATCGGGATTATGAAAAGTTTTTACAAGAATTGATTGCCTGTTTTCCCCACGAAGAAAAGGGTATTCGTCGTTTTTATGGTGAATGTTGGCAGGTTTTTAATTGTCTCAATGCCATGGAATTACTTTCCCTGGAAGAAATTGGTTATCTGACGCGAGTATTCTTCCAACATCCTTTTGCTTGTCTCGGTTTAGTGAAGTATTTACCCCAAAATGCAGGAGATATTGCCCGTCGTTATATAAGCGATCGCAAATTATTAAAATTCATAGATATGGAGTGTTATTGTTGGTCGGTAATGCCAGCTTCTCATACACCGATGATCAATGCAGGAATGGTATTTTCGGACAGACATTATGGCGGGATTAACTACCCGAAAGGAGGAGTAGGACAAATTGCCCAAAAACTCGTAGATGGATTAGAAAAAGCTGGCGGAGAAATTCAATATAAAGCTAGAGTCACCCAAATTTTGCTAGAGAAAGGGAAAGCAGTGGGTGTCAAACTAGCTAACGGGAAGGAATATTATGCCAAACGAATAGTTTCTAATGCTACTCGCTGGGATACTTTTGAAAAACTGTTACCTCCAGAACAAATGCCTGCTGCGGAAAAAAGATGGCAACAACGCTACACAAAGTCTCCTAGTTTCCTCAGTTTGCACTTAGGAGTTAAAGCCGATGTATTACCCATAGGCACGGAATGCCACCATATCCTGACGGAAAATTGGGACATTATGGAAGAACCAGAAGGTACTATCTTTGTTTCGATTCCTACCCTCCTCGATCCTAGTTTAGCCCCAGAAGGACACCATATTATTCATACTTTTACCCCTAGTTGGATGGAAGATTGGCAAGGGCTATCTCCCCAGGAATATCAGCAGAAAAAAGAAGCAGCAGCAGCTAAACTAATTCATCGTCTGGAAGCTATTTTCCCCAACTTATCCGATGGGTTAGATTACCAAGAAATCGGTACTCCCCGCACCCATCGCCGTTTCTTAGGTAGAGATGATGGTACTTATGGCCCTATTCCTCAACGTAAGTTAGCTGGTTTACTGGGGATGCCTTTCAATCGTACCTCCATCCCTGGACTTTATTGTGTAGGAGATAGTACTTTTCCAGGGCAGGGATTAAATGCAGTAGCGTTTTCTGGTTTTGCTTGCGGGCATCGTGTTGCTGTGGATTTGGGTTTGTAATCTCTAGAACACTGACGATCGCCAATAAATTAGAACAACAGATTTGAGGGGCAAACGGCGGTTTGCCCTTACCAAATATTATGTGTCTCTAATTCAATCACTTTAATAGCATAATTCATATATCTCAGCTTATTTAAATATACATTTATTTCTCTTGATTTTTGGTAATTTATTGTTATTTTATTGCCTCTTTTACTTGCTTAATTTTTACTTTTTGTAAAAATATCGCTTTGCTTTTATTTGTCTTATTTCTCTTTTCTTTTCAAGATCTTACTGTATCTATTTTCTTACTTCGAGTCAATTATTAAGAAAAATGTGACTAAGGGATCGCCTAGTTTCAAAAGAGTGACAATAGTTTAAACTCTATATCCGAAGCTAATTCGCTTGGTTCTAAAGCTCCCCTTCCCGCGCTCGGGAATTCGGAGTTATGATTTTTATAACGAAAGAATGAGGAATCCAGACATCTAACAACTGATTAATTCTGATAAATTTTTGAATTTTTTAGCTTCGTCGAACTTAACATTGGCAAAGGAAGAAACACGAGTTTTACCCCGTGTGCAACTTTTTGAATGAACTGGTAAAAAGAGAGCGAGTGCCAAGCAAGTTGGTGCTCACTCTAATTGAGGAGCTGGCGATCGCCAGCTCAGCTTGTTTAAAAGTGTTTGACGACTCTCACCGTTAAACTTTACGTTCGCCTGAACGGCTCACTTAAAAATTCTAACGGGAGATTCTAACACTCACGTTGTTAGATTCCTGCTTCTAACCCTCTTATCTAGCCCACTTTGGTACAAACGAATGTATATTCTCCCACTGGTACTGACCCCGACAGAACGGTCGTCACGAGTGCCTGGGGTTTCCCCCAGGCAACGCGACCTCACGAATCCACAGGCAGTTTGTTTTACTTCCACGATGCGCCCCACCGCCGAAGGATCTAAAGACTTATTTGGTTTTACTTTTCCTTTTAGTTAGCTGCACGCGCCACCATTTAATTTCTAGGGTGGTATTTCCCGCGACGTGCCTAATACTGGGTGGAACTTCCTGTAATATTTAATGCGCTTTACCGCTAAAGCTATTATACAACAAGTAAATACCTTTATTTATGAATATTTTGAGTCTAAATTGCCAAGTTATTGCTGTTCGCTCTCATCTCCCGCTAAAAATCTCGCTCCCACTCGATTTTCGCTCCTGGAGTACTCCCGCTCACGTAGATAGCGACGAGAGCATCAATAATGAAATAATGAAATCTACACTGAGCAATTAATATTGAATCTTGTTCGACTGCATAAACAAGTCGATGTTCTTTAGTGATTCGTCTCGACCAAAAGC
The DNA here is from genome assembly GCA_030065635.1 of Xenococcaceae cyanobacterium MO_188.B32. Lineage (GTDB taxonomy): Bacteria > Cyanobacteriota > Cyanobacteriia > Cyanobacteriales > Xenococcaceae > JASJDJ01. Next base: position 4,344 of record JASJDJ010000225.1, read on the forward strand.
CAGACCAATTATATTTTAGTGGTTTGCGATCGCCAATAACTTTTTTGCCATAGAAAGATGGACTTACACTAGAATAGGAATTTGAACTATAGAGCAAAAATATTTAATCCAGTAGGAGTACCTTTAGTCGTGGAGTCCCGATATAACGCAGCAGCGATCGAATCAAAATGGCAACAACAATGGGCAGAGATGGGATTAGACAAAACTCCCACAGACCGAGATCGACCAAAATTTTACGTCCTCTCTATGTTTCCCTATCCATCGGGCAATCTACACATGGGACACGTCCGTAACTATGTGATTACCGATGTGATTGCTCGTCTCAAGCGGATGCAAGGTTATCGAGTGCTTCATCCCATGGGTTGGGATGCTTTTGGTTTACCCGCAGAAAACGCAGCGATCGATCGGGGTGTTCCTCCTGCTAAATGGACTTATCAAAATATTGCTCAAATGAGAGAACAACTGCAACAGTTGGGACTTTCTCTTGATTGGGAACGGGAAGTGGCTACTTGTTCTCCTGACTACTATAAATGGACGCAGTGGCTCTTTTTACAATTTTTTGCAGCTGGTTTAGCTTATCAAAAAGAAGCAGCCGTTAACTGGGATCCCATCGATCGAACCGTACTTGCTAACGAACAAGTAGATAGTGAGGGTAAGTCTTGGCGTAGTGGGGCAAAAGTAGAAAGGAAATTATTGCGTCAGTGGTTTTTAAAGATTACCGACTATGCAGAACAATTACTCAACGATTTAGATAAATTAACTGGTTGGCCCGAGCGCGTAAAATTAATGCAAGCCAACTGGATTGGTAAGTCTGTTGGTGCATATTTAGAATTCCCCATTATCGGTATGGATGAAAAGATTGGTGTCTTTACTACTCGTCCCGATACGGTTTATGGGGTTACTTATGTTGTCCTCGCCCCCGAACATCCTTTAACTCCTCAAGTTACTACTCCAGACCGGCAAGAAGCAGTAGAAGCATTTATCAAAGAAGTAGCTAGCGAAAGCGAAATAGAAAGAACCGCAGAAGATAAACCCAAGCGGGGTATTCTTACTGGCGGTAAAGCGATTAATCCTTTTAACGGCGAAGAAATCCCCATTTTGATTGCGGATTACGTTCTTTATGAATACGGTACGGGAGCAGTCATGGGTGTACCAGCCCACGACAAGCGGGATTTCAAATTTGCCACAGAAAATAATTTACCTATCCAGGTAGTTATCGTTCCCGAAAATACCGATGTAAATGAAACGTCCCTACAGGATGCCTATATCGATGCGGGAGTTATGGTTAATTCTGGTCAATTTGACGGTACAGCTTCAGAAGATGCAAAAACCAAAATCATTGAATACGCAGAAGAGAAAGGCTACGGCAAAGCAAGAATTCAATACCGTTTGCGAGATTGGTTGATTTCTCGTCAAAGATACTGGGGTTGTCCTATTCCCGTGATTCATTGTCCTAGTTGTGGCATAGTACCCGTACCAGATAAAGATTTACCCGTTGAATTGCCCGAACAAGTAGAATTTACTGGTAGAGGTGCATCTCCTTTAGCCCAATTAGGTGATTGGATTGATGTACCCTGTCCTAGTTGTGGCGAACCAGCTAAAAGGGAAACCGATACTATGGATACTTTTATCGATTCTTCCTGGTATTTTTTGCGCTACAGCGATGCTAATAATTCCGATCTAGTTTTTGAGAAAGACAAAGTAAATGACTGGATGCCTGTAGATCAATATGTGGGGGGAATCGAACACGCTATCTTGCATTTACTCTATTCTCGCTTCTTTACTAAAGTATTGCGCGATCGAGGTTTACTCAGTTTTGATGAACCTTTCCAACGTCTCTTAACTCAAGGAATGGTACAGGGACTAACTTATCAAAATCCTACTACCGAAAAATATATCCCCGCGTCAGAAGTAGACCCCAACGATCCCAAAGATCCAGAGACAGGAGAACCTTTAAAAGTTTTCTACCTCAAGATGTCCAAGTCTAAATATAATGGCGTGAGCCTGGAACAAGGTTTAGGTAAATATGGAGCAGACACCGCACGGATGTTTATTTTGTTTAAAGCCCCCCCAGAGAAAGATTTAGAATGGGATGATGCAGATGTAGAAGGACAATTCCGCTTTTTGAATCGAGTTTGGTCACAAGTTAGCGAATTTGCTGATAAGTCTTCAGCTACAACCAAGAAAAATAATGGTAAATTAACCAAGCCCGAAAAAGATTTACGCAGGGCAATTCATACAGCAATTAAAGAAGTCTCCGAAGACTTAGAAGGTGATTATCAGTTTAATACGGCTGTTTCCGAGTTGATGAAACTGAGTAACGCTATTAAAGAAGCTAAATGTACGGATTCCCCTGTCTATCAAGAAGGAATCGAAACTTTAATTATTTTACTCGCCCCCTTTGCCCCTCATCTGGCTGAAGAGTTATGGGCAAAACTCGGTCATCAAGATTCAGTCCATCAACAAAGCTGGCGTAAAGTAGACCTCGATGCTTTAGTTGTCGATGAAATCACCTTAGTTATTCAAATCATGGGTAAAACTCGCGGTACAATCCAAGTCCCCGCCAATATGGATAAAGCGGATTTAGAAAAGTATGCCAGAGAATCCGATGCAGCCAAGCGTCATCTAGAAGGAAAAGAAGTGAAAAAAGTAATTGTCGTACCTAATAAGTTAGTCAATTTTGTAGTGGCTAAATAGTGCTAAATAGTATTTTAGTACTGCTTAGTTTAATAATCTAGTTGACTTCCTCACCTGGCTGAAGCACAGGTGATTCCTACAGGAGCTTATGCCCCGTCGGTGGGTTGACTCTTCAACGGGTGTTCCAACGAACTCCCTACGGGGTTCACAAGCCCCTGGGGAGACCCCAGGAGACGACCCCTTCCAAGTCCAAGCAAGGCAAGTCCTGCCTCTCTGACGTTTAAACTGCCAACATAGTCAGCATTGGCTGTATAGTTACAATTATTTTGTTGACAACAGAATACGGCTTGAGTTTTTCTATTTTCTGCTGATATATAATTGCATTTAGGACATTTTCTTGACGTATTTTTAGGATTTACTTGAATTAATTGTCCTCCATGCCAAGTTAATTTATACTCAAGCTGACGAATAAACTCGCCCCATCCTTGAGCGAGAATAGCTCTATTTAATCCAGATTTTTGTTTAACATTTTTACCTGGATTTTCTACTGTTCCTTTGGCTGAGGAACTCATATTAGTTATCTTTAAATCTTCGAGTATTACTACTGCGTGGTTTTTGCTTAGTTCACTGGAAATCTTATGTAGATAATCTTTACGAGTATCAGCAATACGAATGTGCAGTTTAGTTATCTTTGATTTTAGCCTTCTCCATCTATTAGAAAACTTTTCTTTCTTGGCTAGTTTTTTCTGTAGTTTAGCTAACTTAGCTTTAAGTTTTTTGAATATACTTATTGGTTCATAATATTCTTGATTACTCAAGGTTAAAAACCTAGCTATTCCCAAATCTCCACCAACAATAGAATCAGAAGGATGTCTTGGTATTTCTCTATCTATCTCAACCTGAATGGATACAAACCAATGCTTGCCTCTTTTCGAGATAGTTATATTCAATGATTGTTGCAAAGCTTGAGAATGAACTTGTTTCAAGAAAAACAAATCTTCTTCTTTTTTCCATTGAGTTAATTCTTTGGTTAGTCCAGCATAAGATAAACAAGATTGTTTTGCATTTAATCTTTCTTTGAGTAAAGGGCTTATTACTCCACCTTGGGGCGTTCCTTCCTCTGTTTCTAGAAAGGTATTATTGTCAATTACACCTGATTTTAACCAGGCTTTTATTTGTTGTCTAACTTTGCCTTTATACTTAAGTTTATTAACGGGACTTTGACAAAAAACTAGGTTCAAAAAGGGGTGAAAGCCTGATATATTAATGGTTTAACCTCAAAATAGCTAAATCCTTAATATATCTGGGTTTCAGGCGAATTTACCTCTTCGAGGTAA
>JASJDJ010000226.1 GCA_030065635.1 Xenococcaceae cyanobacterium MO_188.B32
AATCTACGTAAACTAGGGTAAAGCTATGCAGACGTGATATCAAGCGCACTGATATCACTAGGAATTATTGGAGTATCATCAGATTTGCCCGTTAACTTCCTTTCCGTATTAGAACTCTGTTTTTATTCTTTTTTCGTATTGTGATATCGATTTTTTGATACTAGTGAGCGTATTTTTTAAATCTTGGGCTTGGGTTTTTTGTAATTCTCTTAATTGATGTATTTTTTTATACTTCAAACGAATCTACAAAAGTGCGATCGCGTTATTGGTAAAAAATAGAACTAGTTCGGGCGATCGCGTTTTACTCTGGCATAATCTACAATAATGAACGCTAAAAGCAATGAAGGCGATCGAAATAATGGGAACAATAAACTTACCCGCGTCCGTTTGAGATAGTTAGGAGTTAGTAGTTAGTGGTTAGTAGTGAGGTGATTGGCAAACAGAATGGCAAACACAGAATACTTCTCCAGTCTTTTAACTAAAGCGAATAGTGAGAAAATGAGACAATATATATCGAGATAAAGTTATCTTTCTAAGTTTCGCCTAGAGAATGAGTCAAATCAATCAATATCCACAGCAAGAGATATCCAATCCCCCAACAAAACAACGACTGGGGTTGTCTGAACTGACAACGATCGGACTCTTTTTAGGTATTGGTTGCGGTCTTTTTTTTGGGGAAGGATGCGCTAAATTCCAGATTTTAGGAGATGCTTTTGTTGGCTTACTGCAAATGACCGTACTGCCCTATATTGTCCTCTCTTTAATTGGCGGAATCGGCAAGCTCGATCTAAAGCATAGTAAGCAACTGGCGGGAAAAGCCATTCTGGTATTGCTATTGCTGTGGGCGATCGCTATTGTGACGATTCTGCTCATCCCCCTGGCGTTTCCCAAGCTTGTATCTGCCTCATTCTTCAGTACCAGTCTTGTCGAGCCACCTAAAAAATTTGATTTTCTCGGGCTGTTTATTCCCGCCAATCCTTTCAATTCTCTGGCAGAGAATGAAGTTCCGGCAGTAGTCATTTTCTGTCTATTGGTGGGTACTAGTATCATTAGCATCAACAAAAAGAAAAGATTTATCAAATTAGTAGATCTTCTGTCCGAATCTATGTCCAAAGTGACCAAGATGATAGTCAAGCTGACTCCCGTGGGCGTGTTTTTTATTACGGCGAGTGCAGCTGGTACTATGACCCTAGCGGAAATCGGCAGACTTCAAGGATACTTAATTGTCTATACAGTGGCTACTTTCCTCCTGGGATTCGGACTATTGCCAGCACTAGGAGCAGTCTTGACTCCTTTTCGCTATCGAGACTTGCTGCAAATCTCCAAAGATTCATTCATCTTAGCCTTTGCCACGGGAAAAGTTTTAGTGGTGCTGCCTATGCTGATCGAAGACGTAAAAAAGATGTTTCGGAATTACGAACTGGGAGGGAAAGAAACCGAGTCGATCGTCGAAGTGCTAGTACCTCTGGGATTCCCTTTTCCCCATCTAGGCAGATTGTTGACCACCAGTTTTATCATCTTTACAGCTTGGTATTTGGGAACTCCTTTAAAACCGGAACAGTATCCACTCCTGATTGGTGCTGGATTCTTCAGTCATTTCGGTAGTTCGACCATTTCTATTCCCTTTTTACTCGACCTGGCGCATTTACCGTCAGATATGTTTCAGTTGTTTGTTGTTACCAATGTGTTAATCGATCGCTTTAGTAATGCCTTAGCTGCGACTTATCTGTTTATTTTTACCGTCCTGACAACCTGCGCCTTGCGATCGCTGATGCGATTTCGGTGGCGACAGTTAGGAATACTAACAGTAAGTAGTGCGATCGCCGGAATAATTTCCCTCTTCGGGATTCGCACTTATTTAGGCTATGCCTCTCAAGATGCCTATGACAAAGACAAGGTCATTGCCTCAATGCAATTGCTGGAGAATCTCGTCCCTGCTACTATCGTCGAACCTGCGCCCAATCCCGCTCCTTTAAGGACTGGCGAAACCGTGTGGGGGAGAATAAAGCGACGTGGCGTAATTCGCATTGGTTTCGATCCTGACAACCTCCCCTGGTCTTACTACAATTCTCAGCAACAGTTAGTTGGATTTGATATCGACATGGCTCATCAACTCGCCCACGAACTTGGTGTCAAAATTGAGTTTGTACCCTTGCAGTTTAGTACCTTAGGACAACTGATGGGGGAAGACCACTTCGATCTTGCCATGTCGGGAATTGTGGGGACAATCGAACGTTTCCAGCAGACGCGCTTTTCTGACCCCTATCTATACGTAAACTTGGCACTGGTCGTTCCCGATTATCGGGATGAGGAGTTTGCGACGCTAGAGTCAATTAACCAAATGAAGAATTTGAGAATTGGAGTTGAAGACCCGGCAATTCTCACTAAAAAAATCCAAGAATTGCTGCCCGATGTTGAGTTCATAGACCTCGCATCTGACCGAGAATTTTTTGAAGGTCAAGGAGCTGGTCGAGATTTGGACGCTCTGTTTGAAAGTGCAGAAGCTGGATCGGCTTGGACGCTTCTCTATCCTAACTTTCAAGTGGTTACTCCCTTTCCTCGTAACCTCGATATTCCCCTGGTCTATCCCTTCCTTGGGAAAGACGATCTTCTCGGCGAAGTGGTGGATCATTGGATAGAAGTCAAGAAACACGATGGAACAATTCAAGATGCTTACGATTACTGGATTTTGGGTAAAGGAGGCGAACAGAAACAACCCCGTTGGAGTATTATTCGCAATGTACTGCACTGGATAGATTAAAATTGCCAACATCAAGTAAAACCATCAATAGTGGAAGATAAACCATGACGATCGAGTTTGGGCGAGAAGTATGTAGTAACTTAAAAATTGCCGAGTTACGAGAATGGTTAGTTACCAATGGTATTGGTGGTTATGCATCAGGAACGATCGCAGGTGTATTAACAAGACGCTATCATGGCTTGCTCGTAGGTGCTTTAAAACCCCCTGTAGCCAGAACTCTACTCTTAACTAAACTGGATGAAACTGTTAATTACAACGGGCAATTATACGATCTCTCTACTAACTATTGGGCAGATGGCACAGTTGCACCACAAGGATATTTAAATATAGAGAGTTTCCATTTAGAAGGGACAACCCCAGTCTGGAATTTTGCTTTTGCTGATGGGCTATTAGAAAAGTGTATTTGGATGCAGCAGGGAGAGAATACAACTTATATTTCCTACAGCTACAAGCGAGGTAGTCAGCCTTTAACTTTATCCCTCAAAGCATTAGTTAACTATCGAAATCATCACGGTAGTACTCATGTTACTTCTACTTCTGTAGGCAAAATTGAGGAAATAACAGATAGGGTATTAGCAATTAAAGTTTTTCTCGATGCTGCCAGTTTATATTTATCGGCAATTTCCGACCATCGGACTAATAACTTTAGTTGGGAAATTGAGAATACTTGGTATCGTGATTTTGCTTTAGCCATAGAAAACTATAGGGGTTTGGGTGATTTAGAAGATCATCTTCATGCTGCTACTGGCAGGGTTACTTTAGATCCAGGAGACTCTATAACTATTGTTGCTAGTACCGAAATGGATCGGGAACAGGGAGGCAAGGGAGCAAGAGAGCAGGATAAGAAGAAAAAAAGAGAGCGAGAATTAATTAGTCTTTTCTATTGCCAGAATAAACTGCAAACTGCACCAGAATGGATCGAACAGTTAGTTTTAGCAGCAGACCAGTTTATTGTCGATCGCCCGTTGACTAATAACCCTGAAGGTAAAACGATTATTGCGGGCTACCCTTGGTTTACTGACTGGGGTAGAGATACCATGATTAGCCTACCAGGATTAACTATTTCTACGGGGCGTTATGACATTGCGAAAACTATTCTGCGGACTTTTGCCCAGTATGTAGATAAGGGAATGCTGCCTAATCTGTTTCCCGATGCAGGAGAAACCCCAGAATACAATACAGTAGATGCTACTTTATGGTACTTTGAAGCAATTCGTACTTATTATGACGCTACAGAAGATAAAGAATTACTCGCAGAATTATTTCCCTTATTGACTGAAATTATCGACTGGCATATTAAAGGTACTCGCTACAATATTCACATGGATGATGATGGCTTACTCTATGCTGGCGAATCAGGAGTACAGCTTACTTGGATGGATGCCAAAGTAGGAGATTGGGTAGTTACCCCGCGTATTGGTAAGCCTATAGAAGTAAATGCTCTTTGGTATAATGCTCTAGTTTGTATGGTGTATTTTGCTCGATTTTTGGGTGAATCCGAGACTCAATATCAACAAATAGCAGCCCAAACCCGGACATATTTCCCAAAATTTTGGTATGAAGAAGGCGGTTACTGTTACGATGTAATTGATTCTCCTCAAGGTAACGATGCTAGTTTTCGTCCTAATCAAATTTTTGCAGTGTCATTACCAGGTAGGGGTAATTCTGTAGGGGCAATTCGCCAATCACCCTTACTACAATTAGAACAACAAAAAATGGTAGTGGATAAAGTAGGACAAAAATTATTAACTTCCTACGGATTGCGATCGCTTTCGTCAGATGACCTCGATTATGTTGGCATCTATGGGGGAAACCAACTACAACGAGACGGAAGTTATCATCAGGGAACTACTTGGGGTTGGTCGATCGGTCATTTTATTCAAGCTCATTTGCAAGTATATAACAACCCCGAACTAGCTCGTAGTTTTCTCTTACCAATGGCTAATCATTTACAGGATGGTTGCATCGGCAGCATTAGTGAAATTTTTGATGGTCATGTACCGTTTACTCCCAGAGGTTGTTTTGCTCAAGCTTGGAGTGTAGCCGAGGTGTTGCGAAGTTGGCTTTTAACAGTAAACAGTAAATAGAAAGAAATAACTGACATATGACACGAGATACCCAATTGAATTCTGAAAAATGGTGGCAAACTGGTGTAATTTATCAAATCTATCCCCTTACCTTTGCTGATGCTAATGGCGATGGGGTTGGCGATTTACAAGGAATTATCAAAAAACTAGACTATCTGAATGATGGTAATCCTAATAGTGAAACCTCTTTAGGCATTGATGCTATCTGGTTATCTCCCATTAATCGATCGCCGATGGTGGATAATGGTTATGATGTCAGTGATTATTATGATATTAGCGATACATTTGGCACTTTAGAAGATTTTGAAATGCTGCTAGCTGAATCTCATCAGCGAGGCATCAGAGTAATTTTAGATTTAGTAATTAATCATACTTCCAATCGACATAGCTGGTTTCTGGAATCTAGTTCTAGTCGAGACAATCCTAAAAGTGACTGGTATCATTGGCAAGACCCAGAACCTGATGGCGGAGTTCCTAATAATTGGTTATCCTATTTTGGGGGAACTGGCTGGACTTTTAATGAGGCTAGAAAACAGTATTACTACCATACTTTTAATAAAAATCAACCCGACCTAAATTGGGGTAATCCCGAAGTCAAAGAAGCTATTTTTCAAATGATTAGATTTTGGCTTGACAAGGGAGTTGATGGTTTTAGATTAGATGCTTCTAGTGTCTATAGTAAGGATAAATATTATCGATATAATCCCGTAAAATTCGATGCCAATGACAATAATAAGTATAATAACTTGCATCATTTGTATGATAAAAATCTGCCAGAAAATCATCACATCATCAGGGAAATCAGAAAAATTATCGATCGATATCAAGACCGAGTTTTAATTGGCGAGACTTTTATCGATAGCACCATCTACGAATCAGTTATTTTTTATGGCATCAATAATGATGAGTTACATCTGCCATTTACTTTTGAGTTTCCCTTCAGTCCTTGGTATCCTGGCTATCTACAGCAAGAAATTGCTAAAAAAGAATTAGTTACACCTTCAGGAGCATGGGCTAGTTATTTCTTAGATAATCATGATATTCCCAGACATTTATCTCGTTGGGTTGAGTGTAGTTTATGTACTAATCAATTAGGAATTGCTCAAGCAGCAGCAGCTATTTTACTGACCGTTAGAGGAACTCCCATTCTTTACTATGGTCAAGAACTTGGTATGGTCGATAATCAAGATATTCCCCCAGAAAAAATCCAGGATAAGATAGTAGTTAGAAGTGAAACCGAAGATTCTCCCGAAAGTAGAGATGGGGCGCGTACTCCCATGCAATGGAATGATTCGGTTAATGCTGGATTTAGCTTTGGTAAAGATATCGAACCTTGGCTTCCAGTACATAAAAATTACCCAGAAGTTAATGTCGCCAAAGAATTAAAAGATCGAGACTCAATTTTCAACTTTTATCGACAGTTAATTAAGGTGAGAAAAAATAGTGAAGCTTTACGTCTTGGTAGTTGGAAAACTTTAATTCATTATCCTTACGAACATTTAGCTTATGTTAGAGAAACCACAGATGAAAAAGTTTTGATTATTATCAATTTTTCCTATGAAAAAGATTTTGAAATAGATGAATATATTGCCAGAGAAAATTGGCAAGTACTAGTTTCTAATGTCTTAGAAGCTGGTAAAATCATCGATTTGCCGTCAACTTTACAGCCTTTTGAAGTATCGGTCTTGAGAAAAGAATAAATAATTAGCCATTAGCAAAAATCATGACCAAAGAATCGAAACGATTACAACAAAGTGATTGGAAAAAATGGGGTCCATATTTAAGCGAAAGACAATGGGGAACTGTCAGAGAAGATTATAGTGCAACTGGTGAAGCTTGGGATTACTTTTCTCACGAACAAGCGCGATCGCGTGCCTATAGATGGGGAGAAGATGGCATTTTAGGTATTAGCGACGATCGGCAATTTTTGTGTTTTGCAGTGGCATTATGGAATGGCAAAGATCCAATTTTAAAAGAGCGTATTTATGGCTTAACTGGTACTCAAGGCAATCATGGAGAAGACGTTAAAGATTATTATTTTTATTTGGATAGTACCCCTACCCATTCTTATATGAAAGGGTTATATAAATATCCTCAAGCAGAGTTCCCTTATGCTCAATTGGAGCTGGAAAGTCGGCATATAGGACGAAGAAGAAGAGAATATGAATTATTAGATACGGAAATTTTTGATAATAATAATTACTACGATGTTTTTGTTGAATACGCCAAAAATACCCCCGAAGATATTTTAATTAAAATTACCATAACAAATTGCAGTAGGGGAAGTTCGCGAACCGTCCCAACATTACATTTATTACCAACACTATGGTTTCGCAATACCTGGTCTTGGGATAAAAATACAGTTAAACCAACAATATCTGTAGGGGCGAATGGTGAGACAGTTGCGGTGGGCGGGTTCCCCGACATAAGCAAACTGTCTCACCCGAAGGGCCATTCGCCCCTACAATACACGGTAATTAAAACCAATCATCCAGAACAAGGCGATCGCTGGTTATATTGTGAAGGCAAATCAGAATTATTATTTACTGAAAACGAAACGGCTCTTTCAGACTAAGTATGACAATTTAATAATAAAAAAGAGTTGCAAGCTCAAGAGATTTTGAAATTCAATCGAGTGACAATCCCTACTGTGTATTGACTAAAGGCCATTTTAAATGATATTAATTAGCTTGCTTCTTCAATTATAAAAATGGGTTTTTAATAGAATGCCTTCCAATTCTCTACTCCATTTTATAACTAAAATAATTAAATTTGAAGGTTTCCGAGCTACTAATTATCATTTTATTACCGAGAATGAATTGCTTATTCAATTAGAAAATAAATCTAGTCGAGCAACTTGTCCTCATTGTCATAAAATAACCGATAAAGTCCATCAATCTCATCCCTATAGAGTTAGAGATATTCCTCTTAGTACTTGGGATGTTTTTCTCCTTGTCGATCGTCGCCAATTTAAATGTAAAAAATGTCACAAAGTTTTTTCGGAAGAATTGAGTTTTGTCAAAAAACGAAGAACATATACAAAAAGATTAGCCGAAAAAGTTGTCAAAGAAGTATTGGAAACAGATGTTAAAAATACAGGAGAAAGAAATAGAATGACTTCGGCAGAAATAGAAACAATACTCAAAGAATTAGAACAAGATTTGTTGACCGAAAAACCGAAGGACTTAAAAAAGTTAGGGATTGATGAGATAACTCATTTAAAAGGAGGGAAAAATTATGCAGCAGTCTTGGTAGACCTAGACAAGAGAAAACCGATCGCCCCCTTAGAAAAAAGGTAACCGTTCAGGGGGGGAACGAAATCTGGTAATCTAAGAGGCATGGATAAGAAGCACCTACTAGAGAAGGCCGAAATTGACGCAGATGATTGGGAAAAGACCCCAGTCAGTGTCAGAAAGCTAGTGGTGCAGTTAGGT
>JASJDJ010000054.1 GCA_030065635.1 Xenococcaceae cyanobacterium MO_188.B32
CCTTATTTTCTCCCTCATCTCAAAATTGACAGACTGCTCTTACAGTATGGCATTTAGTTCTCTTGTTTAGCAAGAGAACTAAATGCCATATTTGTGGCGAAAACTTCGTGACACTAACAAATATTGAGCCGATACATTTGATAATTTGTTTTCCGAGCTACCCTCCCCCAACCGTTAGATGCGCCCCATTAGACTTGTCCTTTCTTCTGCAACTCGTTCGCGAATGGAATTCGCGAATTCTTTTTGATTTTGTCCAAAGTCCAAAATATTATCCACTATCAATAATTTCAAGGAATTTTGACTCCAAACGATCATTGAGTACATAAGTACCAATGAATGAGCGACCGCTCATTTTTCACTACATAGGAATCACCACCCAAATTACGATAGTTCAAAGGGTAACGAAGATACCAACGAACATTGAGCCAAATAATTTCTTTTTGGAAATGTCGCCATTTGAAAGGTTGTTTGGGATTCATTGGCTGGGGAAAGTTGTGAGTAGAATTGCTTACTTAGTATTGTACTACACGCCCCTCAACAATACATAAGCTCAGGGAAGGAGGACTCGATCGGCTACCGAAGTTAAACCCACCGACCGCAACAAATCACTAAAATCTTGTTGAATTTTGGGATTACCTCGATTGTCCTGATTTAGTTCCAAAAGGCTCGCTACTGTTTCTGGCCATAATCCTGCTTCCGCATACACAGAAGGATAATTTTGAGGTGGAGTAGAGCTAAGTTTCTGGATTAGTTCTTCACTCACATCTACCCGCGAAAAATTGCCCTGAACCGTTATGTCATTAGAGCGATCGCTAACATTACAAATCAAAGACAAATACCAATAGTATTTATGACCTATTTGTAAAGGAGTGAAGGTAGCAGTATTTGGCATCTCAACACGAACTAAACTCGAACGACCTGTGACTTTAAACAAAATGCCATAGACCAAATCGTTAGACCCTTCCTCATAAAGGGCAAATTCAGCATATTGTGCCGAGGTAGATGGAAAATAAGCGTATATACTAGGGTAAGCTTCGGTTGTTGCCGCCAAATTATTTTCAGGGAGTAAGGCCACTAAACCATTATCATCTTGTACGCAAGCACCACTGCGGTTTGCTCCTGCCTCACGCTTACCTGGAGCATAACTAGAGGTCGAGCGAAAATTGATACTGCTTTGAGCTAAGGTAAACATTGGGATGCTGCTTACAAACATTAAACCCAGTAGAAAATTCTTTACAAAGTTAAAAAAACTAAATCTTGATGCGTTCATAGATAAGATTAAATTGTAGCAACTTTGATACTAAGACTGTTAATGATATTATAGAATCTGTTGATTTATAGCAGTTATTTTATTGAACATATTTATATATTTTTCCTTATATATTTTTTTGGGGATATTTCATTTTGAAGACAATACACTAACGAAATTGATTTCTTGCCTTATCTTGGTGTGTGCTATTTTGAATGGCAAAACGTCAGCAGGGTGGGGATAAACGATTTACAATTAATTCCCGAAGTTGAGCCAATAAAGCCGAAAAAAATACTCCTCCCTTCTTGACACCGCAAAATTTCAAGTCCGTTTAAACGGATTTTAGATATCAAAAAGAAGATTTATTCTCTGAAGTCGCTTGGTAGTTCCAGTTATTAACCAACTAATTAACAGCGAAGGGAAATGCTGTAGATATACAAGATTATTCCATAAGTAAAATGTATCATAAAAGGCTTATAGTATATCACACATTGCCAGTCTCTTTTCTCAATTGGTTTATCTATAAGAGATAGTAATGGTGTTGTCATGGATAAAACTTAAATGGAGGACGTGGGATTTTCCTTCGCTCATTGGTAGATATATCCAGTCTTCAAGACTGCATTGTTAATATTAGTTAGCAAAATTATATCGGAGATAAGTGACCCCTAAAATGGTAAAACTACTTTTCTTAGGTTCTGGTTCTGCCTTCACGGTAGGAACAGATAACTATCAATCTAATATGTTATTAATTGACGAACTTGACAACAAACTATTGATTGACTGTGGTTCGGATATTAGATTTTCTCTAGATAAAGCTAATTTTTCTTATCTCGATATTACTGATATTTATATCAGCCATTTACACTGCGACCATGTAGGTGGAATGGAATATATTGGCTTCAGCACTAAATTCGATCCGAGATGTAAAAAGCCTAAACTTTATATAAGCAAGGATGTAGCCATGGATTTGTGGCACAAAACTTTATCTGGTGGTATGACTTCTATTAGTGGCGATATCGCCGATTTAAACAGCTTTTTTGAAGTTAATTTACTTAATCCAAACGCTCATTTTATTTGGAGCGATATCGTTTTTTATTTAATCAAAGTATTTCACGTCCACAATGGATTTTATTTAATGCCTAGTTATGGTTTATTTTTTACAGTAAATACTACTAAAATATTTATTACTACGGACACTCAATTAAATCAAAAATTATTGGGAAAATATTACGATAGTGCCGATCTGATTTTTCATGACTGTGAAACTAGTGAATTTCCAACGAATATTCATGCTCATTATAACCAGTTAATTAAGTTGCCTAAACAGATTAAAAATAAAATGTGGCTCTATGGTTATCAACCAGGAAAATTACCTGATGCCCAACAAGATGATTTCCAGGGGTTCGTTACACGAGGTCAGATATTTGAGTTTTGATTTTGGTTTCTCAATATCCTCACTTATTGTATACTTCTTTACCATAGGGGAAACGCATCTAATTGATGAAATTCTTGCTAGATAATGGTTTTCCTCAGCCAAAAAAGTTTGATGTCGGTTGTCATCGATAAAAGGCGGTCTCGCGAAGCGAGTGCTGCCGCACCGCTCTTGTAAATAAATCAAATGAAGTTATTGAAATCATATATGGAACAATATATATAGTTAAGTTTCACATTGCCTCAATTAAGGGAATTTTAACCAAAAAGCTTCATTTTTTGACATTAAGTTGTTTTACTAATACCAATTTTCCAAAGCAACTTGAAATTTAGTCAATTGGAAGTTTCTTAAATGGGGGAAGATGTCAAGCAAAGCATAGAAAAAACGTCAATTAATAGGAAGACTTTGATGGTATCGTATTCAAGCTATCGGTCAGAGAGTGAAGAAGTTGCAGCTAAAGCCGCCGCAGGTTTTCATACAGATACAGTAACCCCCGAAAAAGATGCAGACTTTGAATTTCTCTTCACCAGAGCAATCGAATTTCGCCAAGAAACAATATATTTCATTATTGTGGATCGCTTTAACGATGGCGATTCTAGTAATAACGAAGGTCCCAACCCACAGCTTTACGATTCGACTAGACAACAGTGGGGCAAATATTGGGGGGGAGATATACCAGGAATTATCGATAAACTTGATTACTTAAAGGCAATGGGAGTTACGGCTATTTGGATCTCTCCTTTGTTTGAGCAGGTGGAAGATTTACAGTTTGAAAATGCTGCCATGCATGGTTATTGGACCAAAGATTTTAAGCGCATTAATCCTCGTTTTTTAGCAGCAGATGAAGACAATTCTTTATTTAAATGTACTGCTTTCGATCGCTTAATTTCTGGTTTACACCAACGCGGTATGAAGTTAATTCTGGATATTGTCTGCAATCATAGCAGTCCCGATGTCAATGGTAATAAAGGAAAACTTTACGATGATGGAGTTTTAATTGCCGATTATTACAACGATGTTAACAATTGGTACTACCACAATCCGCCAATCACAGATTGGGAAGACGAGGAGCAACTTTTATATTATGAAATGGCAGGATTAGCCACTTTTAATGAAAGTAATATTAACTATCGCAATTATATTAAAACAGCAATCGAGCAATGGCTAGATCGGGGAGTTGATGGGCTCAGAATTGATACAGTCAAGCATATGCCAATTTGGTTTTGGCAAGAATTTATTGGTGATATTCAAACTCATAAACCCTCTGTATTTATCTTTGGTGAGTGGGGTTTTAGCAATCCTCATGATACCAAATCTCCTCAATTTGCCAACGATACGGGAATGTCAATTCTGGACTTTGGCTTATGTGGAGCGATTAGAGCCGCTTTAGCTCAAGGGGATGAAGGAGGATTTCACTTAATTCAAAATATTTTTGATTGCGATCGCTTTTACAATAATGCTACTGAACTAATTACGTTCATTGATAATCATGATATGCCTCGTTTTCAGAGCTTAAACCCCGATCGAGATCTGTTGCGACTGGCTGTGATGCTGATTATGACTTCCAGAGGTATTCCTTGTATTTATTACGGAACTGAACAGTATCTCCACAATGATACCAATGGTGGAAATGACCCTTACAACCGCCCCATGATGGATAAATGGGACACTGACACCCAGCTTTTTCAAGATATTCAGTTATTATCAAAATTACGGCGGCTCAATCCTGCTATTTCTCTCGGAAGTCAGGTGGAAAAATACATCACACCTGATGTTTTCTGTTATCTTCGACGTTACCGAGATTCCCGTTGCTTTGTAGCGATGAATAAAGGAAATCAGACTACCATCGATCTAGAAAACACCGAATTGGAAGATGGTGAATATAACTGTATTCTCACCAAGCGACAGTTTCAAGTTCGAGGTGGCAAACTTTTGAATTTAGAATTAAGGTCAAAAGAACCGATTATTCTCAGTTATATTGGCGATCGCGTTAAAGGAAAGACCATCGCGAGAGTTCAGTTAAATGGCATTACGACTCAACCAGGAGAAACAGTCGTTGTAACTGGAGATTGCCCCGAATTAGGCAATTGGAATATCGAGCGAGCTTATGCTTTAGAATACATTAACCCTAATACTTGGTTTGGCGAAATTCCCTTCGTGGAGAGTGCGGGACGCGCGATCGCCTATAAATATGCTCTGTGGCGTAATAATAATGCACTACTCTATGAAAATTCAAGCTCCCGTCGTTGGATTTTAGCCGAACAAGGCACGGTAAAATGGCAAGATGTTTGGAAAAATTAAGATTCACCCTACCTTTGCCATAAAAAAACTGGGCATGGTTCAAACGAGGGTAAAACTTTCGGTCAATCATCAAACCTTCAAGTTCTGGCCAAATAAGCTTTTGTGAGATCTGAACTAGGCTCAAAGTGTTACCCTCTCACTAAATAGTTTGAACCATGCCTCAATTTCTTAAGATTTATCCCTGTAATTTTTTCCCTAATAACTGATTAGTTAACTTAGGATCGGCACGTCCGCCAGATTTCTTCATTACTTGTCCGACAAAAAAGCCTTTTAGTTTGGTTTTACCGTTGCGGAATTTTTCTAGTTCGTTGGGATGGGCAGCAATAACCTCATCGATGATTTTTTCGATTTCTTTTGTATCGGAAATTTGAATTAATCCTTTCTTTTCGACTAGCTCTTTAGCGGAACCACCTTTGGTAAGTAATTCTGGCAAGATATCTTTAGCAATTTTACCGCTGATAGTACCCTTAGCAATTAAACCGACTAATTCGGCTAATATTTCAGGTTTAAGCGGACTTTCGGTAATACTTACTTCATTACTCTTGAGATAAGCAGCAATATCGCCCATAATCCAGTTAGCTACTTGCTTAGTATCTCCTCCTGCTGCTACCGCAGCCTCGAAATATTCTGCTACAGCGCGATCGTCTGTTAAAACTCTGGCATCATAAGCAGATAATCCTAATTCTTCTTCATAGCGATGGCGTTTTTGGGCGGGAAGTTCGACTAGTTCTGATTTCCAAGTTTCCAGTTGTTCGGGAGATACTTCGATGGGTGGTAAATCTGGTTCGGGAAAGTAACGGTAGTCACTACTACCTTCTTTTAAACGCATACTTTTAGTACGTCCAGTTCCTTCTTCCCACAGGCGAGTTTCTTGATAGATAGGTTCGCCGTTTTCGATCGCTTCTATTTGTCTTTCTATCTCGTAGTCGATCGCTTTTTGAATCGCACTAAAGGAGTTCATATTCTTAATTTCTACTTTAGTACCGAACTCTTTTTGACCGACAGGGCGCACGGAAATATTTACATCGCAACGCAGAGAACCTTCTTGCATCTTCCCGTCACTAATACCCAGATAAAGCATAATGCGACGCAATTCTTGGGCGTATTCGGCTGCTTCTTTGCCAGAACGGAGATCGGGTTCAGATACTATTTCTAGTAAAGGAACGCCAGCGCGATTAAAGTCTACTAAAGAGTAGGTAGAACCATCAAGGCGATCGCTACCTGCATGATTTAGTTTACCTGCATCTTCTTCCATGTGCAGGCGAGTGATCCCAATTTTTTTGCGTATGGGTTCGGAGTTTTGTTTTTCTACAATTTCAATTTCTAACCAGCCATGTTCGGCAATGGGCAGATCGTATTGAGAAATTTGGTAATTTTTCGGTAAATCGGGGTAAAAATATTGCTTGCGATCGAATTTACTGTAGGGAGCAATTTGGCAGTTGAGAGATAATCCTGCTTTAACAGCGTATTCGAGGACTTTTTCATTGAGTACGGGCAATACCCCAGGATAACCAAGACAAATGGGGGAAACGTTGGTGTTGGGGTTATCTGGATCGAATTTGGTTGATTCGCTGCTGAAGATTTTGGTTTCGGTGTTGAGTTGACAGTGGGTTTCTAGCCCGATAATTGCTTCGTATTCTGTCTTTTTCGGTGCAGAAGTAGTCATATTCTGTGACTGAATAGTTTAGTATCTATAGCTTTTTTATTGTATACGTTGTGATGTAGATGCATATATCTTTAATATTTCTATCTATTACACTTAAGAAACTATCCATCTTTCCCAATCCTTTTCTGTGATTGTGATGAAGATTTCCTATCTCCTGGCAACGTCTATCTTTATGCTTTTCTTTGTCGGTGGTTCACAATCTCCTATATATCGCCGACTTAACCCCGAAAACTTAAATGGTAATATTAGTCTTACCCTGCAACATGGACTGTGGAAGCTCTGGGAAGAAGAACCTATTTATCAAGATATCACTCTCGATTTAAGGTGCAGTAAAGCTAAATGCGATTCAGAAATTTGGGCTTATGCACCAAAGTTTAATAAAGAAGTAGATCATCAAGGAACAGTAGAAGTTATTCAAACAGATAATGCTTGGAAGTTACAAGCTAAATTAAATATTCAGTCTCATCCTTGGAAACCAGAATTAGAACCTGCTAGTTATGAAATAGAACTTGTTCCTTATCAAAATAAGTTAATTGGTAGCTACGAGGGAAATTATCAAAACCATCAGCTTGCGGGTAAAGTTACAGGACAAAAAAGTAGTTTACAGTCTCGACTTATACCCAATCATCAGTCAGTTACTTCGAGAGAACATCCCCGCTTAATTTTCCGTGCCGATCGACTTTCTTTGCTCAAAGAAAAGGCAAAAACAGATTATGGTCGAGCTATTGTCAAACAGTTAGAAAAATCTCTAACAGGACAGATTTATTATGATGGCTACGTTCCTAATGGGGGTTATTATGCTGCTGGTTATTGTTTTCTCTCTCTCATTAAAGACGATCGCGCCAGTGCGGAAAAGGCATGGCAAATCGTGGAAAAGTCTCTCCAAAATCCCGGTAGAAGGATTTTTGAACAGTCTCCTATTGTTGCTGGTGTCGCTCTTGCTTACGATCTTTGTTATCACAATTGGGATGAAGCCAGACAACAAATGCTAACTCGTTGGCTAGCAACTCAAACCGTTAACCTAGTTAATGGAAGTTCGCCCAAAGAAGGCTGGAATAGTAATGCTTGGAGTAATTGGAATGCTAGGGCAAGAGGTGCTGCGGGATTGGCTGCTTTGGCTATTTTACATGAACCAGCAGAGTTTCTCCCCAATAGTAAGTTTTTATCTCAGCCCGAAGATGTTTGGCGGATGATGGGAATAGCCCAGAGGAATGTCAGTCGTTATCTCGATCTAGCTCTTGGCGATCGCGCTTTAGGCACTGAAGGAGACCACTATACTACCGAACCTTGGGTTTTAACTATTATACCTTTTTTACAAGCCTATAAAAATGTGGTAGGTCAGGAATTAGCACCAGCTAAAACTAAGTGGTTTTTACCTCACTACATTATGCGCTTAATAGAAATGGATGGAGAATTAGCCGTTCCTGCTTATGGTAGGCACCGTTTAAGCCCTAAGGGTTCATTGTTTGCTCTTGGTTTACCTCTAGTTCCAGAAGAGTTTTTACCAGGAGTAATGGGGTTTTTTCAGCGTTATTTTGCCCGAGATAGCAGTTTTGGTATTTATTCCTCTTTCCCTCATGTCGCTGCCTATGCTTTGTTAGCATACCGCGATGATATTTCCCCAATAAATCCCACGGAAATATGGGGAAAAGTACTAATAGACCGCCAAAAAGGTTTTTATGTTTTTCGCGATCGATGGCTCGATCGAAATGATTTTGTGGCTAGTATATATCTTAAAAAACAGCCATTAAGAGGTTCTTGGTCATTTCCCGATGCAGGTAGTTTCCGTATTTGGGGTTTGGGGCATAAGTGGGCAAAGGCAGGAATAAGTAAACCGAGAAAAGAAAATGAGAATATTTTAGCTAGAGAAACCAATAATACTGAAGGGGCAAAACCAATTTTTCTCCAAACTAAGCCCGATGGTTCGGGAGTAGTAAGTTTAGTACAAAATAACTGGCTACGTTCTTTTGCCGTTGACTACAGCGGAAAATCGGGAAGTCCTGGTTTATTTGTTATTGTCGATCGAATTAATATCCGATCGCAAAATGATTTTCAGTCTAAAACTTGGATTATGCACACAGAAGGTAAAGTCACTATTCAAGATTCTACTTTTACTATTGAATCGCCAGAAGGTAAAACCTTAAAAGGAACTTTTATTTCTCCAGAAGGAGTACAGCTATCCTATCGAGATACTGAACTAGGAAAAGTTATTCAGGCTACGGGAGTAAATAATTTTTTTGTGGTAATGACAGTACAGCAAGATCGACCGCCAAAAGTAGTCGTCAAAGGGAGTGGTATAACAGCGAAAGTTTTAGTAGGAAAGCAAACTATTACTTTTGCCGAAAATAGAATTATTTTAAAGTGAACATAAATAGTAAGATTGAGCTGAGCCGAAAGAGTCAACAAGCCTTGATAGAATAGTTATGTATATCAGATTACACTAACTAGCTCGATACTTCAGTCCGCTTTTGGGTAATAATTAACTACTAATTAACAAAAATTTTTATAAAATGTCTCTACTTGATTGGTTTGACAATATTAGAAAAGAAGAACCTCAAATTCAAAAACAGCAAGAACGAGAAATTGCTGATGGATTATGGAATAAATGTCCTGCTTGTGGCGTTGTTGTTTATACTAAAGATTTAAAAGCTAATCAGCTTGTTTGTACGGAATGCAATTATCACAATCGTGTTGATAGCGATGAACGCATTAATCAGCTTATTGATGCGGATACTTGGAAGCCTCTAAGTGAAGAATTAAGCCCTGTCGATCCTTTAGGATTCCGCGACCGCAAAGCCTATAGCGATCGATTACAGGAGTATCAAAAGAAAACTAAACTAAGTGATGCTGCCAAAATTGGCACTGGTTTACTTGACGGTTTACCAGTAGCTTTAGGCGTGATGGATTTCCGCTTTATGGGTGGTAGTATGGGTTCGGTTGTCGGCGAAAAACTCTGTCGCATTATTGAATACGCTACTGAAAAACGCTTTCCTGTTGTAATTGTCTGTGCTTCTGGTGGTGCCAGAATGCAAGAAGGAATGTTGAGTTTAATGCAGATGGCAAAAGTTTCTGGCGCACTACAACGCCATCGCCAAGAAAAACTACTTTATATTCCTGTCTTAACTAATCCAACAATGGGAGGAGTTAGTGCTAGCTTTGCTATGTTAGGGGATATAATTGTGGCAGAACCCAAAGCAATTATTGGCTTTGCGGGTAGAAGGGTAATCGAGCAAACTATCCGAGAAAAGTTACCTGAAGGATTCCAAACTTCTGAATATCTCCTCAAGCATGGCTTTGTTGATGCCATTATTCCTCGTACTCAACTGAAAAAAACTCTAGCCCAGTTAATTAGTCTTCATCAACCTTTCTTCCCCGTATTTTCTCATTTAGAAAATCATAACGAGCATTCTTCGGCTATACAGTTATGAATTTTAACTTTGTCAGACTATTGCCATAGAGTTCCTTCACTGGGGACAACATTATCTTGCGTTGATAAAGTAATCCCACAAACAATGGGAATTAATCCTACAGCAAACGAACATAAAGCAACTAAAAATACTGTTTTGATCTTTTCTGGCTGAATATATGGATTTCTAACAATTTCAATCTTTTCGTAAGTTTTCATTTTGTTATGGCCCACCAATTGCTCAAAATTTTCCCTTACCCTATTGTATTGCTTTTTTTTGTAGCTAAAGTTACAAATTATCAACTCTCGCCAAAAGAATAATTTGTTGTGTTAATTAACTTAATATCTTAGTTTTATGCGCGATCGCTCTTCTGCCCCGCTTATGGAGTTGCACCAAGCTAGTTTAGCTGCTTCTTTTGGTTCTGCTTATCTGCTACGAGATATATCTTTCTCAGTCGATCGCGGTGATAAATTAGCTATTATTGGGGCAACAGGTAGTGGAAAAACTACTCTTCTACGCCTGTTGAATCGTCTGAGTAGTCCTACTAGTGGCACGATTTATCTGGAAGAACAACCTCTCAGTCAAATTCCAGTTATCCAACTACGTCAACAAGTGGTTTTAGTCCCCCAAGAGCCAAAATTATTGGGAATGTCAGTTCGAGAAACCTTAGCTTATCCTCTGACTTTACAAAAGTTACCTCCCAAAGAAATCCGTCAAAGAGTAGAAACCTGGAGAAATGCTTTACGAATACCTCAAGAATGGTTAGAACGTAACGAATTACAACTTTCTTTAGGACAAAGACAACTAATCGCGATCGCACGGGGTTTAATCATGCAACCCAAGGTTTTATTATTAGATGAACCCACATCTGCGTTAGATGTAGGTATTGCCAATCATCTATTAACAACAATTAATTCTTTAACCGAAGATGGTCACACTACTATTATGATGGTCAATCATCAATTAGAATTAATTCAAAATTTTGCCCGACGAATTCTCTATTTAGAAACGGGAAAAATAAAAGAAGATGTAGTAGCAGACAGAGCAAATTGGCAAAGATTACAAGCAAAATTATTACAAACTCAAGCAGCCGAAGCTGAAGAATGGCTTTAATTCGGGTTGGCTGAAGAAATTAGAGCGAACATTTAAAAAAGTTGAATCATATCTGTATATTCTGTAATTAGCTCATCGTAAGTCAAGCTATCTGATTCGGTTTGAGGACTCCAAAGCAATTCAAACTTCATGAGATAATCATCTCGTATTGAAGCCAGATTTTCTAAAACTAATTGTAATTCTTCTTGGGAGTTAATCTTATCAAATAATGGCTTGTCATCGGCTGTACCTAAAATAAGAGTAACTACAATATAAGCAGCAACATCATTTTCATCAGGTTGAATAGCTTCTCTGTGTCGGATTTGTCCCTCAAAATTGCTGAGAGTTTCTGCATTAAATTTACTCCTTTCGGATACAGAAAGCTGCTGGAATGCTGATTCTGCTTTGTCAATATGCAGGGAGTCAGAACTAGATAAAACATGACTCCAATAATCGGAATTTCTCAACAAAACTAATACCGATTCTCGCAGCAACTCTATTAATCCTTCATCGGTATCGGTGTCTGTACTCAGACTCAACTCAGATAACTGTTTCTGTACATCTTTGGCTTCGGCAGATAAAGCTACCTGTAATTTAGAGAGGGTGACGATATTATTATCTCTTTCTCGATCGCTTGGCTTGGCACTACTATTGCTGGCCAAAATACTTTTAAGAACAATAGCAATAACGGCAAACGTTACACCGCCAAATATTAATAAGAATAAGAGTATAAAAATAAAACCATTACTGCTACTACCAGAGTGATAGGTATAATTATTGGGGTAGCTAGGAGAAGAATAAGAACGACTAGGTGAACTAGTTCTTGTTTTAGGTCTAGAATTATATGTAGGTCGTGGAGATGACTTTCTGGGTGAAGAGCTTCTGGAAGAACTAGAACCAGAAGAACGTTTTTTAAAAGAACCTCCGCCACTACGTCCACCACTGCTTTTCGCTATTAGCTTACTTTTTGTGCTATTTTCTCGAGCGATCGCTTTTGGATTAAGCCTAAAAAAAGAAAAGCTGAAACCGTTAATAAAAATAAACGTAAATACCGTTACTATAAATAACCGATACTTGTTGACTGAAAAAGTAACCATTTTAGCTAAATTGCCCTGCTAATCATTAAAGGTTATTTAAAAACACTAATTTATTACCTCAAAGCCTCCATGTTTTTCCCAATTCTGAGGGACTTTTACCTCTTTCCCCCCAAAGTAGGCTACGGTGTACACACAAGTCTATCTCAGCCCCCCGACCCCCAACAGCGTGATTGGATATGCTGAGGAGACCTCAGCATCCCTCACGCTCAATTCTGGGGGAGAAAGATAATTTAAAGTCCCCCAAACTTGGGGGATTTAGGGGGCTATACTCAATGTCAAACCTGACAAACAAGAAACAAAAGATTTATGTGTACACGGTAGCCAAAGTAGGAGGACTAGGGGGGCAAAACGCAGTATAAAAAAACTTGTCAGATATTTTCTTATAAAAAAATACTGCTTTAAGATTTTTGCTATTATTATTGTTCCCAAAAGTTGAGTTGTTATAGCACTGCCAGCATTTTATTTTTCTGGAGAATAATATACCTGTTTTGAAAATAGAAGTCAGGAGTTACTGGAAAGACAGTCTATAGAACGTCCGTACAGGAGTCAGAATAAATCTCTAAAACTAACTTAAAATTAGCAATTATTAGCTGACTGCCTGACACATCTATGTCAAACCTTTGATTTTTCGTGGAAATCGTATTTCACGAGATCGGTATATCGATGCTTGAGCGCGATCGCCTTACTCTAAAATGACCTTTGATGAGAAAATTACAAAACCTATACAGGAAAGGGCTTTAAGGTACTTGTGTCAGGCAGTCAGAATTATTAGTTATAAGTTTGATAGTTGAAAGTTTAAGCTGAAATGATGTTCCAATCATTAATCATTAAAATCATTGGATTTATTCTAATTGTATATTTAACAACAACCCTAATTCTGTTTTTAGCTCAAAGAAAGTTGTTATATTTCCCTAGTACTATTTTTCCAACAGAAGAATTGCTAAAACCAAGAGGATTAGAATATTGGATTGGTAAAGATGATAATTATCGTGGCTTAATTTCTAGACAACCTCAAGATAATGCTAAAGGAACAATTATTATTTTTCATGGTAATGCTGGAAGCGCGATCGATCGTAGTTATTATTCTGATGTTTTAGTAAAACTGGGTTATCGTGTTTTGCTGGCAGAATACCCCGGCTATGGTGGAAGAAGTGGAAAACCTAGCGAAGAAGTTTTTGTTGCTGATGCTAACAAAACCATTAAATTAATTCATCAAGAATATGGTAACCCTCTCTATGTTTGGGGCGAGTCTTTAGGAAGTGGTGTGGTTGCTTCTACCGTCTCCGATTCTAAACTGTCTGTAGATGGTATTGTTTTAATAACTCCTTGGGATTCTCTACCTAATTTAGCGAAAACTCTCTATAATTCTTTCCCTGTTAAATGGTTAGTTTTAGATAAATTTAATAGCGTTAATAATCTCAAATCATTTCAAGGAAATATCGGCATACTGATAGCAGGAAAAGATGAAGTAATTCCTCCCGATCTAGGCAATAATTTATATAAATCCCTACCAGATAATAACAAGAAGTTATGGTTTTTAGAAAATGCGGGACATAATGATTGGATATATTATCTTGATGATTCTTGGTGGGAAGAAGTACTTGATTTTTTAGCTTCCGACTAATGTTTTTAACTCTTGTAAGACTTTTTCTACATGACCTTTAACTCTTACTTTATCCCAAACTCGGGCAATCTTTCCGTCAGGAGTAATTAAAAAAGTCGATCGCACTACCCCCATATATTCTTTACCCATAAATTTCTTCAATCGCCACGCACCATAGGTTTCAATTACTTGATGTTCGGGGTCGCTTAGTAATTGTATAGTTAGATCGTGTTTGTCGATAAACTTGCCGTGGGATGTTTCCGAGTCGGGGCTAACTCCGACAATTTTTGCTCCTAATTCGCTAAATTCTGGTTGATAGTTAGTAAAATCTTTAGCTTCATTAGTACATCCAGGGGTATTATCTTTGGGATAGAAATAGAGAATCAGCCATCGATCGACAAAGTTTTCTAAACTAACTGTATTGCCATTTCGATCTCGGGCAGCAAAATTTGGTGCTGGTTGTCCTATTTGGGGAAGGTTACTCATATTTAATTTCTATCTTAGATGGAGGGTGAGGACACCCGTTAAACTGCTTGCAGTTAACGGTGGGAGTCGTCAAATCCTAAATCATGTAAGAGTATATAAAAACAAGGAATAATAAATAAGGTTAGCAAAGTAGCAAAAGCTAGCCCAGAAAAGACGACAACGCCTAAAGGCTGCAAAAATTCCGAACCTTCTCCCATTCCCAAAGCTAGAGGAAACATACTCAAAACGGTAGTAATGGTAGTCATCAAAATAGGGCGTAACCTAGCAGCAGCAGCTTTAAGAATGGCTGTTTGTCTACTGAGATTTTGTTCTTGGCGCAATTGGTTGGCAAACTCTACCATGACGATCGCGTTATTAACTACAATACCTACTAGTAAGACTGCCCCTACTAATACTGTTGCCCCTACAGCCGTTTGACTGATATACAAGCCGAAAATACCGCCAGCTAAAGCTAAGGGGACTGTAAAGATAATCACTAAAGGATCGATGAGGGAATTGTACTGTACCGCCATAACGACAAAAACGAGAAATACGGCTAAACTACCCAATACAGCTAGGGAATTTTGTATCTCTTGGTTAGAAGTAGCTGCATAACTCGGTAACAGGCTTACTTCTGGGGGTAAATCTATCTCTGCTAGGATAGCTTGTACTTCTGCTAGGGCATCACTGAGTTTTTCTCCTTCGGTGACATCCCCTGCAATAATGAAAGTAGAACGCTGATTGATACGCTGAATTGTTTTGGGTGCTTCACCTATATCTATAGTTGCCACATCTTTTAACTGGATGAGATTATTGTTTGCTAGTAAGGGTAATTGTGCCAACTGAGAGAGTTTTTGACGCGATCGCTCGTTTATTTGTACTCTGATATCTACTAGTCTTTCGTCTCGTTGTAGTTGAGTGGGAATAGAACCATTAATCGCTGTTTGCACCGTGCTACCCAAGTCTTGTAAACTCAAACCGAGATCGGCTAGTCGTTCCCATTTGGGCTTAATTTGGATTTCTGGTTCTTGGGAGTCGGTATCGGGACGAAAACGAGATAATTTTCCTCGCTCATCTAATATTTTTATTACTTTACGCCCTGCTTGTTCCAAAATTGAGGGGTCTTTCCCTTGAAGAACCACATCAATACCTGCCCTAACAGGAGAATTATTTAAAGTCAGTCCCCTTACTCTACCAGGAGAAAGACGCAAACGAATATCGACAAGATTTAATTTTTGCAAGAGTTCTTCGACTCTAGGGACAAAAGCTTCTAAATCGCTATTAGGTTTGAGAGTAATAGTGCTAGAACTGCGGAGTAAATTTTCGCTAATATTACCGGCAAATAAGAATCCCCCAGTAGAAGTAAAGACATATTCTGTTTCTGGTTGTTGTAGCAGAATTTTATCTACTTCTGTCATGACTTTTTTGTTGGTGGCTAAATCTGTACCTGAGGGAAAATTAGCAAATAGTTGCACCTGTCCTGTATTAATGGGTGGTAAAATTTCTTGGGAAAGGCGATCGAACATCCACCAACTACTAGTGCCTAAAATAATTAATGCTAATCCAATTACTAAAACACGGTAACGTAATATAGTTTTCAGTAAACGGAGATAATTATTAGTAGCTGACGTTAGCTGAGTGTTAAAAAATTGCAGTAAAGGAAATTTAGCAATCTTACTCGACCATTTTATTCCTAGTAAACGAGAAGACAGCATCGGTACGACTGTTAAAGCTAGTAATAAAGAAGCTGCGATCGATAAACTAATAGTCAGAATTAATTCGCGAAATAGTAAGGAAAATAAACCCCCAATTAGCAAAAAAGGCAACACTGCTACTAAATTAGTAGCGGTAGAAGCAATTAGGGCAGATTCTACTTCTTGACTCGCTTTAGCTGCTATTTTCTGTACGGGCGATTCGCGAATTGCCCCAACGGATATCCTCCCCGCAATATTCTCTAACATGACGATGGAATTATCCACCACGATACCTACTCCTAAAGCCAAACCCCCTAAGCTAAAAATATTGAGCGATAAACCCAATACTTTCATCAAAATAATGGCGGTAAAAGTAGCCAAAGGAATAGCAAGGACAATAATGAAGGTTTGACGTAGAGAACCTAAAAAGAAAAAAACCGCGATCGCAGCTAAAATAGTACCTATTAATCCCGCACTAACCACATTACTAATAGAGTCCCGAATAAAACGAGACTCATCTTTAGTCGTTACTATTTGCATGTCTGCGGGTATAAATCCAGACTCTCGCAAGTATGCTAGTTTTTGTTTGATTCCTTCGACTACAGTAATAGTATTGGCATCTGGTTGTTTTTGAACACTCAGTTTAATAGCAGGGTTGCCATTAAGATTGACAAATACTCTTTGTTCGGTAGTAGTATCTTTTATCTCGGCGACATCCCGTAAATAGATTTTTCTGTTATTAAAGGGAGAATCATTATTATCAGTAATTTCTAAAGTAAGATTACTAATATCGGCAATATTCTTAAACCTTCCTTGAGTACGAATTAAAGGTTCTCCTGATTCTCCTCTGAGTCTTCCTCCTGCTATGTCTTGATTTCTTTGGGTGAGGCTGTTTAACACTTCATTTACCCCAATACCCAAAGTTTGTAACCTGGATAAATCGAGATTGACTCTAATCTCTTCCGTTACTCCTCCCGCTACATCCACCGAGGCTACTCCAGGCACAATAGTCAATTCTCGGCTTAATTCTTCATCGGCAAAAATTCTCAGGGTGCGATTATCTAAAGAAGAAGATTCTAAAGCAAATTCGTATAGTGGTAACTGAGAAGGATCGAATTTAAATAGACGTGCATCTTCGACAAGATCTGGTAAACTATTACGACCACGGTTAAAAGTAGCAGTAGCATCAGTTAAAGCGCGATCGATATCTTCTCCTGCTTTAAAATAAAGATTAATCCTGACTCTTCCTTCTCTAGTACTCGAATATACTTGCACTACTCCTTCTGTAGCCGTTAAAGCTTGTTCTAAAGGTTTGGTAACTTCTTCGATCGCTATTTCTGGAGTAACTCCCGGTATATCAACTCTTACCCCAATGCGAGGATAAGTAATAGCAGGTAATAAATCTACTTGCAGTCTAAAGATAAAGAAAACACCCACCACTACCACAGCAATAGCTAGCATCAGTGTACCAATATGGCGACGAATCGCGATCGTGCTTAGGGATAATGGCGGTGGATTTTCCATTAAAGAGAAGACAAAATAACGTCTAGGTAAAAGAACAGCACAAGCCCCCGAATCGAATTCGGGGGTCGCGTCCTTAAAATACAATGTAGCAAAATAGCAATATTTCTACAGGGTTTGACGATTTTGTCTATGTATAATGCAAAGTATAATGCAAAAACTATTATCTAAAAGTATTTAGTAATCTCTGGGGTTGCCATAGTTCAACAGTCGATCGAGTCATCCTTACGATTATTGTCACAAATAATAAGTATAATTCATAGAGGTGCAGCGCGTAGCGAATGTTTTTGCGATCGCGTCAAGACTTAGGATTAATTTCAAACTCTAATTTAGATCGTAGCGATAAAAACAAACATCAAATTCAAGAAAGAAATTAGTTTGACCTAAAATTAAAGGTACGTTAGGATGATTTACCCAGGCAAAAACTAATCTAGTGAGTGGAAAGTCTCCAATTTTAGCTATTGCAGAAAAAGGTGTTGCCGATTGATTACTCAGATTTCCTGCTAATTAAATAATGGCTTTACTATTGTTCCAAACACCACCCAATTGAACACCAAGTTCGTAAGGTAATACATTAACTGTTGCCCCACTATCTACCAAGCCTTTTGTTTCAATACTGAAATTATCTTTAGTTAAAGTAATTGGAATTCTGGGTAAACTATCGAACTCATTTTGAGTTGGGCTGTTAGTTGAATACTTAAATCTCATCCTTTATTGGCAATTTTCACTTGATTCATTTAAGGTTTCCATCAAAACCGCACCAGCCCCAAAGTTATCATATGGTGTTGGCAAATCATAGGTTTTGAAAGGTTCTAAAGGAGCAATATTATCAGCCACATCCAAATCTTCTGCCAAAATGCGGATTAGTTTCAGTTTTTCTGTTGCAGAGAGTTGTCGAATAGCAGGAAGAACATCAGCAAGTGTCATAGGTGTATATTTATGAAATTGATTTATTTATTTATTAGCTTACGAGAATTGTTAATCTTTTTGAGTTTATTTTTTCTCTGTTTAAAAATATCAACTAATACACCTCATCGTGATTGCCAATATCGACAAAAACAGCGTTTCCATCATCTGTGAAGTAAAATAAAACCCGCTCGTCATATTCTACGCTAAAGCTCAATAAGTCCTTCAGTTTACCTGATAGTTTATGAGTTCTGAGACTTGGATCGAAAGGATCTTTGGTAAACACTTCCAGTTTTGACCAAAATCTAGATTCTAGTTCCTTTTTGCCTTTAATTCTTTTTTTGAACGATCGCCGAAAAGATGAACTGAAGCTAACTTTAATCATTAATCTTCAATTAGTTGTTTTAATTCATCAATATTCGAGGAAAAATCTAATTCACCTTTTTGCTCTTCATCGATACTTTTTTGATAGTTGTTATATATTTCTTCCCGTCGTTCCTCACGCAAATACTGAGCCAACAGAGCTTGAATTTCTTGTTTTTCTTCAAAGGAGAGGTTTTTAATTGTTTCCACTACATCGCTAAAACTCATAATTTAATTAAATACTTTTCAATTATTGTGAAATTAATTTAATATAATCTAAAAAATTACTGGCAATAGATTTCATCACTACTGTTGCTGAATTTAACAGTCAAATAGAATTAACTATTGCTTTTGTATAATTATTTATTCTGAAACTGGCTGCGGGGTGCTGGTGCGCCTCGTAATAATCCTTCTGTACTTAAATCTTCATCTATCTCTTCCCAGTGAATACCATAACCACCACCACAAACTTCCCATTTTTCTCTTTGTTCGGGGGTAGCTGCTAACAGTCTGGGATACCAGACCAAAGGAACAGTAATAGTTCTGCCATCCATAATATCTACACTAATAGTATCTTCTGTGAAGTAAACATTTTGTACTCTTTCATCGGCTCTAATTGCAAAAATACTCATTCCACGCTTCTACTAATTTGGTTTGGTTTTCTTTTACCAATGATTCTAGCTTTCTTAGCTCTTTGCTTCTAAATCCAATATTTTTAGCCAATGCTACTGACTCTAACCAAAATTTGGCAGAAAGATTATCTCTATCTATGTGGATGTGAGGAGGTTCATTTGGTTCGTGACTGTAGAAATAAAAACGATATGCTCCTATTCTGAGAACTGTCGGCATACTTGACTTTTATATGTTTGATGTTGTCCAATATGAAGTTTTCACGGCAGGATGAACTACATCGTCGGGAATTTGATTGTGATCGATATATTCGTTGATTTCTGTCTGATGATCTAAATAAAAACTTAAAGCATCAAATACTTGTGCCAAAGTTAGATGGGGAATGATGCAATATTTCTTCTGGCATAATGCCTAAACGCCACAAACCAACAATAGCGCGTACAGATGTCCGAGTACCTGTGATAATCGGCTCTCCGTTTAAAACTCGTTTATTTTCTTCTTACTGAGCAATTTGTAACGATTAAGCTCACTCGCCGCCGCTAATAGCTTTGGATGATGAGAGAAACTTTAGCACAGGGTCGGGTGCAGTGATTTGTTAGACCAAGTCACGCCAATTACCTTGCGCTACTCCAAGGCTTCAATCGTAACAGTGCCGCCCTCAACTGCTTCAATCTGAAGCTTAAACCCATACAACAAACTCATCCCAACTAGCGGATCTGCATCGGAAGCCGCTACATCAATGATCTGATTCTGACCGTCCCAGATCACAGCTGCTTTGTATATTTCAAAAATGACTTCGCTCCCGTCGCCTAATGTACCAACGTCGCGGTAATGCCAAGGCAAGCCAAGCTCTGTAATGATGGAAAGCGGTAAAGACAAAAAGCTGGTAAATCCTGTATCAATGACTGCATCAACGGTTATTTTGGGTGAACCGATACGTCCCACTGCGACTTTAATGATTGCTTCACAATTATTATTGACCACACCGAACATCATACGGGCTTCCTTAGACTGCGGCTGCCAAAACGGAAGACTGCTCGATGTCCAATCCGAATCACCCAGGGTTGAGCATCGGGTTCACGTTCATACAGTCGATCAACTGCTACCATTGGCGTATCAGCTACCTCAAAGGCTCCGGTTTCGATGTTGATCGCCACAATCTTGCCGTAATTGCCTTCTTCAACCTGAGAGCGCACCTGAGATTCATAGATTTCATTGCCACGTCGAGCAAATTCCTCTTTGCTATATCGGGGTTGTCGAACTGTCATAATTGCCGCCTCTCTTTAAGCATCGTCTGTTAATCATTCTATTCAATTCAGAATCAAGCTGTAGGAGTTTCTTTCAATTCAAAAAGGTGCATTAAGGTGCATTACATTTCATTAATGCACCCTACAAGATCGGCGATCGCACTCATTCCACGCTTCTACTAATTTGGTTTGGTTTTCTCTTACCAATGATTCTAGCTTTCTTAGCTCTTTGCTTCTAAATCCAATATTTTTAGCCAATGCTACTGGCTCTAACCAAAATTTTGCAGAAAGATTATCTCTATCTATATCGCTCATTTCTTCTCGTTTATTTTCTTCTTACTGAGCAATTTGTAACGTCACGGTTCACCCGTGTCAGGTAACTTTTCAATTCTAGCCAGAAATCCCCGTTCCATCGGGTGCAACCGGATAGTTAGGCGGCGATTGCCAGTTTTCATGAAAAAGCTATTGTTTTGGGAAAAAGATGCTGGGTTTTGTGCCTCAACCCAGCCTACGAGGCTATGGCTCAAATGTGATGTATGGCTTAACGGCTAGCAGTCACTAGTGCAAGCAAAAAGCTAAAAAGCAATTGCGCGATCGTTGAGCATTCGTGTGCATTGCTTGGTTAGGTTGGCTAAATTCATATTCATTTTCTTTCATCATTAGGGTTAAACGGATTCATCGGATTTATGTTCATGGCTGAATCTGGATCCCAGGGATTCATTTAATTATTGCTTCTTAATTATTGCTTCTGCACAGCGACATTAGAAACATACTCTTTCACTGCTGCTGAGGAATCCAACTGCAATACAGCATTAGCGATCGCCTATTTCCAAGTCATATCAACACCAAAATACTTTCCGTTTCACTACTTCCAAATTTAATGATGGTGTCAAAATTATCTCTCAAAATTTGAGTAATTTTTGATGTTGGACTGTTGCCAATACGAAGATAGATAAATTTAATTTTGGGGGATGACCATAAAGCAAACTGCGCTGGTGAAAATCAGAATCTTTGGAAACAATTACAAACCCATTCTTCTTTGCATATTCCCAAATAATTGCATCATCAGTATTTATCAAGCCAAGAGTCTTGACTTGTTGAGAATTGGGATACAAATCGATAATCCTATGAATAATACGGTCTGATAAGTTTTCATCTAATAGCAGTTTCACAGCGATGCCACAAATAATTTTTTCTCACGGTCGGCTGCAAAAGCAAGACAAGCTTTAATATCTTCCGAAGTAAGTTCAGAAAAGTCTTCTAAAATTTCTGTCTCAGTCATCCCACCTGCCAAATATTCCAAGATGTCATATACTGTAATTCGCATTCCCCGAATACATGGCTTACCACTGCGCTTTCCAGGGTCGATTGTAATTATATGTTGGTAATCCATAGAAGTAGTATGAGGAAGAATATCTGCTTACATTATATCGGTAACTATATTAGAAACATATTCCCTTACTGCTACTGCTGAATCCAACTGCAATACAGCATTGCCGAACGCCTTCGTTTCCAATCTATTCAAACTCGCAATCTTAGCTTTAATTCCAGGTATGGCAGGCGGATTAACACTCAATTCATCTACCCCTAACCCCAATAAAATCGGTATGGCTTTAGGATCACTGGCTAATTGTCCGCAGACGCTAACGGTAATACCTGCATTGTGAGCAGCATCGACAGTTTGGCGAATCATCCTCAGCACCGCAGGTTCGTAGGCATCTGCTAAAGCTGCAACTTTGGTATTAGTGCGATCGGCTGCCATGATATATTGACTGAGATCGTTAGTGCCAATGCTGAAAAAATCTACTTCTTTTGCCAACAAGTCAGCCATAGCAACAGCAGCAGGGGTTTCTACCATAATACCGATCGCAATTTCTGAATCGAAATCAATTTTACTCTCTCTTAATTCTGCTTGTACTTCTGACACTAGCTGTTTGGCTGCTCTTACTTCTCTTACGGAAGTAACCATGGGAAACATTAGTTTAATTTTATGTCGTGCAGAAGCTCGCAGTATGGCTCTCAATTGTGTTTTGAACAGATCGGGACAATCTAAACTCTGACGGATACCGCGCCAGCCCAAACCAGGATTAGTTTCTACAAAGAGGTCGAGATAGTCAACGGATTTATCTGCACCAATATCGAGAGTGCGAATAGTTATAGGGCGTTCCCCCATAATTGCACCGATCGCCTGATAAAATTCTAATTGTTCCTCTTCTGTTGGAGGAGTAACGCGATCGAGATAGAGAAATTCTGTCCGCAGTAAACCCACTCCCTCTGCTCCGTTAGCGATCGCTTTTTGGGCATCTCCTACCCCGATAATATTAGCGACAATACCAATTTCATGACCATCACGGGTAATTGCGGGTTCGATCATAGGGGATGGCTGAGGAGGTTCAGAAATAGAGGTTTCTGATGAGGGATTGAGTGTAATTATTCCCTTTGTTCCATCGATTTGTAAGCGCGTATGGGGTGGAATCTCCAATAATTCTTCGCCCATTCCTACCACCATAGGTATCCCTAATAAACTAGCAACAATAGCACTATGATCTGTGGCACTACCAAAAGCAGTACAAATACCTAATACCTGTTGCGGGTTAAATTGCGCTACTTCTGAGGGGGTTAATTGGGGAGCAATCAGAATACTAGGTGTTTCTAATTCCAAAGGGATAATTCCTATTCCTAGCAGGATTTTTAAAACCCGACTACCAATATCCAGTAGATCGATCGCTCTGGCTTGTAAATATTCATCTTCTAAGTTTTGATAATCGGCGATCGCTTGCTCGATAACTGTTTTCCAAGCATAGGAGGCAGTTTGTTGTTGCTCGAAGATAAGCTGTTTTGCTTGAGTATGTAATTGTGGATCGTCTAAATATAATAGATGGGCTTGAAAAATTGGATTTTCTTGAGTGGTTAAATTCTCAATTTGTTGTCGAGCATTTTGTAGAGCTAATTGTAGTTTTTGCCATTCATGTTCGGGATTTTCACTATTTTTAGTCTTAACTTCAGGTAAAGTTTGTTGATAATATACGACAGGAGCAATAACTATACCAGGTGAAGCAGGAATTCCTATTAATTCATTATTTGTCGTCGTAGATATTGGTTGTTTAGAGTTTGGTTTTTGGGTTGTTAATGATTCTACTTCGCCAAAATTATTTTTTACTAATTCTTTGATTTCTTGTAAAACTAAAGTAGCATCATCTCCCTTGAATTCAACCTCGATTTGCTCACCCGATCTAACTTCTAAAAGCATTAATTGATTAACACTTTTACCGTTAACAAAATCACTTGACCTAGTAATATTTTTAACTCGAACATCTGAGTTAAACTGATTGGCTATTGATACAAATTGGGCTGCTGGACGAAGATGTAAACCCAAAGGATTATTAATAGTTAAAACACAGGTCAAAGGTTTGGTTAATGACTGAGGTGATAACTCTGCTTGAGGAGCAATATTACTTGCTTCTAGATGGGATAACTTAGCAGTTAAAGATTGTTGTGCCTCGGTAATTACTGTTTCTAAATTTGCTCCAGTTGCAGCAATTACAGAAGCAGCGATCGCGCCTTCTACCAAAGGGGCAGCACATAATTTTACCTTGGTTTGTTGCTCTGGGCTAAGAAATTCGAGGGCCATTTCCGCACTTAAAACAGCACTTCCTAGATCCATTAAAACTAAAACGCCATCGTCACTATATACTGACTCAATTGCCTCTTGAATTTTAATTACATCTGTTCCCCAAGGATGCTCTGGATCGTCTACTCCTGCTGCGATCGCAATATTCACATCTTCTTTAACGATGTGTTGAATTAAATTAGCAATACTTTCTGCTAAAGGTAGACTATGGGAAACAAGAACAAGAGAAACCATTAATTACATCAATTCTCGAAAATAACGAGAGACTTAGTTTAGGGGTAGGGAATAGGGAATAGGGAGTAGGGAGTATTGATGATAAAGCTTTCTAGTTAAAGCTAAGAGCTAATAGCTGATAGTGAAGTATTGCGGTCTTGGGGGTTTCCCCCATGAGCAAATACTGAACCCGAAGGGCTGATAGCTATCCCAAGCGAAGCGAGTTGTAAATTTTAATTTTCTTACCGAACAGACTCTAGCAAAGTTTTTAACATCAAATAAGAAGAAGTTGCGCCAGGGTCTTGATGCCCCATACTTCTTTCTCCTAAATAGCTAGCTCGTCCTTTTCTCGCGATTAAAGGAATAGTTTTTTTCATCCCTTCTTCAGCAGCATCAACTGCTTTTTGCAAGCCTTCAAGCTCAGAATTATTATTAGCCAAACTCTGTTTAAAAGCATCTACAGCAGGAGATAAAGCATCGATCATGGTCTTATCTTCTAACTGTGCTTTTCCTCGGTACATAACTCCTTCTAAACCTGCTTGTAATAACTGGACTAATTCCTCTGGTGTTAACTCTTCTTTTTGAGCAGCAACAGCACTAGCTTTAAGAAAAAATGTCCCATAAAGAGGCCCACTCGCTCCCCCAACAGTAGAGATTAAAGTCATACTTACAGTTTTCAAAATTGTCCCGATATCTCGATCGATAACCGTAGGCAACTTTTCACTTACTTTTTGAAAACCTCTATTCATATTAATCCCATGATCTGCATCGCCAATAGCTGCATCTAATTCCGTTAAATAGTCTTTCTTTTCAGCAATAACAGCAGTAAAATTGTCTATCCAGTCAATAATTTGTTTTTTTTCGAGCATAATTTAATTGACAATATTTAACTTAATCGATCTAAATTTTTGGCAAATAATTAAGGACATAGAACAATACTTTTTAAAGTTAGAAATGAAAGTTAAATCTTCTAACTCCGAACTCTTTTGACAGACTACTACATTCCCCAACGAAAAGATACAGTGTTCACAGGAGCATCCCAGAGTTTAATTAGTTCATCATCCATCTTTAACAATGTAATCGAACATCCTTGCATTTCTAAAGATGTGATATAACTTCCGACTAAGTTACGAACAATTTTTAAGCCTTTTTTCTCACAAATTTCTGCTAATTTTCTGTAGACAATATATAATTCGGGAAGTGGAGTTCCTCCCATACCATTGACAAAAGCTAAGACTGAATCTCCAGATGCTAAAGGAGGATCGATTAATTCTATATCTGTCCATTCTTCCTTATCTTCATCCCACTCTCTCAAAACTCGTTTATAAGCAGAGTCTTCAATAATAGAAAGTGCCATCATTTCGGTAATTTCATCGGCAGTTTTTAAGGGTAATCTTTCACGACCTGGTTCACCATGAATGCCAATACCAAATTCTATTTCATTGTCACCTAAGTCGAACAGAGGAGTACCTTTTTGAGGAGTAATACAGGAAGTGAGAGCCATTCCCATACTCCGACCATTAAGATTAACTTTACGGGTAAGTTCGGCAATTTGTTTTAAGTCGTATTTAGCTTCTGCTGCTGCACCGCAAATTTTAGCTGCTAAGACCGATGTTCCTACTCCTCTCCGTCCCTGAGTGTAAAGACTATCTTTAACAGCAACATCATCGTCAATAATAATATTTAATACTCTTATCCCTTCTGACATTGCCAGTTCCGCAGCCATCTCATAGTTCATGACATCGCCACTGTAGTTATTAACCAGATAAAGGACTCCCGAACCAGAATTAACTATTTTGGCTGCTTCTAACATCTGATCTGGAGTAGGTGCGGTAAAAACTTCACCAGGACAAGCTGCATCTAGCATTCCATAACCAACGCAACCATTGTATAAAGGTTCATGTCCACTTCCACTACCAGAAACGATCGCAACTTTATCTTGGATAGGTGCGTCGGCACGATAAATAAAGTTAGGCTCAAAATGTACTTTGATAATATCTGGATGGGCAACAGCCATACCCGCTAGGTTTTCTCGAACAACATCTTCAGGGTTATTGATTAATTTTTTCATTAATATCACCCACTTTCACACTTCATATAATTGAAGTTTAGAGCTAATTTTGTTTTGGAAAACAATTGTGTTGCAAAAAGTGATAATAATTCTGTAGTGTTCATAAACAGTAGATGGAAATTTTCTTTTTGAGGCGATCGCCAACCCCTCATTGATTTTTATTTCGAGTCATTTTCAGTACTAAAGTTCTAAAAAATGCGGAGTTAATATAAGTATTGGTTATAAAATTAGTCCGAAATAATTTGAGTGATAATAGAAGCTAAATATTTCGGGGATAAAACTATTACAAAAAGGAGAATATTTTCTAGTTATATTTACTCAAAAATAATTGAGGGGTTAGATGTCAGTTTTTTAAAGAAATAGCCAATATTTGAGCCCATTTGGCCAAAAGTCCTCCCTTCCACGCCGTTCCTGCTGCAAACGGGGGGTTAGCTCTCAATTTTCCTGCTGAACTGAGAAATTAGATTTTTTCGTTTAAACTATTAATTAACCATCGGGAATATAGATGATTTCTCTCACTTCATAAATCCGATTTACTGCGTTCGATAAAAAGGCTAGCATTTGTTTTAAAGGAAACAAATAATGATAGACCAAACGGCTACCTCGTCTGGGTTTAGATATTTTATGCCATAAAATATAAATCCAAATATTAACTATTAAAAATGAAATTCCCAGATATAGTAATCTAATTATAGGATTTTTAGTAGTAGTTCTAATGCGACAAAAATTTTTCAGACGGTAGCTAGTCTCAACAGCGTGATTGGACAAGCTGGGGAAACCCCAGCGTCCCTCACGCTCAATTCCAAATCTTTGACGATAATTTTGGTAAATAGAATCTAAGCTAATATCTACTTTGTAAACTACATAAGGTAAATATCTTATCCCGTGTTTTCCCCTTTTGCCTTGACGATACTTAGCAACGATATAAAGAGGAAAAGTAACTTCATTCTCTTGACCTTCGTTCATTGTATGAGAAGTTTTATAACTTTTTCTTCCTTTTAAATACTGGTTAATTCCCCCTGTTTTCCCATTTCTAATTGCTGGCATTATAAAAGGTATATCCAAAGCCATTAGCCATCTTATTACTGAAGCAGTGTAAAATCCTCTGTCTAAATATAATCTTTTAATTCTTAAATTTAAAGACTGTATTTTGTCTAAAAAATAAGTGATAATTGCTACAGACGTATAGCTTGTTTTGATACCAATAATAGCTAGAGTTAATCGCTTATTCTTGGCAATTATATATACAGTAGCATAGGCATAAAACGAGCAGGTTCCGCTTTTTGCTTGACTTCGATAAATATAATCTTTTTCTTCTTGACTAGGCTTTCCATGCGGAAGGAATTAAATTTAAATCGATAGCTAGTTTATGTTTTCCTTTTCTAATCCGAGGGGGTAGCTTACTTATTAATGCTAGATTCAATTGATTTTCTAATTCTTTAAAACTTGCCAATTTGGCTAAATAATTTCTAACAGTTTTACCAGAGTAAGCCTTTTTTAATTTTTTAGCGGCATTCTCGCTTGCTACAATCTGACTAGCTGCCCCTATGATTATATTGTATAAATCTTCTTGACTAGATGCACTTTTAGTTTCGATTGGTATATATTCTCTCAAACAGTCAATAACTTCTTTTAGAGTTTCTTTCTCGGTTAAAGCCGCTTTTTCAGTTTTAATTTTCAAGTATTTTTTGCCAGTATATTTTCAATATTCTTGATAATTTAACAGTTTTATTTAAGTCCCTGGAGAGCCAACTTATTTTTTTCGAGTAATTTTATAAATAATACTTATTGTTTACTGGCTACTTAGAACTTTTGTATTATTGAAACTGCATTTATAAATTAATTGGCGAGCTAGCGATCGCCTCAAAAAGAAAATTTCCATCTACTGTTTAAACTGAAATTTCTTAAGACAACAATAACCATTTTCATGGTGTTTCCTTAATATTGCTCTGAAAGCATTAAATTAAGAGTTTACGAAATTAAAAACTAATTAAGTGAACTACAAAAAATAAAAGTCAAGCAACCAAGCTTGTAAAGATCTGCTCGCGATATTGGTAATTGCGAGAGATCGTTTATAACTATGCACCGCAATAAGTTTACCTGAAGAACCCAAATTAAGAAGAATCATGGCAAACAATAACAGCGTAATTTTTATTCACCCTGATGGAACTAGCCCATCTCACTATGCAGCAGGACGCTTTGCTTCTGTAGGTGTAGATGGCAGACTAAACTGGGATGAGATGACTAATGCAGGGGTCTATCTCGGACATATGGACGACCAAATTGTAGCAACCTCCAATGGCGGTGCGGTAGCCCATGCTTACGGGATTAAACCTTTTGCGGGTAGCTATGGCTTAGATGAAGAGGGTAATCCCTATACTTCTCTTTCTGGTCAAGAAGGTATGACCATTATGGAAGAGGCGATCGCAGCAGGAAAAGCTACTGCGGTGATCAACTCTGGTTTTATTGCCGAACCTGGTACAGGTGTTTTCTTAGCTGATGCAGAAAGCCGTCGCGATGTTACAGGTATTACCGCCGAAATCGTTGAATCTGGGGTTGATGTGATTATGGGGGGTGGTGAAATTCACTATCTACCTGTTGGTACAGTAGGTCGCTTTGGTCAAGCCCCCCGAACCCACCAAAGATACTGGTAACGTCATTTTCATTCATCCAGACGGTACCAGTCCCTCTCATTACGCTGCTGCTCGATTTGTCTCTGAGGGGCCAGATGGTAGATTACATTGGGACAACATGACCGATGCAGGGGTCTATCTGGGACACATGGACGATCGTATTGTCTCTACTTCTAACGGTGGTGCAGTAGTTCACGCTTTCGGTATTAACGGGACTTTGACAAAAAACTAGGTTCAAAAAGGGGTGAAAGCCTGATATATTAATGGTTTAACCTCAAAATAGCTAAATCCTTAATATATCTGGGTTTCAGGCGAATTTACCTCTTCG
>JASJDJ010000227.1 GCA_030065635.1 Xenococcaceae cyanobacterium MO_188.B32
GAGTATTAAGTAGGGCAAGTTCGGCACAAGAAATATTATTCTCAGATAATTCTTCTCGTTTAGGTTCTAATAGTTCGGGATGTTGTAAACAGGGTGCTGGCAATTTAGTACATCCCAATTGATGAAATTGGTAGGCATCGAGTTCTGTTGATAAGTGAGAGCCAATTAATACTTGTCCGCTATTAGTATGATTGCCACAGTCAAGCCACCAGAGTTCAGTTGGTATATTCCTTGTATGCCATGATTGATACTGAGATATAGCACTAGCAATTGACTGACGAGCGAGGGTATTATCCACACAACCGATTAGGATTTTTAGTTTATGCTCTCTGTGATAGTAATCTCTAGCTACTATATCTGGACTGAAGGAATCGGGCAAAGCTTCAATGTTAATGCCCCAACTCAAACTGTATCGTAATGCGAGAGTTTGAGCTTTATTTAACCCAATTTCAGCATCGCAGAAGTTTTGGCGTAGGACATTTTTCTGTTCTACGATATCAGCATCGATTAAAATTAAGGTAGTGTTTTTGCCTTGTCTGCTTAATGTTCTAGCAATTCGACCAAGACTAGGTGCGAGCCAACTACCCGTCCCCCCACATCCGACCAGGTAAAATTCTATGTTTGTGTAAGCTGGTAATATAATTGGTTCGGCGTTGAGAATAGAGTAATTGAGAGGCATATGAGTAAGCACGACAAATGGTTTAAAAGTTTAATTGAAGCCTTTGAGAAAGAGCCTAATTGGGATATCGCTCTTAAGAAGACCACTTCTAAACACATCCCCGATAGGGATAAAAAAACTGCCGTGCTGGATTTGACTTACTTTCTGATAACATCTTATCTGCTGCTACCCATATTCTCATTCCCGTTGATTGCGGAGTCAAATCTCTAACAGTAGCTAGTTCAGTACAACATATTCTCAACCAATCTCTAGAATTAGAACTCGATCCTCCTCCAGAAATCTTGGGATTGATTCCTAACCATTTCAACCATAAATCAAGTGACGAACAAGCTTTAGTCGGTTTACTCAAAGACGCAGCTAAAGAGTTGGAAATTAGCTGCTATCCTCCACTCAGAAAGTGGCAGTGGTTAAAAAAATCAGCTATGGAGGGAGTTCCTCTAAAACAACTTCGCCCTTCCGATCCAATCAATAGTAATTTCGATTCGATAGTCAACGATCTAGAGGTAATAAGAAATGGTAAAAAGTAAGTTTAGAGAGCGTGCCAGTAAAAGTTTGCAATCGGCGATCGCAGCTAAAGGAGAGAATGACAAAATCTTAGAATTACAGCAAAAAATTTCACTGCTAACCGCAGAAGCAGCCAACAAAGAAGAACTATTAAAAGAACTGCGTCTCAAGTTAGAACAAAAATCAGGGAAAGCTTTCATAGCAATTGATAAAATTAAGCCTAGCGATCAATGCCGAGTTACTTTTACTGAAACAACGATCGAGCGAAGATGTAAGTCTCTGCTTGCTAAAGGC
Source organism: Xenococcaceae cyanobacterium MO_188.B32 (assembly GCA_030065635.1). GTDB lineage: Bacteria > Cyanobacteriota > Cyanobacteriia > Cyanobacteriales > Xenococcaceae > JASJDJ01. The sequence continues at coordinate 1,478 of JASJDJ010000227.1, forward strand.
CAATTAGAGCCTTTAATTTTAATAGTTCCTGATGATAATTCTGATTTTTACTATCTTGAGGATGGAGAAGTTACTTGGCGTGCAGCCTGTAAGTTAGTAGAAGCTGGAGAAAAAAAATGGACACAGCTAGAGGCTGTATTTTCTAACCTCTCTCTAGATGATAATATTCACCGACGCACCTTAATTCATCATCTCCACAGTGAAACTTTAACTCCCTTAGATCGGGCTGAGGCTGTAGTTAGAGAAATGGTGACAGAAGTTGGCATAAAGACAGAAGAAATAGCTAAACTTTTACGCAATATTAAATATAAATTGGAGAAGAATGCTAAAGGCAGAACTCTAATAGAACAAGATGCAGAAGCTGAGTTGGCATCAATTAGCTTAAATGAAAAACAGCTACAAATTCTGGAATTTTTACGAGACTTACAAGTTGATTTTTACTCTTTTGTGGGTAACGATCTAGACATGGTCTTTTTATGTGACGATCTTAAAGAAGCTGCTCGCAATCAGGGCTTAGGATGTTATCAGGCTAAAATACTCAATCGACTTCAACCTAAAAACTTAAACTGCGGAGAAGTAAAAGGCAAAAACCTCAGAGTTAAAGCTACAGAACAAACAATTGCTGAGCGATTGAATAGAAATGATACCAGAAAACTAGTCTCATCTATTATCGAAAAACACTGTCCAGGCAAAGCCAAGAAGACATCTCAAAATAAAATTTATAAAAATGCGATCGATAACGTGGAGAATTTATCTGTAGAAGAGTTGCCGTTAGAGCAACTAGAACATTTTCAAGCAATCATCCAACAGAAATTAGCTGTTGTAGAACGACACTTGGCAACTTTAAAACAGTTTTAGAATACCAGTATTCTAAAACTAATTTTTAAAATCAATACTATGAGGATGGGCAATTTCAGTTATTGTTAGAGGAAAAGATAATTTCGCATCAAACCAATCTCTGTAGCAATCTTCACCGAGATGCTGCTGCCAATACTCTAAGTTTTCCCTACCAATTGTAGACATGGGCAATAAAATCTTGTCTCCTAATGCCAAATCGCCATAGGACATCTCATAATCCTCTAGCTGCCCCATGCCCAAAGGCGTTACTAGAATCGAGCAAGGTTCGACAAAATAAGTTTGTTCTTCAAAAAGATAATCTAAATAATTGAGAGGGAATAAATTTTTATCGACAAGCTGAAGAAATTCAATTTCTCGTTCAGTGTATCTTAGTAAACCATCATTTTCTTCCCATCCAGGATAAACTGAAGTATTACTTTTAGCATACTGTTGAGGAAAAAAGTGGCTGTAGAGAGATAATAATTGATATCTCAATTCTCTTTGTTCGAGATATTCAACAGCACTACTGAGAGTAGAAAGCTCGAAACATTGATGGAGCAAATCGACTGCTTGTTCGACAGTCGTAATTTTTGATATTGAGGTATTGGCATTCATTTACTGGAAGGTATGTAAATTATTCCTAACTAAAGAGCGTTAGCCACCCCCTATCTTAAAAAAGTTAACAATTTTTAGAAGCTAAAAAAGCGATCGTATTAATATTCAAAGAGTGAGATTCTAAAAACCGTGCCGTGTTGAGTTATCAATTAGAAAAATATTTATATTCTGACTGGCAAAAAGATACTCGATTCTACATTATCGAATTATGCCAAGACCTATGGGGAAATTGGTTACTTAAAAAAACTTGGGGTTCGGTAGCTAAAAGAGATTTTGGTCGTTCAATTTCTACTATCTGTATCGACTACGAAACAGGTGTAAAACTGTATCAAAAAGCCCAAATGCGTCGTCTGTTACGAGGTTATGATATTGTTTCTTCAGCTTGAGCTAGGAAGTATTCTTTATGTTATCTAAAACGAGATCGCCTGACTTCTCATCTTCTCTTACATGAGCCGTTTTAATTAGCGAACCGCAGGTGAGTTAATAAGTGGTGGGTAGTTTACGTTAATCTCAAACCCGTCATAAAATTCTCCAGACTGAACCAATTCAAACCCACCAAATAGTAAAGAAATAAACACCTGAGCGTCAGATAAGCCAGTAGCTTTGACAATCTGGGGTAAAGTATTGATGCTTGGATTGATTTCAAGAAAGTTCGCTACCCTATCTACCCAAACATTGATATCTTCATCGTAAGCAAGAGATATGATTTCAGATTCTAATGATGTGGATAATAACTCTGATGCTTCATCTGATGTCAAAAACTCAATTTTAATCATTGATTCTCGCTCATAGGTAGCTCTAGGTTGTGGTTTGAGATATTTTTGTAAAAAATTAGTGCTAATACTTTGTTGAGTTAAAGAGGCTAAAAATAGACTAAAACTACTATCTACTTTGGTGTCAGTCAAATCTACTTCTTGCGCTCTAGCAGCTTCCAGTATCTTTTCGGCTTGAAGCAGAAGAGTCTGACTCCCTTGATAAAATAATTCTCCCGATCGCCTTAACTTAACTTCATCAGATAGGGAGGATGAACTAATTGAATTAACTTGTTTAATGATATTTTCAAAGGAATAGTTCATTACATCTGACATTCGGGGCAATCCTCACTCTTCAACCAATAAATTAAACCAAAGCAATCTATTCCATATTCTGTTTGCAAATAATTAAGTAGTTTTTGGATATAAGCTTCCAGTTCGGGTTGTCTTAGTCCTTGAGTATGCTGCGGTAACATCTGATGAGTCAGCTTATTACCTTGATAAATCTTAAGAGCGAGCGCGTGAACGAATTGATTTTCCTGACCGTAAATAGCCAATTCTGCTCGATAGGCTTCTGGGAGTAGGGGGTCGATAGTAGAAACCCCTAATTTCCTAGCATAATTGGCTCGACGTTTGGCATTAATCTGACCAGGATTTCGCAGACGATTGCGTTTGATACGGCAGTTATGCCCAACATAACATTCTGGATGCTTGGCTTTGGCTTCCTCTTCAGTACGATAGTTTTTAGCACAGTAGACGCAAGTTGGATTAGGTTTACGAGGCATCACTCTTTAAACAATAGTTAAGAGTTAAAAGCTTTTTTGAATTTTAGCGTATCTTTTGCATATTAAATAATGATGACAAAATTGTTTGATAGTTTAAAGTATTGCTATACAAGCTTTTTATCCAGTTATTTGCTCATTTTACTTCTTATTAGGACAATTATCAGATGTTAAACAACATTTCATGTTGTTAATAACAAATAAACATACATTTCATACATAAACTATAATTGGGGTATGAATTTAGGGGGATACAGATAATGAAAAACACTATTACTCAAAAGATAGAGATACCCAAGTCGAAGGAGGAGGCAGCGACGGTAATACTCAAACAGCTAGAAAACTTGTTTGAGGTAGCAGAACCAGAAGACTTGATCCGCATCCAGCAGTCACTTTTACCAAAAGTAGTTTCTCTTGAAGAACGAGAGTTAGCCCAAAAGATTGCTGGTAAAGATTATGTCGAACCCAATCCCAGTCGATTATTAGAACTACAGCTTGGCAACTTAGAGCGTTACGTGAAGCGTCGTCGAGAACTTTTGGCTGACAGTATAACTTCTACCAAAGTAGCAGAGCTATTAGGCTGTGAGAATAGATCGACAGTTCGCGATCGCAGGTTGGCTAAAAGAATATTGGGAATCAAGGACAAAGGGGTTTATAAGTATCCGCTTTGGCAATTCGATCCCGAAGGAGATGATGGTGTGATAGATGGTTTCCCTGAAGTCTTAGCAGCATTAGATGTCTCCGACTTTGCCAAACTAAATTGGCTCTGTAAGTCTCATTTGGCATTTGAAGGAAAGACTCCAGTTGAAATATTAAAACAGGGAGAAATAGAGGCAGTAATAATTGAAGCGAGAGCAGTAGGTGTAGCGCAGTAATGGTTGTGATTCGTAAGCCCCCACCTACAGGTGGGATCAGTCCGACTCACGTAACTTTAAAAAGTGGAGAGGTACTAATTAGGATATTTGACCCGACACGATATGGTATTACTGCTACTAGTTTTAGAAGCTATGGACCAATTAGTAGATTCGATCATCACGGTTCGTATAAAAATAAAATCGATCCAGATAGAAGTGTTATTTATACAGGAAGAACACTATCTTGTTGTCTGGTAGAAATATTTGGTGATGGTGGAATCATCGCGCTCGAGCAACAGCAGGTAGCATTTTTAACTTTGACAAGTAACATAAGACTGCTAGATATAAGAGGTTCTGGAGCAATGGGAGCGGGTACTGTAGCTGCTATTTCAAGCATTACCCAAAGAGATATTTCCCAAACATGGGGAAAATATTTCTACGAACATCCAGAAATATATGATGAAATTGAAGGATTGATATTTTCAGGAGCGCATAACGGGGAGGATGCCATAATGCTTTACGAACGAGCAAAACCGAAAATTGAATCGGCAAGGGTAGAAGTATTAAACCTAAACCATCCAGATTTAGTAGCACCCATTTTGGAAATTGCTGAAGTTCATGGATTATTGGTCAAATGAAAATTGAGATTGTTCCCGTAGTAGAAAAAAGAAAAAGTAAACAAGAGCTTCAATCGATAAAACCAGCGATAGTTGTCCCCGAAACGGAAATCACTAACCTAGAAGATATTTTTGCCCGATTCCTCCAAATGGAAGTAGGTGATGGTGCGGCTTCAGCCGATACCATTCGTAACTACCTGTCTCAAACCAAGCAATATTTGGAATGGTGCGAGGATAATCTACTTTCACCCATAGAGGCAGAAGCAGATGATATTAAGCTGTACCGACAACATTTAGTTAACTCTGGATACGCTAACTCGACGATCGCCACTAAACTCAACATTATTAGAATCTTCTACAAAGCGGCACAAGCTCATGGACTGATTAGCAATAATCCCGTAGCTAAAGTTAAAGCTCCCAAAGATAGAAAAGATCCTGCCGCTCGGATTACCTTTATGGAGGCAGAAGAACTAAAGTATCTACTCGACTATCTTCAATCTCAATTAGAGCGAGCTAAGACGAATAAGGAAAAACTGAGCTGGCTGCGCGATCGCGCTTTGGTTGGCATTATGAGCTTGGAAGGTTGCAGAACGGTAGAAATGCACCAACTCAAAGTCGAAGATATCGTCAGGCAGGGAATCAAAACTGGTCTACAGGTATCTGCCAAACGCAGCAGCAGGATCGTTCCCCTGACTGAAAGTTTAACAACTCAGCTAGAAGATTATCTTCTGTTGAGGCGAAAAGTTCTCAGAAGGAAAATCAAACCAACAGATTATGTTTTTGTCTCTTTAAGTAACAACAATAAGGGTGGTCAATTATCCAGACGCAGCATTAGGGAGATATGCGATCGCGCTCTGGTTGAATGTAACTTGAAACATACTCCTGGTAGAATTCTTACGGCACATAGCCTCAGACATACTGCTGGTACGTTGGCATTGAGAACTGGTTCGGACTTGAGACAGGTACAAGATTTACTAGGTCACGCCGATCCGCGCACTACTTCAATTTATGCCCATGTCGGCGATCGCTGGGAGCATAATCCTGGTGCTAGTATTGAAGATATGATTAAAAGTTAGAATTAGAAATCAATCAAGCAATCGCTATTTTTAATATTTTTCTCTTCAATAGCGAAAGAGACAACGGGCATAATTTTGTCAGCTAAATAGAAATATTTTTATGATTCGCATCTTGCTGGAAAGCGAAAAAAGCAGGGGAGGGGGTTTGAGTAGCAAGTGATACGTGCGACCTGAACTGGTCAATTGAAACGTGACTCCGAAGTCACTGCGAGAGTCTCCCCTCGCACCCGCATGGAAAAAGACTCTACAGAGTCTGGTGACATCTGAAGTAAGCAATGAAACAGATGGAATGCACACCCCAAATGTAGCCGTAGCTGAATAAGGTTAAATTCGGTGAGGAGCTAGCGGAACCGATGAAAAATAGGATGAGCGTAAGCAAACGCACCGTTTAAACTTCGTCACTGCTAAAACAGCCAAAAAACCTGATAGGCTGTGACCAAAATGGTAAACAGGAAGGGCTATTGGTTGTATCATCCCATAGCTGAGAGAACAAAATCCTGTCGGAGAAAAGGTAAAACAACAATCAACAAAAGATTATTGGCGCATCCGATTTCATCTTCAATCTTCAATCGATACAACAGGGCGGGAAGGGGGGACATATTCAATAGATAACCTGTTGACGCCACAAGATTAACTTAAACTCCCCCCATTCCGGGCCCCGCAGAGTCTAATAAAAGTCGAATTATTAGTAGGTCTGAGGCAACAAAGACGGAACACTCGGTCGGGTAAAGGATGAAGGAAAAAGCGAAAGCTTGGGGTAATGCCCAAGATAAGAGTTCAAAATTTGCTCTTGAGCGAAAGCAATAGCAAACTTCCTTTGGGTCATATACGAAATTGATTTTGTGATTAGAAATCGAACCAAATGAAAAGTTTGATATTGAGTCAAAACTCAATAAATGGACAGGCGGAACAGCTAATGGATTGGAGTCAGATTAACTGGCGAAAAGTTTATAAGCTGATTAGAAATCTACAACAACGAATATTTCGTGCCAGAAAACTTGGTCAATGGAAGCAACTAAGAAGATTGCAGAAATTGATGAATAGAAGCTACGCTAATCTATTAATTTCGGTGAGACAAATTACTCAAGTAAACACTGGAAAGCATACCGCAGGGATAGATAAGGAGGTAATTAACACCCCGAACGAGCGAGTAAAACTTGTCAATAACTGGG
>JASJDJ010000055.1 GCA_030065635.1 Xenococcaceae cyanobacterium MO_188.B32
AGTGCAAGGGCGTTTCACCAATTTTAGGGCTTTTTCGCCCCTTTCACCTCACTTTTTTCTGCATCAAAGATCTCTGTAACCTATATTGGCTCAACGTTGTCAAGTTATTCAGCAAACCCTAGTTAATTGCTCAGGTTGACACCGATTAATCTGAATATCAATTATTAGACTCCCTTCTCGGCTTAAATCTTGGATATAACCGTTTTTATGTCTTACAGCCTCGTAATAGCTATCAAAGACGCCAAAATAATAGATGTACATGGGGTTAGTTGTCGAAATCTTTATCCACCAACCAAATTCTTGTATTTGTTGACTCATAGTCTTTTTGAATTTTGAGATGAATTATCAGAAATAATTTATCTATAGCAGTACGTATTTATATTAGGACGTGAATTAATGGCTAATTGCTACTTGCTAATTGCGAGCTTGCTAATTGCGAGCTTGCTACTTGCTACTTGCTACTTGCTACTTGCTACTTGCTACTTGCTAATTGTTACTTTGCCTTGAGATGTCCTAACTTTTGTTGGTATTGCTATAGCTATCGATCGCAGTCAATGGCGAAGCATAAATTTGTTAATGGTTAGTTTAGTCTATAATCATCGAGAAGAGATTCAAGCTTAAATTTTTACCAATAATACTACATTTACGATCGACTTTAAAACTTAGAGCTATAAGGTTCATATTTACCACCCAAAGACTCGACAATACTGTGAGTATTAGCTATTAGCATTTTCAGATAACTATCCCCTTCGCTTCCTGGTGCGCCGATCGAATCGGAATATAATTCTTGGGGGGCTAATTTTACTCCTGCCTCTTCTGCGACAGTGCTAATCAATTTCGGATTAATAGTCGTTTCGGCAAAAATAGCAGGAACTTTAGTTTTCTCGATCTCTTCAGCTAAATTTTTAACCGTCTGTGCGCTTGGTTGCTCTTCGGTGCTAATACCAATCAGTGTACCAGCTACATCTAAACCATAAGCATTAGCATAATATTGAAAGGCATCGTGGGTAGTTACTAGTTTCCTTTGAGATGGAGGAATAGTTTGAATTTGTCGATCGATCCATGTATCTAACTGCTCTAATTCTTCTATTAGTTGGGTAGCGTTATTTGTAAATTCTTCTTCGTCTTCTGGAGATAATTTTATCAAGCGGTCGCGAATTCCTTTAACCATCACGATCGCATTTTGCGCATCTCCCCAAACGTGAGGGTCTGGCTGTTTTTGCCCTTGATATTCAAAATCTAGGGGTTTAACTAGTTCTCCCACCGCAAATTTCTCTGCTTCAATACTAGTCCCTTCTATCAATCTGATTATTCCTGGTTCGAGATTATAACCGTTATAAACAATTAAATCCGCTTTTTCCAAGGCGACACCATCTTTAGGAGTGGGTTCGTACACATGAGGATCGCTACCAGGTTGCATAATTCCTATATGCTCTATTTCCTCTCCCCCTACTTGGGTGACTAAATCCGTAATAATAGTACTGGTGGAAACAACTTTAGGCTTATTCTCTTCACTAATCTCATCTCCTCGGTTTGTTTGACAACCACCAAACCCAATCCCCAACAAAATCCCTACGACCACTAATATCTTGGCTTTCATAAATTCATTCTTCGCCCAACTACTAACTACTAACTCCGTACGCGGAGCGACTACCGAAGGTCACTCCGAACTCCGAACTAGAGCGAAGCGACTTGACATTCTTCTCATAATTCTTTCATAATGTTTATCATATTCTTATCATAATTCCCAAATAAGAATAATTGCTCAAAGTTGTCAAAACTTAGATGGACGACAGTTTAGTATGAACGCGATCGCTGTTAACAATTTAGGAGTTTACTACCGTACCGTAGAAGCATTGCGAAATATCAATCTCAGTGTACTTTCAGGTAGAGTAACAGGAGTATTTGGTCCCAATGGTGCAGGAAAAAGTACCTTAGTTAAAGCGATGCTCGGCTTAATTCCGACAAATATGGGTACGGTGCAATACAACGCTCGACCGTTACAAGCCAGTCTGGACAGAGTGGCTTACGTACCCCAGAGGACACAAATTGACTGGACATACCCTGCTACAGTTTGGGATGTAGTTATGATGGGCAGGGTAAGAAAAACTGGTTGGTTCCGTCGTTTTTCTGGTGTAAGTCGTCGTCACGCTAGCGAGGCTTTAGCCAGAGTAGAAATGGAAGCTTATAAAAATCGTCCTATCGGTCAACTTTCTGGCGGACAACAACAAAGAGTCTTTCTAGCACGTTCTCTAGCACAAGAAGCGGACATTCTATTTTTTGATGAACCTTTTGTTGGGGTAGACCAGAAAACAGAAGATATTATCTTCCAGATTTTTCACGAACTAGCTAGTATTGGAAAAATCGTTTTAGTTGTCAATCATGACTTGGGAGAATCGATCGCCAATTTTGACGATCTGATTTTGCTCAATAAAGAACTAGTGGCAGCAGGAAAAAGACAAAACGTTCTGCAAGAAGAAAATCTCTATCGCGCCTACGGTAGTAAAGTATCATTTTTTTCTGACCGCTGCTGATACTGAAAACTAAAAGCTAATAACTAATAACTAAGATTATTATGCTTTGCTGACACAAAATCTAGAAGATTAGTTTGGCTATGATATACTGATATACCAAATACATGAACATATCTTTTGTATCGTTCATCCCGCCATCGCTTCTAAACGAAGCAGATAAAGGGACGGAAGTAGGTTTGAAAACCGAAGGAACGCACCGCATCTAAATCAATGAGGTTTAAGTGATGCTTGCGATTTCGATAGGTAACTTATTAGCAGCCACCATAGCCGTCTATTTTAGCTACACTGTCAAAGACGATGTTTTCCAGGCAGGAATTGGATTTGCTGGGATTTTGTTTATTTTAATAACGTTAGTTTGCGCTCCTTGGTTATTAAAGCTAGCAATAATGATAGTCTCCATTCCTTTTCTACTGGATTTTGTCAAAATTTGGTCAGTGGAACACTATAATTAGCTAAGAATAAAAGCGATCGCCTAAAAGTAAAGGGCGATCGCTTTTATTGTCTGGATTAATTTAGTTCTTGATTGGATTTGACTATACTGTAAAGATTACCAATCCTCAGACACAACAGTTGTAAACTGTTCTTATCTTACTCAATCCTAATTAACGATATTAACGATATTAACGATAACGTTTTTTACGACGAGCAATAGCTTTACGTTTACGCTTTTCAATCGGTGTTTCAAAATGACGAAGACGCTTGAGATCTGAAAAGATTCCCGCTCTAGATACTTGGCGTTTAAACCTACGTAATGCAGACTCTATATTTTCATTTTGTCCCAGAACCACTTGGGTCATTAAATATCATCCTCCAATTTCTGATTATTTCTACTGTTTTTATTTTGGTCATCAATGTTTGTTTTGAGCATAAATAGCCCACCATAAACTATATTACCGCAAAAAAGATATTTTTGAATCTATCAAAGGGACTAATGTAAAAAGTGGCGAGTGCCTGTCAATACCATAACAATACCTAATTCATTGGCTGCTGCGATCGAATCTTTATCTCTAATAGAACCACCTGGTTGCACGATGGCAGTTATTCCCGCAGCAGCAGCAGTACGCACTGAATCATCGAAAGGAAAGAAGCCATCACTAGCTAAAACCCCACCTTGGGCTTGTTCGGCTGCTTGTTCGAGGGCAATTTTAACCGAACCAACTCGATTCATTTGTCCCGCGCCAATACCCAGAGTAGTTCTATTTTTGGTCACAACAATAGCATTAGATTTAACGTGCTTGACTATTTTTTGAGCAAAGAGCATTTCTGCCATTTGGGCTGATGTTGGTTGTTTTTCGGTGACTACTTGCCACTTATCGAGATTTTCTCGAACATCATCACTATCTTGAACTAGTAATCCTCCTGCGATCGCTTTAACAGTTTGTTTCTGTCCTGTCACTAAATCTGGTAGTAATAATATCCTCAATTTAGATTTAGCTTGCAGAATTTTTTGGGCTTCTTCATCACAGCCAGGAGCAATTACACATTCAAGAAAAGTTTTAGTTAAAGCTGTAGCAGTAGCTGCATCGATAGGTTGATTGAGAGCAACAATACCCCCAAAAGCAGAAACAGAATCAGCATTAAAAGCTCGTTCATAGGCTTCTGCCAGACTAGAGCCAATAGCAACTCCACACGGGTTAGTATGCTTGAGTACGGCTGCTGCTGGTTCTTCGGCAGAAAATTCAGTAATAATTCGTCTGGCTGCTTCTAAATCGACTAGATTATTGTAACTGAGTTCTTTTCCTTGTAGTTTCTTCGCTGCTGCCCAACCTGTTGCTTTAGTTCCTGTTTGATACCAAGCAGCATTTTGATGGGGATTTTCCCCATAACGAAGTAATTGTAAACGTTCGCCACTAATTGTATAGGTTTGTGGTAATTCTGCTACGGAATTTAAATCGGCAAAATAAGTAGAGATAGCGCGATCGTAAGCATAAGTATGAGCAAAAGCTTGACCTGCCATTTGTTGACGAAATTCCAGGGATACCTCACCTTGAGAGTCTCGCAGTTGTTGCAGATATGCATCATATTGACTAGGACTGCATAATACAGTTAAATATTTAAAATTCTTAGCTGCTGCCCGTAACATGGCAGGACCGCCAATATCAATTTGTTCGATCGCTTCAGCTACGGTAACATTAGTCTTAGCAATAGTTTGGGTAAAAGGATAGAGATTTACAACTACTAGATCGAGAGGACGAATCTGATTATCCTCCATATCTTTTTTATCTTGCGCTAAATCCCGTCTTCCTAAAATCCCTCCATGAATGCGAGGATGGAGAGTTTTTACTCTTCCGCCTAAAATTTCTGGAGAACCAGTATAGTCACTAACTAAGGTAACTTCGATGCCAGCTTCTTGTAGAGTTTTGGCTGTTCCCCCACTACTGATAATTTCAAAATCAAATTCGGTTACTAACTTTCTGGCTAGATCGACAATTCCCGCCTTATTGGATACACTCAGCAATGCTAAACGTTTCATACACTCTCTCTTTCTTCAACTTAGACAGATTTCTAGGTTACAAGGTTTTGGACGATAAATTTTTAATTAGTTATTACTTCAAATAATTAGACAATAATTAGAAAAACAGAATAAATATAGTTAATACTGTTTATGCCTTTTACTGTAAGTCATTCTGCAGCAATTATTCCTTTTAACAGAAAGCCTTTTGTTTTGTCTGCGCTCATTATTGGCAGTATAGTAAAACTTCATTGAAACTATAGTCGTCTGTAGTCGAAGGTACTCCGCCACGGGGCTTATAAAGGGCGGACGCATAGAAATTCTGTATCCTGCTATTCTCGTTTCTTCGCGTCCTCTGTCTCCACTTCAATCTCAACCTGTCAAAATCAAGGTAGCGAACTACTAGCTTGGTTTTGGTAACAAAGTTAGTAAATCAGTATTTATATCAATGCGACTGCAAAACTTATGAGAATAAGCTGGAAAAAAAGAGAGCGCACTGTAAAGCATGGAAGTAAAAGAATTAAAGTTTCTCCTCAAGCTTGTCGGTAGAGAAAATTATCGGGGTAAGATTAGCGAACTTAAACCCAACAGTAAAACAAAAATTTCGGAAACAGAAAAGATTTGTCGTACTTTGTGCGATCGCGAGTTAGTTACTTGTAGTAAAAGTATAAATCTAAAATTTCTAGAGAAAAACCATCGCTATTAGATCGTTCGGCAGCTTTTAAACTCCTTTGGCAAGATGAATTAAATAAAACTAAAGGTAAGATCGATCGCCTTCGGCAGCTATCTTCTCCAGAATTAATTGAAATGTTAATTTCAGTTATGGCTGTTTTAGGAGTTCAGCAGATAAAACGTAAATTATTATCTGGTAAATATTCTAGTTATTCTTTTAGCTATCGGTCATTAGATCGATCTAAACAGCTTGGTATATTGTGGAATGAAGATGCTAACTTAAAAAGTTTTTCTCATGCCATGAAAGCCTGTGAAAAAGCAGTTAGCTCCAATAAAAATATTACTTTAATTATGATTAGAGCCGAATCTTTAGGCAAAACTAATAATCAAGGATATAAAATATATCAGCAAATATTTAATAATATATCTAATCATCATATTAAACCGAACTTAGAATCTGTTCATTATTTAAAAACTTATCAAAAACTCAAAAATGATGCTATTTCAGGCGATTTAGTTTTAAACTTTGAGCCTTTAAGCTTAACCGAGCTAGAAAAACTAGTTTGTGAAACAAAAGTTTTATATCAATGTCCTTTATTACAAGATTTAGAAATTGTTCCTGCCATTACTTATAAAAAGATAAAGCCTAAAGATACAGACAAAGAGCAAGAATTGCTTAGAGAAATAAAAGAATTTCTACTTAACCTAGTAAAACATCATCATTTATTAGGACAACAAATATTAATTCAACAAGCAAAGAGTCAGTTTGCTGAGGTAGAAGAAAAAAAAATAGAAAATCTGATTCAAGAGTTAGTGCAAGATCAGAAAATATGTTTTGTTAATCCTAACTCCAAACCAAAAGAGCGATTAATTTGCTTAATTCCCAAAGTAACAGTAGGAGCGAGTAAATGAGTCAATTCGATCGCTATTATCAACAAGGTTTATTCCTCCTGAAACAAGGAGATAATCGAGGTGCGATCGCTGCACTAACCCGCGCTATTAAATTAGAGCCTGATTATTCTAGTGCTTATAGTTTTCGGGGAGAAGCTCACAGCGAACTAAGAAACTATACAGAAGCACTGGCTGATTTTAGTAAGGCGATCGCGCTAAATCCCCAGGAAGCATATCTTTATTGTCTTCGAGGCTGGACAAAAGAGGAATTAAAAGACTATCAAGGAGCAATCTCAGACTTCGATCGCGCTATTGTTCTTAATTATTATGATGCCAAAGTCTATATTAGCAGAGGATATGCTCATCGAGTTTTAGGAAATCTGCAAAATGCGATAGCTGACTATACCAAAGCGATCGCAATTGAACCTGAAAATTGGCACGGCTATTCTCATCGTGGTTATGCGCGCCAAGCAGCAGGAGATATTTCAGGAGCGATCGAGGATTTTACAAAAGTGGTTCGGCTTAATCCTAATGATGCTGATGCCAACAAACAACTATCTAGCTTGATTGAAGCAGAATCAGTCCAACTAAAAGGCAAATCTGGTTTATGGGTAGGGGGAATAGGTACTAAATTAAAAAACGTTTTTGGTAGAAATAATCAAGACAGAGAATTAACCTTAATCTATCGTCCCAAGTATGCTGATGAAGAAACTATTAGCGCTTGCTTAATTGGTGCAGACTTGCGAGGAGCAAATCTCACCAGAGCCAATTTAGCCGAAGCCGATCTTAGGGATGCTTGTTTAATTGAGACCGATTTACGAGGTGCAAATCTTGAAGGTACAAAGTTTGAAGGTGCTATCTATGATGAAGATACCGAATTTCCCTCTGGTTTCGCTCCTGAAGCAGCGGAAATGGAATTTTACTTTTATGAAGAAGAAGAGGAAGAATCCGATCCCAAAAATTCTCACTATCTAGAGACAGCAGAAGAAATTCTTGGTTTAATTACTCACATTAAAGCTTTTGAAACTTTATGGTTGGATACGGAAATAGCTGACTGGCAGACTAAACATCCCCGATTATCTTTAATTCAAGTATTAGCGGATCCCCAAGATCTTACAAATGACGCAGCTATAAGTATCGCTATCGGAGTCGATTTAGAAGGAAAGCTAGTAGAAGCAGATTTAGCCGATCCTAACAACTGTCATTTTTTGATTGGCGGTACGCCAGGAAGCGGTAAGAGTGAATTTTTGCGATCGCTCCTCCTTAGCCTCATTTATCGTCACTCCCCCGAACAAGTCAAAATTGCTCTGGTCGATCCTAAACGAGTAACTTTCCCTGAATTTACCCAAATGCCTTGGTTACTCTCCCCAGTAGTCAAAGATAGTGAAGCTGCAATTTCTTTAATGGAAGAATTAGTCACGGAAATGGACAAGCGTTACCAACTATTTGAAACAGCAGGATGTCTTGACCTCGATGCTTACAATCAAAAACAAACATCAAGCAAACATAACCTACCCCGTATTGTTTGTATCTTTGATGAATATGCTGACTTTATGGTCGAAAAAGAAACTCGCATTGCCTTAGAAGCAAGCATCAAGCGTTTGGGGGGAATGGCAAGAGCATCAGGAATTCATTTAATTATCGCTACTCAACGTCCAGAAGCGGGTATAGTTACGCCGATTATTCGCTCTAACTTACCAGGAAGAATTGCCCTTTCTACTAGCGGTAGCGAAGGTAATTCTAAAATAATTTTGGGCGGTTCATCAACCGAAGCAGCTTATCTTTTAGGGACAGGGGATCTTTTCTTGCAAGTCAATGCTGGATTACAACGATTGCAAAGCTTATATGCTCCTGAGATTGAATTTCCTTAATGACCAAAATAACTACGAATGAACCGAACCATCGGGCAAAATAGTCCCTGTTAACTTAACTGCGGTTAATTTGACCATAATTTTTTGATTAATAGCAACTTTTGCCCCAGTTAGATCGGCACCGCTTAAGTCAGCACCACTTAAGTCAGCACCAATTAAATTAGTTTCCCGTAAATTGGCATTTCTTAAATTTGCCCCCAACAAATTAGCACGGAAAAGATTGGCACCTTTGAGGTTTGCTTCTTCTAAAATAATTTTGTGGAGAAAACTATCGCTCAAGTCCGCATAGCTAAGATTAGCCTTTTGTAAATTTCTGCCAGACAAGTCTTTTTCTTGAAGATTAGCTCGACTGAGATCTATACCTCTCATGTCTTTATAGTAAGGTCTGTAGTAAGAATTTCCTGTATTGGTATAGTAAGACTTTGTTTGCCTGTTGGTAGAGTAAGTTTTTTGATTGGTAGAAGAAGGATTTTTAGGTGGTCGATCGGTTTGACGGTTAGAGTAAGGATTTTTAGGCGGTTGGTAGGTTTGACGGTTAGAGTAAGGATTTTTAGGTGGTCGATCGGTTTGACGAGTAGAATAGGAATTTTTGGGTGGTTGGTAGGTTTGACGGTTAGAGTAAGGATTTTTAGGCGATCGATCGGTTTGACTATAGGCTTGTGATTTAGGTTTTGATTGGCTATGGGTATTGTTATTTTTATTTTGACGATGGAATGAGCGCAGCAAATCCCGCGCATGATTAATTTCTTTTAACTTTTCTGCTGATTTTTGAATCAACCGATGATTTTCTTGAGGAAGGCGATCTGGATGCCATATAAATACTAAATCTTTATAGGCTTGGTTGACTTCTTCGAGAGATGCCCCTAATTCTAGTCCTAAGACTTTGTAGTATTGCTCTAGATTATAGCTCACTATAGCAATGTTCCTCTTATATTGCCTAATTTCTACTCAGACTGTTTATCTGACCGCAGAATACGGTGGGCGTACAAGCTCCCGAACTAAATTCTGAGGGCGTAATTATGAGATTTCCTCATAATGTTGACGAGCGACCCCGCTGCGGTTTCCGCAGCTTGGGAACGCGCGAGCAGCCCGAATTGGGAGACAGTACGGACGGCTAGAGTATCTGAACCAAGTTCAGATACCGCGTCCTCCCCTTGTTAACGCAGGCACCGTCGACGGCGGTGTAACGTTAACTTATTTTTCCAAGATAGTTATTTTGGGTTGCCATCGCGAGTAAACATTAAAAAAAATTACTAATTCTTATCTCAGGTTTATAAACTTATTAGAGTCCTGATTTAGGGTCAAGGTAATGCCTTGCCCGTACATAGTTTGTAGATATTATCTTTTCAGTTAAAAAAGAGGGAATATGGTTTCAATTAAAGATAAAATTGTTTTAATTACAGGTGCAAGTAGTGGAATTGGAGCAGCTTGTGCCCATGTTTTTGCCCGAGAGGGTGCAGCTTTAATTTTGGCAGCCCGTCGTTTTGAGCGTTTGCAATCAGTTGCAGAAAAACTACAAAGAACTTTTAACAGTAAAATTAATCTACTAAAAATGGATGTGAGCGATCGCACCCAAGTAGAATCGATCTTATCCTCTTTACCTGCACCTTGGCATGAGGTAGATATTCTGATCAACAATGCTGGTTTGAGTCGTGGTTTAGATAAACTCTATGAAGGTGACATCCAGGATTGGGAAGAGATGATCGATACTAATATTAAGGGTTTACTCTATATAACTAGATTTCTCGTTCCAGGAATGGTAAGTCGAGGCAGGGGACATATTGTCAATTTGGGATCGATCGCCGGACATCAAACCTATACTGGTGGTAACGTCTATTGTGCTACCAAAGCTGCGGTAAGGGCTTTATCTGAAGGATTGAAACTAGATTTATTAGGTACTCCCATCCGCGTCAGTTCCGTCGATCCTGGTTTGGTAGAAACAGAATTTAGTCAGGTTCGGTTTCGCGGAGATAATCGACGAGCAGCCAAAGTCTATCAGGGTATGAACCCACTTACTGCCGAGGATGTTGCTGAAATTGTTCTTTTCTGTGCAACTCGCCCACCCCACGTTAATCTTAGCGAAATCTTAGTATTACCTACAGACCAGTCTAGTGCCACAATGGTCGATCGAAAGAATTAAAAGCAGCGGTGCTGAGGAGCTTCAGGGGCAAGGGAGCAGGGGTGCTGAGGAGCAGGAGAGCAAGGGAACAGGGGAAGATGGGGAAGATGGGGGAGAAGTTTTAGCATAATAATTCCGAACTCCTGTACGGACGTTCCATGGAACGTCACGACGAACTCCGAACTAATAAAAAGTAGTACTTTCCGAACCCCAAAACTCGAGCAATTTAAGTAATCATAATAAAAGAGAAAAAAAATTAATATATCTACAAACAATAATTCTAATGGTACTATTTGGTTTCGGTAAAAAATCTTCTATGCCTTCTCCCGAACAGGCTTTACCAGGACGTAGCGAGTCTATGCCTGTTCCAGATAAACACTATGTTAATGGTAATCCTCTTAAACCTCCTTTTCCTGAAGGTATGAAAATGGCAATGTTTGGGTTAGGTTGTTTTTGGGGTGCAGAGAGAAAATTTTGGCAACAAGAAGGAGTTTATTCTACCGCAGTAGGTTATGCAGCAGGATATACTCCCAATCCTACCTATCAAGAAGTATGTAGTGGTATGACAGGACATAATGAAGTTGTCTTGGTGGTATATGACCCTAATGTAATTAGTTATGAAGATTTACTGAAAGTATTTTGGGAAAGCCACGATCCCACTCAGGGTATGCGTCAAGGGAATGATGCAGGTACGCAATATCGTTCTGGTATATATACTTACTCTGACGAACAACAAAAACTAGCCGAAGCATCTAAAGAAGCTTATCAACAAGAATTAGCTAAAGCGGGTTACTCTAAAATTACCACTGAAATTATACCTGCACCCGAATTTTATTACGCAGAAGAATACCATCAGCAATATTTAGCTAAAAATCCCAATGGCTATTGTGGTTTAGGAGGTACAAAAGTTTGCTATCCTGCCACTGCTACTAGTAATTAGCTCTGTCGGGGGTGTATAGTACAAGTAGCTGTTCATCTAGATAAGTGGTGAAACCCTTGGAAACAAGAAACAACCAGGAAAACCTGTCGTGAGTCTAGGGAAGCCAGCACCTTATCCCTTGGGATAGGTGTCTGGAGGAGGTCACAAGTTGGTTAATGGCTAATAGCTAATGGTGAGCCATTGCGGTCTTGGGGGTCTCCCCCATGAGGAGGCACGGACTCGGAGCTTGCATCCGAGTAATGAGTGCCGTCAAATGGCGAACCCGAAGGGCTAATAGCTATTAGCTAAAACAACTCTGCATCTTTAAATTCTTTCATTTTCTGGGCATTAGCTGCTTCACCGCAAGTACGGGGAGTAGGAAACATTTTACCTGGATTGGCTAAACCTTTAACATTAAAAGCATCTCGCACATAACCCATAGTTTCTAAGTCAGTTTCGTTGAACATATAGGGCATATAGCAATTCTTATCCGAACCAATACCATGTTCTCCCGATAAACTGCCCCCTGCTTTAACACAAAGTTTGAGGATTTCTCCACCAACTTCTTCTACGGTTTCAAATGCGCCTTCTACGGAGTTATCGTAAAGGATGAGAGGATGGAGATTACCGTCGCCAGCATGAAAAACATTGGCAATTCGATAACCATACTTTTCACTGAGGGCATTTATTTCTTTAAGAACGGTAGCTAACTGAGTCCGAGGAATAACCCCATCTTGAACGAAGTAATTAGGACTTATATGTCCTGCTGCTGCAAAAGCTGCTTTTCTTCCTTTCCAAAATTTTAAGCGAGTTTCAGGATCGTTAGCAGAAGTAATATTACGAGAATTATTCTGTTTACATATCTGGGCTACTCTCTTTTTATTTTCGTCTACTTCTACTTGCAAACCGTCTAATTCTACTAACAGTACGGCACCAGCATCGCGGGGATAACAACCAGTAGCAACTACATCTTCTACGGCATTGATACTTAAGTTATCCATAATTTCCATACCCGCAGGAATAATACCCGCACTAATAATATCGGTGACTGCAGCACCAGCATCTTCTATGGTAGAGAAATCAGCCAAGACAACACAAATTGATTCGGGGCGTTTGAGAATACGGAGAGTAATTTCTGTAGCTATACCTAGTGTCCCTTCCGAACCAACGAATAAACCAGTAAGATCGTAACCGGGCATTTCTCGAATTGCTCCACCGACATCGATAATAGAACCATCGGGAATTACTAACTTTAAGCCCAGAACGTGGTTAGTAGTAACACCATATTTGAGGCAATGAACCCCACCAGAATTTTCCGCTACATTACCACCAATAGAACAGATAATCTGACTAGAAGGATCGGGGGCATAATAAAAACCGGCACCACTAACAGCTTGAGTTACCCAGTTGTTGATTATTCCTGGTTGTACTGTAATAGAATGATTATCTAGATCGATGTTTAAAACTTGTTTCATTCTGGCAGTAACAATGAGAACACAATCTTCTACTGGCAAAGCACCGCCAGATAAACCCGTCCCCGCACCTCTAGCCACCCAGGGAATATCGTTGTCGTGACAAATTTTGACAGTAGCAGCCACTTGTTCTGTAGTGCGGGGTAGAACGACTACCGCAGGGCGTTGACGATAACTTGCTAAACCATCACATTCATATGTCAGTAACTCTTCCTTACGACGAACAACACCATCTTTACCTACTACAGCTTCCAATTGTTTGATGATTGGTTGCCATTTATTACTAGTTTTTTTGAGTAAATTACTAAAAATCATTATATTAATTTAAACCTCTACTTAACAATTTTTGACAACACAATTTTTTAAAGCTAGTAGACTGTTAAAAACAAAGATCGTTCATCTTTAGTCTAGCCTGTTTGCAGAGTGGGATTTCAGTATATGCAAAACTGTGGAGCAATATTAAACATCGATCGACAGCCAGTTCTTCCCTTTATTAGTCCACCCCTTATGAAACAGCTAAAAGAAATTTCCTCTATGCCTATTGGCACTAAAATTAAGTCTTTTCAAATTAAGAGAGTTAGTTCCTCATCTACCTCCTCAAATTCTGGAGCAACAATTAAACTACCGAATTTTCCGCCAACACAATCATTTTCACTGGATATTTTTACCGATCGCGTTATTTCTAAATCTATCAGTTTTTATTTACAAGGTTATACTTACTCACAGAGGGTTATTCCCACAACAGAGAAAGTTACTTGCTCAACCAAAAGATTTTGGTGGCATTTGTTTTTATCGATAGGGAGTATCATCCTATTGTTTCCCTTATTATTGCAGACATCGTCTCAAGCTCGAAACTTGTTAGAAAGAGCCAAAATTTATCTCGAATTAGATTCGCCAGAAGCTGTTAGTATACCGAATAGTGGTAGAGCTCAGCTACAAAATAACCAAGCTTCTCACTTTAATCGGGCAATAGGACAAGCTAGAAAAATTCAACCTTATTCTCCTTTTTATGAAGATGCCAAATTGGATATTATTCGTTGGAGTGAAGTAATTTTAGATATCGCTCAAGGAAGAGCTAGTCGAGGAGACTTTAATGGTGCGATCGCAGCAGCCAAACTCATTCCTCAAGATGAAGCTTCTGTTCACTTTATCGCTCAACAAGCCACAAAATCGATCGGGCATTGGCAACTAAGAGCAAGACAACAAAAAATTAACCAATATGCTCTTACAGAAGCAAAAAAACTGATTAACCCCACTCAAGCTTCTTCCTATAGTCAAGCAATTAGTGTTTTACGTCAAATAGCCCCAGGAGTACAAGAGTATCAAGAAGCTCAAAGTTTAATCGAGCAATGGAGTAGACAAATATATCTTATTGCTAATTATCGTGCTTCTAAAGGAAATTATGCCCAAGCAATTGAAGCAGCAACTCTAGTACCTAAAGATTCTCCTTATTATCAGGGGGCAAAAAATGCGATGATTAAATGGAGAAAGTCCATGCCAGTCGAAGATTCTTGGGAAGACTCTAATCTCTTAGAAGCAAGAATGCAAGCCTATTGTCAATGTCCGTAGTAGCTTTTTGGGATAGGTTTTTATAATTTTATGATCGCAAGTAAAAAAGTTCGTAAAGCGGTAATTCCTGCTGCGGGTTTCGGGACTCGCTTATTTCCTGCTACTAAAGTAGTCAAAAAAGAACTGTTTCCTATTGTCGATCGCGATGGTAGAACTAAACCTATAATCGTGGCTATTGTAGAAGAAGCAGTCAATGCAGGGATTGAAGAAGTAGGCATTGTGGTGCAGAAAGAGGACAGAGAATTGTTCGCTTCATTTTTTCATTCGCCACCATCACCGCAACTTTGGCAAAAACTATCTCCAGAAAATCGTCAATATAGTGAGTATCTGCAAAATTTGGGCGATCGCGTGACTATCTTAATTCAATCAGAACAAGAAGGCTATGGTCATGCTGTCTTCTGTGCCAAAGATTGGGTGAATAATGAGCCATTTTTGTTATTACTTGGGGATCATGTCTACACTAGCAATATAGATATTTCTTGCGCTCGACAAGTTATCGATACTTACCAGCAAGTGGGTACGAGTACGATCGGTTTGACGGTAATGTCGGCAGATATCATCCATAAGGCTGGTTGTGTCACGGGTAAATGGCAAGATAGTGATTCCGTTTTAGAGATAACGCAAATATACGAAAAACCCAGCTTAGATTATGCTAGAGAGCATTTAAGAGTAGAAGGATTGTCGGAAAATGAGTTTTTAGGTGTTTTTGGAATGTATGTACTGGAGTCAACAATTTTTAGTCTGTTGGCAGAAGATATTCAGAATAATGCACGCTACAAAGGAGAATTTCAGTTAACAACCTGTTTAGATAGATTACGGCAAGTGGAAGGCGCGGTCGGTTTTTTGGTTAAGGGACAATACTTTGATACGGGTATGCCTTTATTCTATCGGCAAACAATAATTGATTTTTATGGAGACTAAGTTAAATCAATCTTGACAACCTCTATAATTATCCCAAGTACGTCCAGCGCCTGTTCGAGCGGGATTATAAGCCACTAACTCTACTATGCCATTTTCATGGAAAATCCAGCCTTGTGCGGGAGGTTTAAGAGTTTTTTGGGGTTTTACTGCTGCTGTTTCTCTATCTGATTTAATTTCTTCTTCAGATGCCATGATAGGTGCAACTAATCCTACTTCAATAGTATCTTCTGTTAAAACATATTCGGGATTTTGGGGTAAGCCACCTTTACCAATATCTACAAACTCACTATTAGCTGTTTGTGTACAAACGTTTTGAGCAATTAAGTCAGAGGCATTTACTACTTCTTGAGTTAAATCTACTAAACCACTGGCAGGGTCAACCGTTGGTTGTGTTATGTTCACTGTTCCCGATAAACCAAATTCTGAACTGGCATTAATATCGTTAGTAAGAGGATTGAGAGGACGTTCTTCAATACCAAAAACTCCTTCGGCAGTAATATTTATATTGCCACCCTGTCCTTGTGCTGCACTAGCGATAATATCGTTGTTTTGATTAGGAAAAGCAATAATAAATTCTGTATCTATATTGACGTTACCACCGTTAGCATTTTCAAATGCTCGAGCCGAAATGAAACTGTTATCCCTCAATGTAATATTATCGACAACTCTAAGGTTAATATTGGCACTATCACCAGTTTCAGATTGAGTAGCAGCATCAATTCTTCCACCATTAGCAAGGCTGATAGAATTAGCTTCTATGCTAATGTTTCCTGGTTCTCCCGTACCTGAACTAAAAACACCCAAACTATCAAAGTTACTCGCTTCAATAGTTCCGCCATTCTCAATCGTGAGTTTATTAGTAAAAACCCGGATTGACCCCACTGGTAGCACCACTAGCAAAGCCATTTGAATCTTCACCATCGAAAGTAATGGTATCGTTAGCGGTAATATCTACCAAACCGGCATTTCCTTGACCAAATGTACTAGTAGAAATTCACCCTCCATTGGTCAGGGTCAGAGAACCAGTAGTAATACTCACACCTCCTGCATTTCCCTCTGCTCTCGAACCGACGCCACTGGTAACACCACTAGAAAAGCCACGTGAAGTTTCACCATCAATAGTAATGGTATCGGTGGCAGTAATCTCCACCGAACCGGCATTACCTCGACCAGAAATACTAGCATCCTTTATTTTTAATAAACCGCAGAGGCGGTGCGACCCTGGCGAGGCTGTCTTGGAGGACATTCCCTTGCGTCTTTCGCCGACGCGGGCTTCCTCCGCTTCCTCGCCTTAGGAACGCGCACCGAGCAGAGAACGCAGAGAGAGGCTTATCCGCTATATTTTACTAATCGGTGAAGGGGCAAAGGAGGTTCGATCGGCGATAGCACGCTTGTAAATTCAGTTGATATACATATTTTGAAGCTAAATGATGTTAACTCGAACTCAGGTTAATCAAGGTTTGCTCTACCTTGTTTTCGCTATTGACGATCGAAGCGATCGGCTATTTTGATAGAATAATTCCGCAATGTCCCGATTTCTGTAACTGGAATTTCTGTGAATCCTTTTCTCCATCTTGAATACGAACCAGCTTTAGAAAATTTAGGTGATGACTACTACGATGAAGTAGCAGCAGCCGAATTTCCTCAACATATCCTCCGCTTTCGCAATGATTCTTTGTTACCTTTATTGAGATTACAACCAGAAGCTGTAAAAAATGAGCATTTTATTGAAGCTTTTGGCAAATTTGAATCCGTAACCTCGTTTTTAGCCCTACGCTACCACGGTTATCAGTTTGGAGAATATAATCCTTTTCTGGGAGATGGAAGGGGTTTTCTCTACGGACAGGTAAGAGGTACAGATGGTAATCTCTACGATTTAGGTACAAAAGGGTCTGGTAGGACACCTTATTCTCGCACTGCTGATGGTAGACTAACCCTCAAAGGGGGCGTTCGAGAAGTTTTGGCAGCAGAAGCTTTACACCATCTAGGAGTTAAGACTTCTCGCTGCTTAAGCGTTATCGAGACAGGAGAAGCCCTATGGCGTGGAGATGAACCT
Organism: Xenococcaceae cyanobacterium MO_188.B32; assembly: GCA_030065635.1. Taxonomy (GTDB): domain Bacteria; phylum Cyanobacteriota; class Cyanobacteriia; order Cyanobacteriales; family Xenococcaceae; genus JASJDJ01. Next base: position 17,477 of record JASJDJ010000055.1, read on the forward strand.
TCTCCTACTCGTTCCTCGGTAATGGTTAGATTTAGTCTTTCTCATCTTCGTTTTGGTACTTTTGAAAGGTTATATTATTTTAAAAGATCGGACTTAATTAAAAAGTTATTAGATTTTGCGATCGCTCTTTACTACCCCCACATTCCCGACACTAAAGACAAATACGCTAAATTCTATGCAGAATTAGTAGCCAGAATAGCCCAACTAGCAGCCCAGTGGATGGCAGCAGGTTTTTGTCACGGGGTCTTAAACACGGATAATATGTCAATTACAGGGGAAAGTTTTGACTATGGCCCCTATGCCTTTATTCCCACTTACAATCCTCAATTTACGGCTGCTTATTTTGATTATGGCGGAAGATACAGTTATGGCAATCAGCCTTTTATTTGTAAGTTGAATTTAGAAATGCTCCAAGTACCTTTGGGTATGGTGGTATCTATTAACGATTTAGAAGCTGGCTTGGTTCAATTTGACGATTACTATAATTCTGCTTATCAAAAGTTAATGCTGCAAAAATTGGGATTAGAAAACTTATTTATCCCTGAAACAACAGATTTATTAGCAGCAACTATTAAATTACTCAGAAATACCGATATTGGCTACCATCAATTCTTTGCTGAATTAGCTAGCGGTTTTAATCTTGGTTGGTACGAAGACAAATCGATAATTCTTGAAAATGCTTCTTTTTCTGCGGAAATTAAGGATAATTGGCGTAATTTATATTATCAATGTTTAACTAAAATAGCTCCAGAAGAAAGAGAACGACTAAGCGATCGACTAAATTACTATAATCCTCAAACAGCTTTACTGCGTCCAGTAATTGAATCCGTTTGGCAACCAATTGTTGAAGAAGATAATTGGCAACCTTTTGAGGAATTGGTCGGGAAATTACAGAATCGAGAATAGAATTAACTAATAACTGTACGGGCAAGGCAATGCCTTGCCCTTTAATTAATCACATTCCATAACCAACGAATTACCAACACGGTAAAAGTAGCAAATCCAATTACGATTATGGTTAAAAGGATAATTAAGCCGATCGAAAAAAGGCGGTCGCTTTTTCGATTATTTTGAGTAAGATGTAAATGTTTTTCTAGTAAAGCAATATTTTTGACATTAGCTTTCCAACCAACATCAAATAAATCTCCTAAGACTGGAACAGTACCTATTACCGAATCAAATATAATATTCCCTACCATCTGCCCTACAACTTGGCGGGGTAGTCCCATTCTTGCAGCTTCAACAACTATATAAGCCCCTAATGCCCCCGCCACAGTATCTCCACCACCAGGAAGTAATCCTAAAATAGGGTCTATTCCTATACGATAGCCAGTCCCAGGTATGGGAATAGCATTATCTAATAGATGGGATAGACGACGAAGACGATTAATCTTATTTATCTGAGGTAATGAGTTGATTTGTGTCATGCTAAATTTCTACTTACCTCCTGTAACATCGATAAAAGAACCTGTTGTATAGGAAGCCTCATCCGACAATAACCATAAGATTGCTTTGGCAACTTCAATTGCTTGACCACCTCGTTTCATAGGAACAAATTCTTTTACTCGTTCAATACGATTCGGTTCACCACCACTTGCGTGAATATCAGTGTCGATAAAACCTGGACGCACGGCGTTCACGCGAATACCCTCTTCGGCAACTTCCTTCGCTAACCCGACGGTCATCGTATCGATCGCTCCTTTAGAAGCAGCATAATCTACATATTCATTAGGAGAACCAAGCCGAGAAGCACCTGATGAGACATTAACAATAGCTCCTCCTGCGCCACCATATTTTGTAGACATACGTTTAACCGCTTCTCTAGCACACAGAAATCCACCTATAATATTTGTGGCAAAGATTCGATGCAGGCGAGCAGCATCCATATTCTCAACTCGCATTTGCTGCTCTAGAATCCCAGCATTGTTAACAAGTGCAGTCACTTTTCCTAGTTGTTCATCTACTGTGTTAAACAGATTAATTACATCAGTCTCACAAGCAACATCAGCAGCTACCGCGACCGCTTTACTTCCAAGCTGTTCGATCGATTCGATAACGCTCTTGGCAGCCTCTCGATTGTGAAGATAGTTGACGCAAACTGCATAACCTCGTTCAGCAGCGAGATAGGCAGTAGCTGCACCAATGCCACGACTACCACCTGTAATGACTATGACTTTTTTCATCTTCAATCTGCAGATTGACGGTATTGACACTCCCACCTTTGCGCTATCGCTAAAAAGGCGGGATTCTTCCTTCATAAGGATCGAAGCCGACCTATCCCTCCAGAAGCTTGAACGGTATGCCCTACCGCCACTGCTTTAATTCCACGCTGCCCGACTATTTGCGCTGCTGCCACATCTCTATCCGTGATGTAGCCACACTCTGGACAAGAATGGACTCTTTCAGAGAGTTCTTTTTCGTGTCCGCAGGTATAATGTATTCCTTCTCTATGCTACAAGCGTTAATCTCGCACTTTCTGGAATTTACCCATGCCTTTCTTTCTGCCAGTGCATAGTTATAAACCTTGCGACAGGCAATTAGCCAAGACTTCATAATTGAGACTTGTTCGGCAGTGGGCTTAAGCTTGAATTCATACGTGCGAGTTAGCATGACCGAGAGGGATGTCGAGGCTTCCTCGACATATCCAATCGAGGTGTTGATAAAATTATACCATACTTTATCACGGACTTCTTAGCATCCGTGTCGTCCTAACAAGGGGCTGTCACCTGAATCGCATTCAGGTGCTTGAAAGCCCCGTCCATGCCTAAAGGCGATGGGTTTGCGGACTGCCCGCTTTCGCTATCAAATTTGTCTATAGGGGCAAGACACTGCCTTACCCCTACTATCTATCACTCATTTGCTAACTGAAGAATTTGATGGGTAACTGCCATACTCTCTTCATAAAGCATTTCTCTGCCATAACGTTGCAATTGCTGACCGAGTAAATCTTCTGTTTTTTGATCGAACATGGGCGTTACTTGTTCGATATAACAGGATTGCGCTCCACCTCCTGCTTCCATTCGCATACAACCAGTAGTACTAGAACACAAGACAGTACAACAGTCAGCATCTAAATTGGTAGAACTGAGACGCAAACTAATTAAATCGCCTGGAATATCTCCCCAGTCAGCCGTAGGAATTCCTGCTAATTCTGCTTCAATTTCCCTTTGCTTATCATCGGTAAATTTAACTCGACGAATATCGTAATCGCCTCCTTCTAAATCGTAACTAACAGGAGTCCAACTTAAGCGACTGGCAATCCAACCAAGAAACATCAAAGCTTGGGACTGATTACCTTTTTCATAGTCAATAGTTACTTTATCTACTTCATAAATATCAGCACGTCTTTCAGGAGGATCGAAAGCTTCTGCGGTTAGTTCTTGCCATGGTGCTAATCTTCGCCAGTTGAGATCGGCTATAGCTACTGACTCTTGAAGTAGTTTACTAACACAAATTAGATCCTCTTCTGGATGGATAAAACTACTAGAATCCACGATCAGGCTGTCGCTGCAATCTACTAAGCGTTTAAATAAGGGATATTCAGGGGCAGGAGTAGCTTTCCACCAGATAAATTTAGGCAGGTCGCTAATCATTAATGCAGAGATAATTCCACCAATTCTTTCTAAGGCTTCTGCGGTACCGCTAAGAGTAATATATTCACAACAAACAAGAGTATTTTTATTCTGCTTATTAATCGGACAGTAAGCAGAAACTTGTGCCTTAACCCCTTCATCTTTTCCCAGAGTAGGACACAGAGTAATAATCCGACAGGGATTAGAACTAGCGATCGCATCAGCCAGTCCGCCACTATCTAGATCGGGAGAATAGTTAATGGCTGCGGTTTTATTTTCTGTGGTTAATTTATCTTCTGTTTTGGCTCGAACAAATTCGTCGTGTAATCTACTTAGTAGTTGTGGACTAGATTTGCCACTAACTTCCATCTCATAAGCTTTTTGGGCTGCTTTAATGGCCGATTCTGTTCGAGGCCCGGCAATTCCGTCGATGGGACCTGTATAAAAACCTAAAGAAGCCAGTAGTTGTTGTGTGCCATCGGGTTCATAAACGACTAAACTAAAGGTTGTAGCTCTCGTGGCAGCAGCACCTTCTTCATCTGAACCATAACTTTGCCAAATTTGACGTAGTTCGGCTTCTATCTCTTCAATAGAAACGTCTTTTGGTGCTTGCAAAGAAACAACGGGAGCGGATTGTGTAGTTGTCATAGATCTTTCTTTACTCGTTATTGTTTATTAGTTTTCCTTAATTAAGCTGTACTAATAGTTATAGCCTCCGCCAACGACGACCATCACGGTTAATCATAAATTCTGCTTCTGTGGGTTGCCATGTTCCTGCTTCGTATTGAGGAATTGAGCTAGGGTCGCTAGGAGATTCCCAGGCATTTAAAATAGGGGTAACCACTCGCCAAGCTTCTTCTACTTCATCGGCACGGGTAAATAAGGTTTGGTCTCCCAACATACAATCTAGTAATAGTCGGTTGTAAGCATCGGCCGTTGCCATACCGAAAGAAGAACCATAACTAAAGTCCATATTAACAGTACGAGTCCGTAAATCTGACCCTGGCATTTTCGCTTCAAATTTAAGAGAAATACCTTCGTTGGGCTGAATTCGCATACTCAAAACATTGGGACTTGCTTGTTGCGAGGCAGATTTAAAAATTAGCAGAGGGACTTCGCGAAAATGAATGGAAATCTCGGTTACTTTTTTAGGCATACTTTTGCCAGTACGCAGATAAAAGGGTACGCCTTTCCAACGCCAGTTATCTACCATTAATTTTAAAGCCACAAAAGTAGGAGTAGTAGATTCTGGATTTACGCCTTCTGCTTGGCGATATCCTTTAACTGGTTTTCCTTTCATCCAGCCTGAAGAGTATTGACCGCGAATAGCCGATCGCTCTAAATTGTTGATGTCGGCTAAGTGAGTAGCTTGCAATACTTTGGTTTTTTCGTTACGAATACTATCTGCGTCTAGAGAATTGGGTGCTTCCATCGCCGTAATCGCAAACAGTTGCATCAGATGGTTTTGCACCATATCTCGCAGTGCGCCAGAGGTTTCGTAATAGCCAGCCCTTTCTTCTACACTAACGGTTTCGGCTACGGTGATTTGTACGTGGTCGACAAATTGACGATTCCACAGGGGTTCAAAAATAGCATTGCCGAAACGAAAGACTAAAATATTTTGAACTGTTTCTTTCCCTAAATAGTGGTCGATGCGATAAACTTGTTGTTCCTGGCAGACTTTACCTACTACTTTATTGAGGGATTTGGCCGAACTCAGGTCTTTACCAAAAGGTTTTTCAATTACTACCCTATTTTTAATTGGGTCTTTCAGCATATCTGCTGCACCCAGATTTTTGAGGGCTGGTTTAAAGAATTTAGGGGAAACAGCAAGATAAAAAACGCGATTGCCTCTTGTTCCTCGTTTACCGTCTAACTCGCTCAAAAAAGCTTTTAATTTCTGATAACTTTCTGGTTCGTCCATATTGCCAGAACAGTAGAATAAGCCTTCAGCAAAACTTTGCCAAAATTCTTCGTTACCAATGCCATCGCTAAATTCTTCGATGCCTTTACGAAGATGATCCCGAAAATATTCGTGACTCCAATCTCTTCTGGCTACACCCACAATAGTTGTTTCTGGTGCCAGTCTTCTTTCTTTTTTAAGTTGATATATTGCTGGTACTAATTTGCGTTGAGTTAAGTCTCCTGATGCGCCAAAAATGACCATAATTAATGGTTCTGGAGTTCTTTCTTGTTGCAGTCCGACGCGGAGAGGATTTTCTAGTATTGCAACCATATTTTTATCAGTTATTAGTAAATGGGTAGGGGCGAACGGCCGTTCGCCCGTACATTAGAGGATAGATCCTATCTTGTTTATTGCAGATTAAACGGCAGCTAATTGATTAACCTTTGTTTCGAGGGAAGACATTAAAGATTCAAAAGGTTTGATAAATTTGTCGATTCCTTCTTCTAGTAATTCATCCATTACTTCATCGAGATCGATGTTAACATCTGGGTCTTTCAGACTGGCGATCGTATTATATGCTTCTTCTACACCAGTTTCAATTCGACTGGCGGGATCGCAATGATCGGCGCAGGCTTCGATGGTGTTGGGTGGTAAAGTGTTAACTGTATCGGGCCCTACTAATTCATCCACATACATGACATCGCTATATTCTGGGTTTTTAGTACTGGTACTAGCCCAAAGCAGACGCTGAACTTTTGCGCCTTTAGCAGCTAACGCTTTCCATCTTTCGCTACCAAATATTTCTTTGTATTTCTGGTATGCCACTTTAGCATTGGCGATCGCAATTTTACCTTTGAGATCGGTTAATTTGGCTTTTTTCTCTAAACGATCTACGCCTTCGAGTTTGGCATCGAGACGATTATCGATATTGCTATCAATACGGCTGAGGAAGAAACTAGCTACAGAAGCAATCTTACTTACATCTTCTCCAGCTTCTGCTCTTTTTTCCAAACCGCGAATGTATGCCCAAGCTGTCTCGACATAACTTTCGACAGAGAATAACAGAGTCACATTAACATTGATTCCTTCACTAATAGCTTGTTCAAAGGCGGGTAGACCCTCTGGTGTACCAGGAATCTTAATCATTACATTGGGATGATCGAGAGTTTTAAAATATCTTTGTGCTTCAGAAATCGTGCTGGCAGTATCTTTAGCAATAGTGGGAGGTACTTCGATACTAACGTAGCCATCTAAACCATTAGTTTCTTCATAAACTGGCATAAAGATATCGCAAGCATTACCAATATCGGTAAATACTAGGGATTCATAGATTTCATCTACCGATTTGCCTGCTCTAATTCCTGCTTCTATATCAGCATCGTAGATTTTATTACCCGCGATCGCTTTTTCAAAGATAGCTGGATTAGAGGTGATTCCGTGAATACCTCTACTCACGATTAATTCTTTGAGTTCACCAGATTCAATAATGTCACGACTCAAGTTATCCATCCAGATACTTTGACCGTATTCTTTTTCAATTTGCACGATAGGATTAGATGCAACCATATTTTTCTCCTGTGGATTGATTATATAAATTGACAAAAATTCTGAGTTTTCAGTTTTAGTCCAAATAATTGTTTCTAACTAGTAATTTTTAAGAAGATGTGACTGCTGTTTGTTCAGATACCCTTCTTGTCCAGTCCTGAATAAAGGATTCTACTAATTGAACATCTTCAGTACTACCAATAATCAAAGGTGAACGAGCATGAAGTTTATCTGGCACTATATCGAGAAGATCCTGGAACCCTGTACTGGCTCTACCTTTAGCTTGTTCAACTAAAAAGGCAAGAGGCGCAGATTCATACAGCAATCTTAACTTACCCTCTGGCTTTTTGACTGTACCAGGATAAAGAAAAACCCCTCCTTGTAGCAAAATACGGTGAAAATCTCCTACTAACGCGCCACTATAACGAGCCGTATAACCTTCATGGCGATGAACATAACGAATATATTCTCTAATCGATTCTGACCACTGCCAATAATTTCCTTCATTGACACTATACACTGGCCCGTGGGCGGGCAGGGTTATATTTTCTTCTGCTAAGATAAATTCTCCTAAACTGGGATCGAGAATAAAGGAATGTACTCCTTGACCGAGAGAGTAAACTAAAACAGTACTCGGTCCATAAAGAACATAGCCTGCTCCTATTTGTTTATGCCCATCTTGCAATAAATCTCGCGCTTCAGCGTTAAGATCGTTTCCTTCCTGCTGGCGTAAAGAAAAAATTGAGCCGACATTTAAATTAATGTCAACATTAGAAGAACCATCAATGGGGTCATATAAAAGGGTATAACGTCCAATTGGACAATTTTCGGGAATATAATACGGCTTTTCCATCTCTTCCGATGCCAAGCGACAGACTAGACCACTTTGTTTGAACACGGAAATAAAGACTTCATTGGCGTATACATCCATCTTTTTGACGGATTCCCCTTGAACATTGGTTTCTCCTGTAAAACCCAAAGTTCCCGCCATCAAACCTGCACGGCTGAGACGACGGGAAATTAACTTAGCTGCCAAGGCAATACGATTCATAATCGCACTAATATCTTGAGCTTCAGCCGAAAAGCTAGGAAATTGCTGGAGTACGTGCCTAGATAAAGTGGTACAATCTCTATCTAAAGTATGTTCTGGGATCACGGGCTGGTCTGGATTATTCATGATGTTTATCTCCCTGGGCGATCGCTTTGGACACTAGCAGTTGGTTAATTGTGCTGAGTTTTCTTGATACAGCTTGGCACTGTTATCGCAAGCAGTGCCCGACTAATCATCAGCTATAGACTAGTTTGGCTCTTAATCATGAGCAGTGCCAAGTTAACTATCTTAACTATCAGTTATAAAACTAGTTTGACTTGACCGCTTCCCTCTATCTATCTATCTTAGGGAGATATTTTTCAATGAAGTAGTAAGCTTAAGACCAGCTTCAGCTTATTTGCTTATTTTTGGTATTTATCTATACCTAATTTATATTTATTCGATCGAAATTGACTGAGGTCCTTCACTATTATTGGTCGAAGTAATGTTTTGGTTGTAGGGATCGAATCCTTGTTTAGACAACCAACTAGCTAAAGGTTCTTCATTAAAGTTTAATCGCAACATACCAGAAAAAAAACCACCAGTAAAAGCTAGGGGCTGTTGAATGAATTCTTTGAAGATAGGAGATAATTCGCTCAAAAACATCTTAGATAAGGTCAATAGTCAATATATTTTATATTATTTAAATATATTTTTAAATATATTTAAAGCTGAGATGCAAAGAGATAAATCAGTTAGTTTAATTCAAATACACTGCAATCATAATCAGGGAATTTACCTAATTTTTACTATCCATAAGTTATTTTATTAAAGCTCTCTCAAACAACGACTCCACAGCATTTTCTGAAAACTATGAACATTTTATTAGTTGAGAATGACTTATACCTCAGTGAGTTACTCACAGAAGTGTTAACAGAATGTAACTTTTTTGTTAATACTGTATCTAATGGGTTAACCCTCTTACAGTTGGTTGAGAAGCATCACTATGACTTAATAATTCTTAATATTATTTTACCTAAGCTCAACGGAATAGATCTTTGTCGTCAACTTCGTGCACGAGGTTACCGTATGCCTATTTTATTCTGGTCATCCCAAGACTTCCCAGAATTCAAACAAGCGGTACTACAAGCAGGAGCAAATGATTATTTACCAAAACCATGTAAAATTTATACTTTGCTAAAACGCATTAACAATTTACTCAATCTCGATCGCCGTTCTATTCAACCTAAAGTGAGGAGAGAGCGAGAGAGACTAGAGCAGAAATATTTACAACTTGCTTGATTAGTGCCAAAAGTAGGCAACTATCACCAGCAAAGTATTAATTAAATAAAATGCCCCTACTACTTGGGTTTCTGACCAACCACTAAGTTCTAAATGGTGGTGTATTGGTGCCATTTTAAATAAGCGTTTTCCTTTGCCATTAGCATCTTTGGTCGCTTTGTAGTACAGAACTTGGGCGATCGTCGATAGAGACTCGACAAAGAAAATACCACTAACAATAAACAAACTCCAAAGATTGCCACTCATTATACCTACTGCTGCTAATGCCCCACCTAAAGCTAAAGAGCCAGTATCTCCCATAAAGACAGTTGCAGGGTTATGGTTGTGAAGCACGAAACCCAAACAGCCACCACTAAGACAGATACAAAAAATAGCTAAATCTGGACGATCAGCAGCAGTAATTACCCCTAAACCCAACAGAGCGATCGCGCCGGTTCCTGCTGCTAAACCATCAACACCATCGGTTAAATTAGTAGCATTACTTTCCGCAGCAAAGACAAATCCAGCCAAAGGCCAAAAAAATAAACCTAAGGGAATATTAATTCCTCCAGGTAGAGCGATCGAAGTGATAGTATTTGGTTCGTACCAAAATAGCCATAAACAGAAAGCGACCGCTACGATAATTTGAAAAGTTAATTTTGTTTTAGGAGATATTCCTTTGTTAGATTTCTGTCTGAGGATTTGCCAATCATCAATCCAACCGATCGAGCCATAAGCAAAAGTGGCGATCGAGACAGCTATGACTTCTGGACTAAATCTAGACCAAATCAGAGCAACAATTATTGCTACTGGGACAAAAAAAATTCCCCCCATAGTAGGAGTACCCGCCTTTTTTAAATGAGTCTGGGGTCCATCTTCTTGAATAATTTGCCCAGTTTTTAAACGGCGTAAAATAGGAACTACTTTATAGCCTAAGATGCCTGCGCTCAAAGCAGAGATTAGTAAAGGTAGGCTAATTAGATTGTTAGTTTGTATAAATCCATGCACAATCCAATCAAACCCAAAGCAAAATGAGATTAATAAACCAGCAAGTAGTAGCAGTAAACTTTTGCCAGAAGGATTTTTTAAACTTGTGTTAAAAATTATTTTGTCATCCACGATTAAATTAGATGCGTATTTTACTCTGCGCTCTAAAGATATATAGTTTCCCCACTATGTTTAGCATGAAACTGTACAAAATTGGACAAACTTGGCTTTTACAATCTACTGATGGCTAAAAACTCGATAAATTAGTATCGTGAGGTAGTGAAGCCCAAACTGTACCGCGAAGCGGTCAGTGTGGGAGAGGTCACTAGCCAAAAACCCCCAAATAGAAAAGTTAGACAAACTTTTCTTTTGGGATTTAATGTTGCTAGACTTCGAGTTCGAACTGATTAATCTTCTAAGTCAAAATCGTCATCTTCTTCAAAATCTTCTTCATTACCCATGAGTTCATCAATTTCTGGGTCTTCGCTATCATTGATAAACTCTTTTTCTTTTGGTTCTCGGGGTATAAGACGGTTATTAGCTTGCAACCAATCTATCAAAGAAGATTCCTGTTTGAGAGGAATAACAGATGCAGGTTCGTAACGAAGTTCTTGAGTTAAAGCAGGATTTTTCATAGAAAGAATTCAATTATATTGCAGTAAGACCGCGATTATTTCTTTGGGTAAGATAATCCCCTTGTCTATTTTAGTGAAATTTTTTTTGTTTAGTTTGTAGGCTCAAATCTCTCAAATCGTCAGAATAATTAGGCTGAATTGCTTCTAAGGTTAAGCTAGGGAGAATGATTTCTTCAATTAAGCCTACCGCCAAAAGTCTAAAAGCAGCAATCTGAATAGACCGAATCGGCTTATTTACTTGTCTGGCAATAGTATTTAAAGAGTTTAAGCTATCAATATTTTGCCATAGTTGCCGTTCTAAAGGCATTAGTTTAAATTGATATTCGGGAAGAACTCGTTTAAAAATCAGGTATGGCGCGGGCAATTTATCAGCAAAAACATCCCACTTTTTGATTAATCTGAGCGCATACATACTTACTTCTGTTGCCCTGAGACGATTCCCAGTCATTTCTAGCCAAGGAATAGTCATAATTCGGTCTTTGAGTTCTGACATTTCATCAAATCTAAATGAGCCAGAAGCAAGTTCAAATAATTGATAAACTTGGTGTAACTGCATCTGGAAGATAAGATTAATTTGCTCTGGCGTTAATAATTGGGATTTTTGTAAATACGTTCCTAAGGGAACTTTTACAGGACAAAGAGTTCTTAATTGATTAGTTACTAATGGACTAAGCCAATTTCTAGCTTCAATAATACTAATTAAGCCTTTATGATTTAAGCGATCGCTAACAGCAACCAAATAACCATCTTCAAACCAGATATAGTAGATTTTTTTTAAGCTAGCCTTTTTTTCTTCTAAAGAGACTTGAATTGCTAAACGTCCAGATTTGCGCTCCGATTCAATCAGTCTAAACAAGTCTGTCAAAGAGAACAATTCTAAAGAAGTATTTATACTCATACATCTATTACATATATTAAGTAATATTAAACATTTAGCTCGGTATATCTAGGCATATTTGGGATACTTCTCTGGTTGATTCTTGCTTTATGAAATTTCTTCTTAATTTACCTTAATTCGGTAGAAAAGATAAAGTTTTCCCGCAAACTTCAGGAAAATTTGGTCTATTTGTCTACATTATTTGTCGATTTCTTAGGTTTGTTATCACTTAATTAGGACTTACGCATTGACAGGGCAACTCAAATATGGAGTATTGGTTTAGGCATTCAATTTTGGTTTTTCAACGCTTTTTAACGGGACTTTGATAATTTTCCCGCTCAAAAAGGGGTGAAAGCCTCACCAGACGCCGAATTTACCTCGTCGAGGTAAATTCGTCTGAAACCCAGATATATTAAGGATTTAGCTATTTTGAGGTTAAA
>JASJDJ010000228.1 GCA_030065635.1 Xenococcaceae cyanobacterium MO_188.B32
GAATTTACCTCGTCGAGGTAAATTCGCCTGAAACCCAGATATATTAAGGATTTAGCTATTTTGAGGTTAAACCATTGATATATCAGGCTTTCACCCCTTTTTGAACCCAGTTTTTTGTCAAAGTCCCGTTAGAAGACCGAGATACAAAACACGATCTTCCCCCACAAGCGAATTAACCAAACCTAATTTGTTCTCCTGTTAAGTTCGGCATTCGCTCGACTAACAAAGGTTCTAAAGCTGCGCGAATGCGATTGGCATCGGGGGGACAACCAGGAAGATAGATATCTACAGAAACTATGGCATGGACTGGTTGCACTCGCTCTAATAAAGTTGGTACTAAGCTTAGACGCACTAAAGTTTCCTAGCTGCATCTCTCTCCACAAGGCTTTTACGGCTCTGATAATGCAATGTAAATGCGTCTAAGCTTATTCCTGGTTCGTGGGGTATTTGATTCTGGATATCGGCAGCTTCGAGATAACAACGCTGATTCTTCCTAACAAACTAGTTGAAAGCCAGGAGGGAGTTTTTGAGATGCACTGGGTTTTTTGGCAGCTACTTCTTGCCATTCTTTAACTACTGTTTTGGGTATATGCAGACGAGTGGATTTACCATTTTCTAAAGGTACTTCAAGTAAGACTTCAAATGTCGGTAACTTTGAGACAATTTTTTTTAAATTATATTGTCCGATACTAGCTAAAGGTGATTTTCCCAGAAGTATATTTGTTACTTCATAGCGACGATCGCTTGGAGTACTAATTACTAGAGGTTTTTGAGACTGAATTTTAAGCGAACTATATAGTCCAGATAATCTGAGATTTAAAGATGTATCTTGGGAAGAATCAACTTGAGTAAACAAAATTACTTGCCATTTGTGTCCTGCTTCATCAGTTAATACTTGTTCGGAACGACAGTGTATTCGTCCTGGTGCGATATCTGTTTCGGTAATAGTAGCAATGACAGGTTGAATAGTCAGCAGAGAAATCATCAAGAATAAAATTAGGGTGGCGAGCGCCAAAATAATTAACCATTCAAGCTCGTGCAATATGTGACGTAACATCTAATTCACCTGCCCTTACTAAAGTTAGTGACTCGAGCGACTAGTGACTATTTACATTAACCATTCCCTTTTTTTCCGTGCGGTAGTAATAAATTCTAGTTTCGATCTCTCTTTAGTCATCTCACCTACTGTCGAACCCTGAGAAAAAATTGCCCCTGTCGGACAAGCCATCAGACATTTACCGCAAGAGGTACAGCTATCAGAAGTACCCCAAGGCTGATTGAGATCGGTAATCACATGAGAATTATATCCTCTTCCTGCCATATCCCAAGTATGCGCTCCTTCAATTTCATCGCATACTCTTACACAGCGAGTACAGAGAACACAGCGATTACGATCGATACCAAAGCGATCGTGGGATAAATCTACGGTGCGCTGGGGAAACTGATAGGCTAGACTAACGTGTTCCATTCCCATTTCTACCGCTAGATCCTGTAACTCACAGTTACCATTGGCTACACATACCGCACAAACATGATTACCTTCAGCAAAGAGCATTTCAATTATCATTCTGCGATATTTTTGTAATCGTTTGTTGTTGGTCTGAATCTCCATTCCCTCCGCTACCTTAGTGACACAAGCAGGTTGAAGTTTATTACTACCAGCAATTTCCACCAAGCACAACCTACAAGCACCAACATCGGTTACTCCTTCTAAATGACAGAGAGTAGGAATGTGAATACCTGCATCCCGCGCAGCATCTAAAACAGTTTCTGATTCTCTAGCACTGATTAGGCGGTCGTTAATAGTTAAGGTTTTAACTGCCACTGTCTTTGTTTATTTCTTAGTTCTGAAACTATTTATAAACAAAGAGTTTGAGAAACTTGTGAAGGATTGTAGTAAGTGAGTCAATTCGGTTGTAGTCAAGAGATATGGTGAAACTTAGCTCTTTCGATAATTGCTGGGAAAAAGGTTGGAGACGAAAACTACCGCGCATCTCTAGCTCGATATAAGAAGCCAAAATTGTCCCAGGTTTAATGGCGTGTAAGAAATATCTCTGTACTGGTTCATCTAGATTTGCCACCATATCTACAGTAAAAATATTACCAGTCGGCTCAGATTTGAGCGATCGCCAAATTTCTGCGATCGAGCGATCGTATCTAATGCCCATCAGAAAAAGAACTAATACAATAGCGATCGCTCCTGTAACTATAGCCAGTAAAACCTTATCCATAGTTTTTTTCTGTCTTTACTTTCAGTAATCAATTAACTTACTGTACGGGCAAATAGATGTTCGCCCCTACCCATTAACCAAAGCCATATCCTTTGTCAACCGACCATCTTCCATATGTACGATGCGATCGGCTATATCGAGAATGCGGTTATCATGAGTCACCAACAGAATCGTACAGCCCTGTTCTTTAGCTAGCTGCTGCATAATTTCCACAATATTACGACCAGATTTACTATCTAAGGCTGCGGTAGGTTCATCGGCTAATACCAATTGAGGTTGACTGACCAAAGCACGGGCGATCGCAACTCGTTGTTGTTGTCCCCCAGAAAGGCTATCTGGATAAAAATTTAGTCTGTCTCCTAGTCCTACTGCTTCTAAGATATCTGTAGTCATAATACTACGTTGTTCAAAGGGAATATCTCGATGCAGCCTTAGCGACATTCTTACATTTTGTTCTACCGTTAGACAAGATAACAAGTTATGAGATTGAAAGATAAAGCCAATTTGATTGCGAACTTTGACTAATTCATTTTTACTAGCACCATAAAGTTCCTGTCCAATAATTTTAACGCTGCCTGACTGTACCGAACGCAAACCACCAATTAAGGTCAACAAAGTAGTTTTGCCACTACCCGATGGACCAGTCATAATGACAATTTCGCCAGCATAAATATCAAGATCGACATCGAATAGAACTGGCTTGCGTAACTCACCTTTGCCAAAGGCATGGTTGAGATTCTGAATAGCTACAACACGGTTAGGAGACATGATTAACAGTTAGTGGTTAGTGGTTAATAGATTATTGTTACTTTCTTGTTTCTTTTTCCTTATTCAAGCTATATTCACTGGGGGATTTCCTCAGCTTAATTTTTATTAAAAGAGACAAAATGTTACCAAGTAAACCAAAGTCTGCTTATATTCTCTCAGCGATTATTGGCATATTGATGATTGTGGCATCAGTAGGAGGGCTACTGCTCGATAAATTATACCAAGATAACCCTTTTGTTATTTCAGCGTGGTACAGTAACGATCTGATAACACTGTTTGTCGCTGTGCCTGTACTATTTACAGCATTATTCCTGGCAATGGGTGGTTCCCAGAGGGCGCAACTGGTCTGGCTAGGAATGCTAGCTTATACGCTTTACAATTATGCATTCTACCTCTTCGGGGCAGCATTAAACAACTTTTTCTTAGTCTATGCTGCACTGTTCACACTATCTATTTTTGCCCTCATCTTCGGGCTGGCATCTTTAGATGTAAAAGGAATTGCCAAACAGTTCGATCGCAACACTCCCGTGAAGTGGATCGCTAGCTATATATTATTTGTGGCACTATTTCTGGGTGGGTTTTGGATTATCCTTTCGCTAAACTACGTTTTTACCAAAGAGATTCCGCAAATCCTTGTTGCTGTCGATAGTCACACTAACCTTATAGCTGCCCTCGATTTGTCTATAGTGGTGTCATTCGGTCTATTGGGTGCAATTTGGTTATGGAAACATAAGCCATGGGGCTACGTGCTAGCGGTAATGTGGAATGTTAAGGGAGTTGTTTATACGTTGGTTTTATCCGCAGGTACTATATCGACAGTTCAAGAAGGTGCAACGGTAGATTTTTTGTCATTAGCTCTATGGGGATTTATTAGTATAGGTTGCTCAATTGCAAGCGTGTATTTACTTGCTAATTTAAATGAATCTAACAATGGATCGACTTGGCAAAACTACTAACCACTAACCACAATCTAAAATACCTCCGCAGGATCGGCAGATTGAAGTTTGCATATAGCGCTCGCATCTATAATGACAACATAAAGAAGCGATATAGTTAATGGCTAAAGACATTTTTCATGACACTATTAAAAAAGCTTTAGAAAAAGATGGTTGGATAATTACCCACGATCCTTATCGTTTACGTTACGGTATTGTTGACGTTTATATAGATTTAGCAGCCCAAGATGCGATCGCTGCGGAAAAGGAAGGGCGTAAAATTGCAGTAGAGGTCAAAAGTTTTGCTAGTGGTTCTAATATCTCCGAATTTCATACTGCCCTCGGTCAGTTTCTAAATTACCGTATTGCTTTAGAAGCTTCTGATGAGCCTGAAAGAGTGCTTTATTTAGCCGTACCTAAAGATGTTTATCAAACTTTCTTGCGTTTTGAGCCAGCAAAAACAGTTATCGAACGCTACAACATTCTTCTAATTATTTATGATGTTAGTCAGGAGGCAATCGAAAAATGGATCGACTAGATAAATATCGTCATATTATGTGTCAATTTCTTCAGGACTTTGCCACAGACGATCCCGAAGCACAACTTATTTTTGATAAAGAACGCGATCGCTTTTTAGTAATGCATGTCGGCTGGCGTAATGACTACCGTATCTATGGCTGTGCAATACAGTTAGATTTAATCGATGACAAAGTGTGGATTCAAAATAATAGCACTGAAATATTTGTCGATCGAGAACTTATTAAACGAGGTGTAGACCCTAAAGATATTGTACTTGGCTTTCGTTCTCCCAGTATTCGAGAAAAACTAGCATCAGCTTTGCAGAGCTACTAACCAAAATCTAAAACACTTCCGCAGGATCGGCAGAGTGAAGTTTCCGAATTGCGATCGCTCCAGATGCCAGACACATGGTAATTGTGAGGAAAAATACTCTCAAAGCTACATCAGATTGCATGGCTAGAGGCATTGTGGTTAAAGCTTCTAGCAGACCATACATACCGATAGAAACGCCAAAACCAGGGATAAAACCCAATACAGCCAGAATGATTGCTTCTTGGAAAACAACAATCAAAAGACTTTTGTCCGAGTATCCCATCGCTTTGAGGGTGGCGTATTCTGCTAAATGATCGTTAACATCGGCAAATAATACCTGATAGACAATTACTACCCCAACTACAAAACCCATCATTACCCCAAAGTTAAAGATCGTTCCTGCGGGATGGTCTTTATAAAAATCTTTTTCGGCAGCAATAAATTCTTCGTGAGTCATTACTGCAACGTCACCAGGCAAGGTAGCTCTGACTTTTTGCTTGACTGTCTCTACCTCTGCACCAGTTTCAACTTTTAGTACGCCAACTGTTACATTATCGATACTATCTTTACCGTACAAACGCAGATAATTCCAATCGCTAGTTATCAAATAACCTTCAACCCAGAGCGTACTACCTAGAGTAAACATCCCCCCAACGCTAATTCTGCGCTCCGACATCTCTGTAGTAATTGGTTTTCCTTGCTCAAAAGTTTCTTCAATTGGTCCTAAATCTGGTCGGGCTAGGCGATCGACCAGAACTTTATCTGGTAGTTTAATTTGTTCTAGCTGTTGGTTGACTTCTGGCAGATCTAAGACAGGATGAGCAGGATCGAAAGCCAAAATCGCTACGTTAGTTACTTTCTTTTCCCAAGGATTAATCCAGCCAGCATTAGAATAATAAAAAGGACTAGCCGAAGTAATTCCATCTATAGCAGCAGCTTGATACAGATAACGATGGTCAAAATTTTGACCATCAACGAGAGTTTTAGCCCTAGCACTCACTAAAAATAAATCTCCATTGAGATGTTCGTGAATGCGAGTGATACCGCCAAACATGCTAGTATAAAACCCAAGCTGCATAAAGATCAAAATATCGGCAAAGGCAATGCCAGACAAAGCAACAATCATGCGGACTTTTTGATGGCTGAGTTGCGCCCAACCGAGAGGTGGTTCTTTGGTGAATTTTTTTAGGAGGGTTTTTAGAGACATAGTTAGTGGTTAGTAGTTAGTGGTAAGTTTTCTTCTCTAATTCCTTATCTTTATGGCTTAGAGAGGCATTTACACAACATTCAAGACAATTTTTCCTTGCACCCTAGCATTCTCAATTAGTTCGTGAGCTTGCCTGGCTTCTGATAGTGGCATACGCTTAGCAATAATTGGTTCGATCTTTCTCTGTGCCAGCAAATCGAACAAGTCGGTTAAATCTTTAGAAAACCAAGCTGGCTGTTTTTTGCGTAAAGCACCAATAGAGTAAAATGCCGTCGAACGTCCATTCGGCAGAATATTCCACAGATTGAGCCTTAGAAGATCGAGCGGAATACTTCCACCCTTACCGATGACAGCGTTGTAGAAACCGTAGGACACCAAAATGCCAGGTCGTCGAAGAACGCTAAATGAGCGTTTTAGATGCTCACCGCCTATTGGATCGAAGGACGCATCTACTCCGTCACCCGTTAGAGTGTGGATTCGCTCGACAAAGTCTTCAGTTTGATAGTCGATTGGTGTTGCTCCTAAACTAGCGACTAGTTCGTGCTTCGATTTGGAGGCAGTTCCGTAGATTTCTAGACCGAGCAGATTGCCCAATTGAATCATTGCTGTGCCGACAGCCCCTCCCGCACCATGTATCAGGATACGCTGACCACTCTTGACTTTTGCTACTCTATGCAACATTTGATAAGCGGTAACATAAGAGAGAACAAGACTGACTGCTTCTGCTGGATCTAGACCGTCAGGCACGGGTGTCAAACGTCTTTCAGGTAGACAAACATACTCTGAATATGCTCCCGTAACCGTGAGATCTGCCACTCGCTGCCCCACCTCAAAGCGGTTTGTAGCTTCCCCTACCTTGTCTACAACACCTACTAGATCGTAGCCTGGAGAAAAGGGTGGTTTTTGCTTAACCCCAGGATATTTCCCCATACGTATCATCACATCTGTAAAAGCTGCGCTCGTTACTAACACCTTGACTCTTACTTCTCCAGACTTAGGTTCTGGTAACTTAGTTTCCTCGATCGCTTTTAGCACCTTCGGAGAACCAAATTCGGTAATAACAACACGCTTATAACTCATTGTTCTCTCCTTTAATCTCGATAGTCTCAACTGCGAATGTTTATTGGTTAATTGCTACTTTGTGGAGGAAGCAGGAACAATTTGAACACTGCCGTTACCTCGTATTTTTAATCATCAGGCAAGTAGTTCCTAGAGAGTGTACAGTAAGTACCACTTTTTATCATATTTTTGCAAAATTTTGGCATTCAAGTAGTCTACACTCTCACTATCACCTACATTCGTCAAAATAAAAAATGCCAAATCTTTTTCGGGTAAAATTGTTGCTTTGGCAAGGAAAAAGAGATCGCTTCCCTGATGACCTGAAAGATGGTTCTGCTCATCAAATTCAAAATTCCCCCATCCCAAAGCATATGCATCTAATCCGAAATGCAGATGATGATAGGACTCACTTGAGATGTAATTATCTTCTCCTCTCAATCCTCTCAAATGCATTTGTAGCCACTTGGCATAGTCCATGATTTCAATGTTGACATCGCCAGCGGGTTTTAGTTCTGGAGGGAGCAGGAAAAGATCTTCCATTCCCTTTTTAACTGGAACGAGTTTTCCGTTTTCATCTGCTCCATGTCCCCATGGTTGATGTTCATCTTTTTCATTTGGCCAGCCAAAATCGATATCCAATCCTAAGCCATTCCCAATATGTTCTTGGATTAAATCGCGCCATGGCTTTTGCGATACTTTTTCCAGCATCATGGCTGCCATAGAATATCCTGCATTAGAGTAAGCAAAAGTTGCATTTTCAAGGTTAACTGGTTCTTGTTGCAACACCCATTCAATCAATTCAACATTGATTGTCTCTTCATCGTCACTCCAGATATGTTCGGGTACTTCCATAAATTCTTCTGTCCTTTGTAATTGCCATACTTTTGACCTGTGTGACAACAAATCTTGTAAGGTGATATTGTGATAGTCACGCTTTGCTTCTGCTTTTAACTCTGGAAATAAATCAAAAAATTTGGTTTTCCAGTAAATTTGGTTTTCCTCAACCATTTTGGCTGCTACAAAACTTAGCATTGCTTTCGCGTTAGAACCGAGATGAAATCTATCATCTAAGCTGGCTTTTTCATCTGAGTCGGCTTTATGAACACCTTGAACTTCTTTGTGCAATATTTCAT
>JASJDJ010000005.1 GCA_030065635.1 Xenococcaceae cyanobacterium MO_188.B32
CCCAATCTGGAGGACAGCGATTGGCGATCGCGCTTTGCGTGCCAGGCTTCACCCGCTCGCGGTGGCTAAATTTCGTACGACTTTAGAAAAATTACATGACTAGCAATTTGTCAAGACCGTTAAGATGCGATTTCCCTAGCCAGCTAAGGTCAAAACATCGTTACTCAGCCAATTAATCAGAATGGCTACGTCGTCGGCTAATTGAATGGCTTGAGCTTCAGCCGCCTGAGCCAGAGTAAGTTTTTTTGAGAGTTTGTGACCTCGACGCTTTTTCTTAGCTTTTTCCATCTGTGTCTCGAGTTTTTGCCGTCGCGTCATCGCTCCAGTAGCTCGGCGTTCTAAAAAGAAAGCCCATCGTGTACATTGATATTGGATGTGAAAAACATCCCCATGACATGGTATTCTCGGCCAGGCTGCGGCTTGTCCCGCTCTCAGTCCTTTGGCTCCATCAGCAATCGTATACTTCGGGTTAAGTTCTTGTTGTTCTCTCAAATTCAGGAGATGAAAGCCCCAAGTATCTTCCGAAGCGATGCTCGGCGGCCGTTAAAAACAGTGACACTGGTTTAAATAAGTACTTATACCGATCGATTTTGAGTAAGGCTGGACAGAGCGCGAGTAACTTTTCTCTCGGGGCTTTAAAAGGCGCTTTATTAGACAACACGGAGCTTCACGGTATTAATTACCCCTAATCAAATCTATTCCCAGTCCACACTTGTCAGATTAAGAAGCACAAAATCATCTGTTTATACCCTGAGGAAAACACTTGTGTTTTCCTAAATTCCTAACTTGGCGATCGCATTTAAATCACCAACGACATTTGACCACACCCGTGAACAATTAGGGTATATTTATGCACAATCGAGAGTGTTGCCTGCTCAGATCTTGCACCATTATCCAAATGGAAAAAAGTTCGCGAACGTCATGATGTCCGCTAACTCACTCCTGTTTTTTTAATTTGAAGCAATGCCTTTTTTCTTGTATTACGTTTTTTGGTTTAAATCGCCAATGCAGTTTTTTTTTGTAACCCTAGTTTGAACCATATCCAAAATTGTTTACGTAGAGAATAAGAGCGATTCGGAAAAAATTTATAGAAATTCTTGATTTGATGAGATAGATATTGACTATCAGATTTGCTATCGATATTTTTATCTACGTAATTTTTGCATAGGATAACTCCGTGAAAAGATATATATATGAGCTTGTGAAATACAAACACAGTTCGAGTTCTTTTCTATCTGTCCAGAATAAAAACTATGAAGACTTTAATAGAAGTATCACAACTACCAAATATTTTGGACTTATCGACAGAAAACATAACTGCCGAAATAAACATTGACCGGGGAACGCCGGTCACCGCAGGCACCGTCGTTTTACGGCGGTGTAACGGTGACCTACATCCCTCAAATATTCAATCGGTAACTCTTGCACGATCTATAGCGCTCCATTTTTTAGATAGTTTAGAGTTAGATTATGCAGAATTATCTAATTTAGACAATACTTCTCGTGCAGATAACAGTATTGTCACCGAGCTTGCTCAAATAGCTGTTCGATCGACTACTGGTGCAGATTTTACTGGTAATATCTATCTGGACGGAATTCTTTGGGGTGGTAATTATTGGAATACTAGTGCATCTGGGCAAATAAAGTATTCTTTCTGGAATTCTAGCACTGCCACTTTTGCTGACGACTGGACTACTGCGGAAAAGAAAGCTATGGTAAAAGCCTTGAATACTTGGGCAGCAGTAGCAGATATTACTTTTGTTGATGCAGGAGATAATAATCTCAATGCAACCCTTGGTTTTTATAATGTAGATGATTCAGAACTTGACGATTCTATAGGTCGTTTCAGTCCTCCTGGCACTAGTAATGAGGGAATTGGTTATTTCAATTGGCAGGGTACTGGTTGGGACTATAACAATGGCAACCGACAGGGTGATTATGGTTTTGTCACCATGATTCATGAATTAGGGCATAGTCTTGGTTTAGCCCATCCTCATGATGATGGTGGTGGTTCCTCTATCTATCCTGGTGTAAGTTCGGCATTCGGTGACACTGGTAATTATAGTTTAAACCAAGGTATTTATACCACTATGTCTTATAACGATGGTTTAACAGCAAGTGGTGGAGACCCTGGCACTTTAGATTATGGTTATCAGGGAACGCCTATGGCATTTGATATTGCTGCAATTCAGCATCTTTATGGCGCGAATAGGAACCATAACAAAGGAAATAATACTTATTTTTTACCGACAGCTAACGCTTCGGGAACTTTCTATTCTTCTATTTGGGATACTGGCGGTAGGGACAAAATTAGTGGTTCTAGAGCATCTGCTGGAGTTGATATTAATTTAAATGATGCTACTTTAAATATCGCTGATGGCGCAGGTGCAGGGGGTTATCTCTCTTCTGTCACTGGTATTTTTGGTGGCTTTACTATTGCTAATGGCGTAATTATTGAAAATGCCGATGGTTCTAATTTTAATGATGAGATTATTGGTAATGAATTCAATAATAATCTTTTTGGTGACGATGGCAATGATACACTTATAGGAGGGTCTGGCAACGATACGCTTATAGGAGACTCTGGCAACGATCGCCTTGTTGGTTATGCTGAGGGTAAAGAATATGATGTTTTAAGGGGGGGAACTGGAGTAGACACTTTTGTTCTGGGGAACTCCTCTAATGTTTTTTACCGAGGAAATGGTTATGCCACTATCGCTGATTTTAATTGGCTATCCGACTATATAGAAGTTAAAGGAACTTCCAGTCAATATTGGTTAGAATTTGGTAACTGGACTGGTACTTCTGCTGACGATACGGCTATTTTTTATGGTGAGGATGCCATTGGTGTAGTACAAGATAATATTGATGTGAGTATTACTAGAGACTTTCTTTTTGTGTGATTTATCATTTAGTAAAAGGCCAGCCTGATTATCAAGCTTTGCCGAGAAAAGTGAGCCAACAAGTTCTGAGGATTTTAGACCAAAACTGGCAGTCATTTTTTCAGGCAAATAAAGCTTATCAAGAAAAACACAGTTTATTTACTGGCCGATCTAAATTACCTAAATACAAACATAAAACTAAAGGTCGTAACTTACTGGTTTATACAATTCAAGCTATAAGTAAAACTTGGCTCAAAAAAAATAAAGTTAAGCTATCTGGCACAAACATAATTGTTTCTACCCAAGTTAAAAATATTGTTCAAGTTCGGATTATTCCCAAAGTAGGGCAATATGTAATTGAGATAGTTTATGAAAAACCTGAATACCATACGGTCAAAAATCCTGAAGCAATAGCAGCTATAGATATTGGCGTAAGCAATTTAGCAGCTTTAACATCAAACCAAAAAGGGTTTGTTCCCATTCTGGTTAACGGAAGACCGCTTAAAAGCTTAAATCAATTCTATAACAAAACCAAAGCTAAACTTCAGTCTCAATTGAGACAAACTCAGTCAACCTCTAAACTAATTCAAAGGTTAACTGCTAATCGGAATAATCGGATAGATACTTATTTACATCAAGCTAGTAGATGGATAATCAATTATCTCGACCAACATGGGATTAGTAAGTCCTATGTTGGTAAAAATAAGTAAAAAAAAATCTTTGGTCATGAAAACCCATCGTTTAAAATCTCTTGTACTTACTCTACTTTTATTTTGCTTTTCTCTAGCAATACCTTTAGTTAGAGCAGAAATCGCCATTTCTCAAGCTTCGGGAATGGAATTAGCTAAAGAAGCGCGATCGCTCTACACTAGTAAAGACTATCAGAGTGCAGTTAGAGTATGGCAAAATGCAGCTACGATTTTTGCCCGACAAGAAGACCCACTCAATCAAGCGATGGCGTTGAGTAATCTTTCTCTAACCTATCAGCAATTAGGGGAGTGGCAACAGAGCAAGGAAAGCATTGAATCGAGTTTAGCTGTTCTAGAACAGCAAGCCCAAACCCCTCAATTATTAAATCTTTTAGCTTCGAGTTTAGAAATACAGGGAAAATTACAGATAGCAATAGGAGAAATGGAGTCTGCCTTAGATAGTTGGCAAGAAGCAACCAAGATTTATAACAAAATAAAAGACCAGAATGGTATCACCAGAAGCCAAATAAATCAGGCTCAAGTCATGCAGAATTTGGGCTTATATCCCAAAGCTTGTCAAACTATTACTAAAGCCTTAGCTTTAGGTATTAAAGATTGTGAAGTTACCGAATCCGCATTACAGAAATTAACAGCTTCAGAAAATATATCTATGCAAGTAAAAGGGCTAGTTAGTTTGGGTAATATTTTACGGGTGATGGGCAAAAATGAGCAGTCGCAAAATGTGCTGTTAACAGCTGAAAAGTTAGGCGCAACCAAAAATGTTAATTTAGCTTCGGTTTACCTAGCTTTGGGCAATACATCTCTCTCTTTAGCCCAAGAAAACGCTTACTTTGCCAGAGGAAAGACAGCTAGGGTTCAAGAAATTGCCAATTACGAGCAGATAGTAACTCAGTATTTAACAGATGCAGAACAATATTATACTCAGACTATCGAGTTAAGCAATGAACCTATTGCTCGACTTCAAGGAAAAGTCAATTTATTAAACTTATTCATTCAAACCAATAGAAACCCCGATAATTTAACTTCAGAGATTAATTCTTTACTACCAACCTTACCCACTACTCCTGAGAAAGTCTTAACCCAAATTAATTTTACTCGTAGTTTACTGAAATTGAAAAAACAGGAGATTAATACCCCCGATATTGTAGCAGCGATCGATCGGGCGATCGCGCAAGCAAACACACTGGGTTCGGACAGACTTCAAGCTTTTGCTTATGCTACTCTAGGACAATGGTACGAACAAGAACAAAAGTGGTCAGAAGCAGAAACCGCTACCAAACAAGCCCTGGGTTATACTCTCGGTTACGGTTCTCAAGATATTGCTTCGGAAGTTTTGTGGCAATTAGGTAGAATCGAACAGGCTCAAGATGAACGGCAAGAGGCGATTCATGCTTACACTAGAGCCTACGACTTACTCCAGTCCTTACGCGGTGATTTAGTTGCCACTACCCCAGATACCCAGTTTTCTTTTCGCGACCGCATCGAACCAGTATATCGTCAGTTAGTAGAGTTATTATTATCTCCAGAAATAGAACCGACTCAAGCAGAATTAGCCCAAGCTCGTCAAGTTATCGAGTCTTTACAATTAGCAGAGTTAGATAATTTTTTCAACGAAGCTTGTATTCAGGCTAATCCCGTACAAATAGACCAGATTGCCCCGAATACAGCAGTTATCTATTCAATTCTCTTAAAAGACCGTTTAGAAGTAATTATATCTTTGCCCGATGGTACTTTATTACATCAATCTACCAAAACAGGCGATCGCATCGAACAGGTAATTGGAGACCTACGCAATACAATTGCTTTTGATAACCTTTTTGCCAATCGTGGCTCAGTTCCAGAAGCAGCCAGAAGCAGAGATGAAAACCCTTCAAGGGGTATTGAAATTATTCGCAAAACCAGCCCTCAAATTACTGAATTTCTTCCTCCTGCCGAACAATTATACAATTGGCTGATTGCACCCTTCACCGCAGAATTAGAACGCAATCAAGTCAACACATTAGTATTCGTTCTCGATGGGGTACTTAGGAATATTCCCATGGCAGTATTACACGATGGCAAGCAATATATTATCGAAAAATACTCGGTGGTGCTAACTCCTGGGATGCAGTTACTAGACCCTCAACCACTATTAAGGGCTAAAGTTACCACTCTCACCGCAGGACTCAGCGAACAATCGCCCAATTTTCCCGATTTTGCTCCCTTACCCAACGTCCACCAAGAGTTAGAAAGTATTGGCGATAATGTGCCTACCAAAACCCTTTTAAATGACTCCTTTACCGAACAGAATCTAGAAACAAGAATAGACAACAAGCCTTTTCCCATCGTGCATATTGCCACTCACGGGAATTTTAGCTCGATCGCAGAAGAGACTTATATTTTAGCTTGGGATGAACGCATCAATGCGACAGAACTCAACCAAGTCTTACAAGGAAAAGCACGTTCAAATAGACCAATTGAACTGTTAGTTCTCAGTGCTTGTCAAACTGCTCTAGGAGACGATCGAGCCGTGCTAGGATTAGCAGGAGTAGCCATGCGCGGAGGAGCAAAAAGTACCTTGGCTTCTCTGTGGTTGGTAAATGATGAAGCAACCGCTTTGTTAATGGAAAAGTTCTATCAAGAACTTGCTAAAAGTAATGTCAGTAAAGCAGAAGCTCTCCGTCGCGCTCAAGTAGCAATTCTTAAATCAGAGAGATTTAACGACCCTTATTTTTGGTCAGCTTTTGTTTTGGTAGGTAATTGGTTGTAATCGATTTCTTGTTTAAATTTAGCTGTTAGTTTTTAGTTTTTCTACCTGACTCTTTCGATAGGCTTAAACCCCTACTGTTATTGGCTTTCTCTCCTGATTTCACCCCTTGCCACATCGATTACTGCTTTGACTTCACATAGAAAATCCATCCCCAATAACCCTTCTGTAAAGCTATTGGCTGGTAAATCTAATGCCACTACAGGATAGTTTTCCTGTTTCACTCCCAAACAGTTAAAACTAGGTACAGCGACTATCGGCACTACAATCACTCCATTGGCAGTAACAATTTTTTTGTTGCCTAATGGTTGGTTTAAATTACAGCCGATACGTTGCAAAATTTTTCTTGGTAAGACGGTATAGCTTGCTCCTGTATCGATCAATAGTTTTACTAATAACGGTGTATTATTACTTCCCCTGACTGCTGCTCTTAACCACAGTATATTTTGCTGTCGTTGAACCCGATAAATTATTTTGCTCATAGAATAAAGGCGATATCTTCGGGTACTTGACCCATATATTCAATTGCCAATGGTCGGTCGCTCGCCGATTCTAGAGCTTGATAGATTTCTTCTTTATCGGCTGAATGGGCTACTACCTCACCCTTGATTACCTGTAAATTTTCATCGGTTTCCGTGTAAGCAATTAATACCCATTCCCCTTCATAATGCTGTTTGATTTCTTCAAAGCTCATTATTTCTGACATTACTTTTTCCTCTCAACTGCCAATCTTTCCATCTTCTCTCTATTTACATTTTAATAATTACAGTTAATCTTACTTTGTAAATTAGTCTGGCTGGCTTATTAATTTTTATTCAATTCAGTGAGTAAAGGAACTGGTGGCAGTATTACCATTAATAGAAGTAGCAAGTAGTATTATCAATACAAAACTACCATAAGGAAATTAATTGGAATGACTATAAAAGTATTTCATATTACTTCCTAGATGCTCGATCTTTGGTATGGTTGGGCAAATACGCTAATTACTCGCTCGACATAATTCAACTTACACTTACGTAAGATTAGGCGATCGTGAAACTAATATTATCTTCTCTATTTTTCTTCTGTTTACTACCCAGTACTCTCCTTGCTCAAATTACTCCTGACTCTAGTTTAGATAAAAATTCAGTTGTAGAAACTAATGGTAATCGAGATACGATCGATGGTGGTGATATTCGGGATGCTAATTTATTTCATAGTTTTAAAGAATTTAATGTAGAAGCAGGAAGAGAAGCTTACTTTAATAACCCCAAGGGCATCAATAATATCTTCAGTCGAGTGACGGGGAATAATATTTCTGATATTCAGGGAGTGTTAGGAGTTTTAGGTAATGCCAATTTGTATCTAATTAATCCCAATGGGATTCTGTTTGGTGAAAATGCCAGATTAGATGTCAATGGTTCTTTCTTTGCCTAATTTCGGGAGGGGCAATCCAGGAAATATCAAGATTACTGCCACTGAAAGCATTACCTTAAATAGACGAAGCAGGGGAGGAGGAAGATTAAGTGGGATTAGCAGCATAGTTCTATCAGGCGCAGTGGGGAATGGGGGCAATATTCAAATTAGCACTGAAGATTTGTCTATCTCTAATGAGGCCATAATCGATACGACTACAGCAGGTAGAGGCAATGGAGGAAAGATAAATATTACGGCTACCAACCTTTCTCTTACTAAGGGAGGGGATATAAGTGCCAGCACTTTGGGGAGAAATGCTAACGATATTACTGAAGGCAATGCAGGGGATATTACTCTTAATGTGGCTGATACTCTTAATCTTAGTGACTCTGCGGGAATTTCCAATAGCAATTTGGGTAATGTAATCAGTGATGCGGAAATTGCCAATAGCATTTTGGGTAATAGAATCGGTAATGCGGGCAAGATCGATATTACTGCTAGTAAACTTTTCTTAAGTAGTGGCAGTCAAATTAATAGTTTTACTAGAGGCAGGGGCAATGCAGGAAGTATCACTATTAATGCCGCAGATTCTGTCTTATTAGATGGAGGAACCGAGTTAGAGGTGGCCACTGTAATCAGTACTGGTGTAGAGAAGGGAGGGGTTGGTAATGGAGGGGAAATTAAGATTAATACCAACAATCTTTCAGTCCTGAACGGCGCACAAATCGACAACCCTACCCTTGGGGAAGGTAATGCTGGAAATATCACCATAAATGCTCGAGAGGCAATTTTCCTCAGCGGTCAAGATAGAGAAGGCTTTCCTAGTGGTATTTTTAGTAGTGTTCAGAAAACAGCACGAGGAAATGGAGGCAAGATTAACATTACCACCGAAAACTTAGCTCTATTCGAGCATGCTGTTATCTCCGTGGGGAGTCTTGGACAAGGTAATGGCGGAAATATATTTATTCAGGCTAATTCTTTCAGTCTGGAGCGGGATTCAGCACTTAGGGCTGCTACTTCTTTTGGTACAGGGGGCAATATTACTTTGCGCATTGAGGATGATCTAACCCTAAAAGATAACAGTTTGATTTCAGCCCAAGCGATTAATGATGCCGATGGCGGTAATTTAGATATTGATACTAGATTTATTGTGGCTTTCCCCGCCCAAAATAACGATATCATTGCTAGTGCCGAACGAGGAACTGGTGGCAAGATTGATATTACTGCTGAAGCACTCTTTGGTATAGAAGAAAGGAGTTCGACTCCGACCAATCAGACTAACGATATCGATGCTAGTTCTCAGTTTGGTTTATCAGGAACAGTAAATATAACGCAACCAGATGTTAATCCCACTAGTGGTTTATTAGACTTGACTCAAGAAGTAGTCAATGCCTCTGACTTAATCGCACAAAATGTCTGTACGCAAACAGCCAATAGTGAGTTTGTCGATATCGGTAAAGGTGGCTTACCCCAAAATCCCGAATATATTTTAGTAGAAGATCCTATTGATGTAGAATTAGTTGCACCTATAATTACATCTGGAGAAGAAATTAAATCAATCACCGAAACAGAAGCAGTAAAACCACAAAAAACTCTTAAACCTCCCGCTCAAGGTTGGATTTTCCATGAAAACGGCATAGTAGAGTTAGTGGCTTATAATCCCGAGCGAGTAGGCGATCGACGTACCAGAGATAATTATAGAAGTTGTCAACTCGATCGAAACTCTTAATCAACCTGAGTTCGACGAAGCTAACTCGCGCATTCCCTTGCTCGGAGAGCGTTCCCTTGCGACTTGCGTCGTCGCGGGGTCTCTCCGCTTACGCTCGACGCGGGGTCGCTCGTCAAAAACTAAGAAGAACAGAAATTTTAAGAAGGCTGGAATGCTAATTTTATCGTTAACTAACATCACGTTTTTCTCTAACTACGAACTCCGAACTACGAACTCCGAACTCACGTTTAACAGGAGGTTTTAGACGAGAGGGAGGCTCGATAATTGTACCGTCTTGAAACCAAATAATTCGCTGACACGATCGAGCTATTTCCGAGTCATGGGTAACCATCACAATGGTCATGCCCTCATCATTGAGTTGCTGGAAAATCTCTAGTACTTCTTGGCTAGTGCGAGAATCTAATGCTCCTGTTGGCTCATCTGCCAAAAGCAAAATTGGTTGATTGACAAGAGCGCGGGCGATCGCTACTCGCTGCTGCTGACCCCCAGAAAGTTGATTGGGACAATAGTACATTCGTTGTTCTAGTCCAACCCTACTCAACGCATCTATGGCTCGCTTTTGGCGTTCCCGTCGGGGAATTTCTGCATAAACCATCGGCAGCATGACATTTTCTAAAGCAGTTAATTGAGGTAATAAATAAAACTGTTGAAAAACAAAGCCGATTTTACGGTTGCGGATGTAGGCTAAATCTCGATCGTTAAGTTGTTCTACTGCCTGGTTTTCTAAGTAGTAGTGTCCTTGACTGGGTCGATCGAGACAGCCGAGAATATTCATAGTCGTGGATTTCCCAGAACCAGAAGCACCCATAATCGCACAGTACTCTCTTTGACGAATAACCAGATCGATCTTGTGGAGAACGTTGACCTCCAAATCTCCCCGACCATAGGACTTTTCCACTTGTTCCAAACGAATAATTTCAGAAGTCATTGGTAACTCAAACTTGGCTATCATGGTTAACTCCTCAACGCAACTATGGGTTCGAGACGAGCAGCACTACGGGCAGGAATTACACCAAATCCCAAACCAATAGCTCCAGACATACCGACTGCTAAAATAATAGCTACTGGACTTATGACGGCTTCTAAAGGGGTTAAAGTTGCTAGCACTAAAGTACCAGCTACAGCGATCGCAATTCCCAAGCTTCCTCCAGCCACAGAGAGGATAATTGCTTCAGTAGTGAATTGAACCATCACATCGGTACCAGTAGCCCCAATTGCTTTACGTAAACCAATCTCATGGGTGCGTTCGGTTACAGACACCAACATAATATTCATAATGCCTATTCCCCCCACTACTAAGGAGATACCCGAAGTTGCTGCCAGAAAAATAACCAGCATACCAGTGACCAAGTTGGCGGTTTTGAGTAAATCTTGTTGAGAGCGCACCGTAAAATCATTTTCGCCCTTTTTAATGCCGTGGCGTAAGCGCAGCAGATTAGTAATTTGGTATTGAGCAGCACTAATAGTTTCTGGAGAACGAGCCGAAACCGAAATAGACTGTACCGTTGGACTGGTAAGAGAACCGCCTTTTCCTGTAAGCTGAGCAGCCATTACTTTAATCGGCACGAACACTATTTCATCCTGGTTGGTACCCATAGATGAACCTTTTTCTGCCATGACACCAATTACTTGGAAACTTAAGTTACGGATGCGGATTTTTTCTCCTAGAGGGTCGCGATTACCGAAGAGTACACTAGCAGTTTCGTTACCTAAAACAGCAACTCGATGGTTAGATTGCACCTCCAATTCATTAAAAAATCGACCTCTAGCCACAGATGCATTACGAACACTAGTGTATATTGGTGTTGTTCCAGTAACGTTCACTTGAGTATCTCTGTCTGCCCAACCGATCCGAAGCCGTTCGGTTTTTTCTGGAGCTACTGCCAGTACTGCTGGTACTTCCCGCGCGATCGCTTCCGCATCTGCCAGTACTAAAGTATTAGCCTCTGCCGTACCTATTTGAGGCCCGCCTTGTTGAATTCCTGGTAGTACGAACAAAACATTGGTTCCCAATGATTCAAACTGTTTGTTAATGAAATTTTGAGCCCCCTGTCCCACATTAATCATGGCAATTACCGAAGAATTACCAATAATTATGCCGAGCATAGTCAAACAACTACGCATTTTGTTTGCGCTCAGGGTTCGCACCGACATATTTATGTTTTCTACAAAATTTACACCCATTTTTTTTACTCAATTACTATTATTTGTAAGAAGCTAAAAGCTAATAGCTAATAGCTAATAGCTTATTCCTCAGTTGCTAAAAGCCCCAGGTGCTTGACCTTCAGGAAAATCAACAAATACTTTTTCTCCTAGTTCTAATCCTTCTAAAACTTGAGTATGACCATCTTGAGTAACCCCAACCTTAATTGGTTGAAATTTGGCTTGTCCTTGTTCGTCTGCTACTAGTACGCCAATCTTTTTATCGCGACTGGTTATAGCCACTGTTGGTACCATCAGTACTTCTTTAAGTAAATCTCCTTTAAAAGTTGCATCCACATTCATGCCAGAGAGTAATGCTGACTGTCCAGTGACCAGTTCTACGCGTACCTCAAAGTAAGTTACATTATCTTCTACAATGGCTTCGGGAGCAATTTTGCGTACTTTACCTGTAAAGGTGCGGTCTGGATAGGAATTGGCTACTATTTCTACTTCCTGCCCCATTTTAATCCCAGAGATATTGGCTTCTGGTATTTCTACTAATACTTCTACACCCTTTGCCATAGCTAGAATTGAGCTAGATGTTGCCGAGACTGTACTAGAAGCGGAAGTAGTAGGAGTCACAATTGCACCGATCGAGGCATATTTTTGGGTGATAATACCGTTAAAAGGAGCCTTAATGAAAGTAGAATTTAGTTGAGCTTGAATCAACTGTACTTGGGCGCGGGCTGCTGAGACACGGGCTGCTGACTGTTGAATATCTTCGGGGCGAGAACCACTAGTCAATTCTTGTAGAAGTTGTTGTGCTTCTTGTAAACTAGCTCTAGCACTCTGGTCTTCGCTAATTACTTCATCTAGATCGATTTGGGCTAATGCGCCTTCTCGAGTAAGAAAGCGATATCGCTTTAACTTTTTAGCATTCAGATCGACCCTCGCCTGGGCAGATGCTACTTGCGCTCTAGCTCTACTAATCTCTTCTAGACGACTGCCATTGCGAATCAAGGCATACTCTGCTTCAGCCTCGGCTAACTGCGCTTTTGCTTGAGATAGAGATGCTTCTAGTTCTGCCGAATACATTTGGGCTAAAACTTGACCTGCTTTAACTTCATCCCCCTGATCGACATAGAGGGCGACTAATCTGCCAGTGTTTTCTGGACTGAGATTGACAGTTTCGAGCGGTTCTACAGTTCCACTAGCTTCAATACGAATGGCTAGCGACTGACTTTCAACGGGAACTGTCAAGTTAGTTAAACTGGGTATCGATCGATCGCTTTGCCGAGATTTACGCAGTACATTAGTTCCAAACGTACCGAGTAAAACGACAATTGTAATTGATAGCAAGATTGAAATCCAGCGAGGGCGAGAGCGTTTGTAAGCTGTTGTATTCATTGTAGATATCCTAAAGCTAATTAATCTAAAGACTGTCAGCATAAAATAATTAGTTCATATCCTCTTGAGAATTTTATTAGTCGACTGGGAGTCAACCTTTTGGACATATACTTTGGTTTGATACATCCAGTAATAAATTGAGGAGAATAGAACAAATACACACAAAGAAAAAGAAACTAAAGTGGAGTTGAGAGGAATTAAGAGGAGAGAACTGATCGACTCGATCGAGATCAAACCGATGAGAATTTTCGCAATAGTTTGACGCTTCAAGAGGCTGCATAATATAGCTCCAGTTGGTGCCCCCACTACAACTACTGGTACCGCTGCCAGCCAGTAATTCCGCACGGGTTCGATAAAGTCACCGATAAAATATTGATGAAGAATAAAGCCAGTCCAAGCATTGATAGCCATCAAAATTACCGAGGTAGGGGTGCTTACCTTTTCACATAAACCGAATAATAAAACCATCACAGAAAAAGAAAAAATATCTAGACCACTGCCCACTAAACTACTAATGATTCCCCCTATTAGTCCTACTCCTAGAGAGAAAACTCTTTCCCTCTTTCTCCAAGTGGGGATAGCAAAATTCCGCGCCCTTCGAGTTCGATTTAAGGCAAATAAAAGAATGGCAAAGCTGCTGACCATCATCGTGAAAGAAATTTTAATTGCTTCTGGGGGCAGAATGGGAGCCAAAAAGACTGAGCCTAAGACGATGCCAGGAATGCTTCCCAGACCTACCCAACGGATAAACTTCCATTCCACCTTGGTTCTCATAGCCACAATGGTCAGAGAAGCTGCACCCATACCTATACTTTGAATCGCTAAAGAAAAGACCTTGGCGTCGTGGGGAGGAACTTGAAGCCACTTGGTTAGCACTGGAAAAGCGACTGCTCCTCCTCCCATGCTCGTACCGCCTGCAACCATAGAACCAAAAATCATGGTCACTGCTACCTGCCAATGAGCGATGAAATTAGCAATTGCGGTAGCAGGACCCAAAGCAGTTAGCCATAAAGTCCAAGCAGCGATCGCACACAGACAACTGGTTCGCAGAAAGCTTGGTGCAAAAATCTTAGTTTTGGTCAGATTAAAGTGCTGTCGGGATAGATTGATAGAACAATTAGTTTTGGTAATTCTTGGTGGTGGCATACTCTTGTATGGGTTGATTTAAAGTAATTAGGTAACAGCGCATCAGCTAGATAGTGCTAGGCTTTTCTGAGAAGATTTACTCGTAAATTTTCTTGGTAGATTAGTTGTAGAAGAAACTTGATGCTTCTGTTCCAGCTCTTGAGCAGCAAGAAGAGTACTTAGGGCATTAATCATATGAGTACTCTCTTTGAAACCACAGGGAATCTCTTGGGCAAAAAAGCTTTGAGAAATCTGAAACTCACGGAGAAGGGCATCTCGATCGCCATTATTGACTAATTGAGCTAAGCGACTATAATTATCTGCCAAGCGAGAGATGGCTTGTCGGCGCTCTGGTGTAGCCAAAATGATATCTACTATCAGAGGGGCAGACTGAGCAAAGAGGCGACTGACTATAGCAATGGTATGACGGTAGAGAGGACTGGCAAAATCTAAACTACGACGGATATTAATGTTTTCCTCTGAGAAAAAAGCTCCCATACTCAGAGTGGTAAAGTTGCGAATTGCTTGAATGTCCACCATCATGCGGTCGTGTTCTTCTGGAGTAGCATAAATTAGTTTGCCTCCATCACTTTGAATCAGGTCTAGCAACCATTGAAAACATCGGTCTCCACGACCGGGACAAACTACAATTTTTTGCGATAAAAAGGATGTAATACCAGGACCAAACATAGGATGCAAACCCATTACCGGACCAGGATGATATTCCAGCATCGCTTTGACTATGGGAGTTTTGATACTGGCAATATCTGCTAAGGCGGTAGTAGGAGAGATATATTGAGCTGCCTGGCGAATTACTTTAACCACGCATTCAATAGGATTTATCGGGTTAGTATTCCATTGGATCTGTTGCCAGAAGTGAGGCGTTTTCGGACCATCGGGTAGTTTCATATAACTATTTCTCCACTTTTTTTGACTAACTTAAGACCGCTAAATCAAGACGTAAATGAGCAGCACCACGCAGATAGATATGGCGCAAGTTCTGTTGAGACATTGGAGTGTTAAGGTGGATAAGGACCCGAATGCAGCGTTCCAGGCTATCGGACACCTGCATATGTTGTAAGTCTAGCAGGGGAACGCGATTCCAACCAGGACGGCAACGGGCTATTGAAGCAGGAAACAAAGCATCTAAGTCCCTGGTTATTGAAAAGGTTACACTTACTATTTCCGCTGGGTTTAACTGATTTTCAGTTTCTAGAATATCGAGTAAATCCTCTACAGCTTCAGCAATTGCTGCTACTGAATTTTCGCTGGCAGTAGTTGCGCCCCTGAGCCCGCGCACCCGCCATTGAACTTCTGTAGTTGATTTGTGATAAAGCTGGTTTCCTTGGGTAGAAATTCTTAATTTGTCCATTTTTGTCGGCCTAATTTCTGCTTTTTCAGTTATTTTTCTACAAATCAATTGTTCTCACTTAACAATGCCACCGGTGCTAGAGGTTCATCGATCTTCTCAATACTGGTATTAACCTCTTGTTCAAACTCTACTGGACCCATAGATTTAGGAAAGTTCCAATATGGGTGAACTGACATTAAAGCCTTACTGGGAACTATTTTTGGTTGAGCTAGAGAATCAGAAAATATCTCTGGAGGATACCTGAAGCGAATTGTTAATGATAATTCCGACTGACGCTCGTTTTTTGGTATGAATAAGACAAACTCATCTTCATTAGAACCATCGAGGGTAATATTAGGATCTGCTTTATAGAAAATGGGAACAAACTCAGGGCGTACCCTATTAACAATAGTTCTGGCTCGATCGTGATCGTCGATAGTTGTATCAGGATTTTTAGAGCCCTTTTCCACAATCTCGTCTTCAATATTGATGTTGTACTCTACAACTGAAGCATCATACTCATTAAAAGCATTGTTAAACAAATCTGGACGCACAAATACCTTTCCTGGGATCGAGTCATCAAAAACAAAATAACCGTTGACTCGATTGTTGTTGAAACTAAATTTGTACAGGTCAGCTCGGGCAGATGGTGTGTTGACTATTCCCTGTATTAGGAATACGGCGATACTAATAAAAGCTACGAGGGATAATTTTTTCCAGAATTTCACTTGCACTATCTCCTTAAGATGTTGAAGGTTGCTTTAATTTTTTTTCCTTGTTGCTCGATCGCCACAAGCGCGATCGAAAAACAAAAATTCAAGTATTTCTATACTGTTGCAGGTACAGTTTCACTCATTTGAGCGACAGGGAATATTCCCAGTTGGGGTTTCTTGCACAAACCTAAGCCATTAACTTCGGGTAAATAAGAAAACAGTCCGTTCCAAATCTGGGCAAAAACTTTTTCATGGTGTTCTCGGAGAGCGCTGGCTGGCAAACCCTTTTTCTCTTGCTCGATAGCCAAGCGAATACCTTCTTCTCCGAGAGATAGAAGAGAACTCATGTGCTGAGCAACCATCTCGCGCATCTGAGGATCGACTTTCTGGAAATCCGCCATCTGGGCAATAAACTCCGACGGTTGAGCTGAGGAGTCGGGTTTATGCATTTTATGGTAGAAGGAAGACACAAACACCATTAAGCTCAGATAGTGGAAACGGCAGACCCGATCGTAAAACGATAGGGCTCGTTCCTCTGTTATCTCGTTGCGGAAAATACTACTGATACTGGCCGCAGTCATCATGCCAGTGAAAAAGCTCATGTGTACGCCAGTAGAGAGTAAAGGGTCTAGGAAACAAGCTGCATCTCCTACCAGGAAGTAACCAGGACCGGAGAAGTTCTCAGCCCAATAGGAGAAATCTTGACCGATTTCGATTTTAGAAACTAATTCCGCGGGCTCTACTACTTCTGCAATTGCTGGGCAATCAGCGATCGCTTGAAGGAAAACCTCTTTCATGCTGGCTTTAGACCTTCTAGCTTTATAGAGCTCGTTGTTGATGACCAAACCGACACTCAGGAGGTCATCATCTACTGGAATTCCCCAAAACCAACCCGAGCCATCTTTAGTGGAAGCAGTTATAGTAGCATTATCGGGCTGAATTGGTTTAATTTTGGCGTTCTTGTAATATCCCCAAATAGCTAAGTTTTCAAACTCTTCGTGATACTGTCGGTTGTGTAAATAATGATTAGCCATCAGACCATAACCACCAGACGCATCCACCAGGTAGTCAAAAGTGATTTCCCCCGATTGTTGCTCGGAACCACGACCTCTAGACCAACTTGCTTTGACAGGTCTCTCCCCTGCAAAAGAGATTTCTTTAATTTGAACTCCTTGGAAAACTTTTACTCCCTGGGTTTTTCCATGGCTCATTAGCAGGTTATCAAACTCGGGACGGCGAACCTGAAAAGTGTAGGTGCTATTGTCATTAACAGCTATATCTTCAAATTTGAAAGACCACTCTTGAGGGCCCCAATCAAAATAAGCTCCAGTTTTGCGCAAGAAACCATGAGCTTCTACTTTCTCGCGAATTCCCAGTAAGTCAAAAATTTCTAGAGCGCTGGGCAAAAGAGATTCGCCAATCTTAGTATTAGAGCCTTTGCTCTTTTCTACTAGAGTAACATCAAAACCTTCACGAGCTAAGAGAATAGCCGTAGTAGCTCCAGCAGGTCCGCCACCAACAACTAAAACTTGGGTAGATGAGGGTAAAATAGACGTCATAATTTTTTTCCAGTTAATGTTTTCTATTGATTTAAGGTCTAACTATGCACCAAAATTTTTTCCTGGGGTTCTTTGCTCAAACTCAATGCTGGGGAAGGAGCAGGACCTAGAGCAACTTGACCCCAACGCATTACGGTAGCTGCGCCGTTAGAGGAAGAGCCCATGGTATATACAAGAACTAAATCGTTTTCTTGAATTTTGCCCCACTGTGCTGCGTGATAGAGATTGGCAAAGGGGAAAGCAGGCCCGATGTTGCCATAAATAGGGTTAAGATTGATGGTGCGTTTTGGATCTACGCCGAGAGCGCGGGTACAAACTTTTGCATACCATGCAGTAGGGGTATTGAACACGAAAAAGTCAATATCATCGAAACTTACTCCTGCTTCTGCTGCTGCACCTTCACAGCAATTGCGTAGAAACTTCACTGTGGTATCGACAAACATTTTGCCTGTATTTTTACGAGTCCTCAGATAAGTATGATAGGGAGCTTTTTCGGTAAATTCTTGATAGAATGCACCACAGGTTTCGGCGGTATTAATAACTTTGGTACCGAGAATTCCTTGGCTTTCTTCTAGAGTTCCTATTACAAATGCCCCAATACCATCCCCAGATAAGAATGCGAGGCTATCATAAGGATCGGTAATGCGAGAATAATTAGTTGCTACTACGATCAGTACGTTGCGATACTCTCCGGTGCGTACTAAAGAACAGGCAGTCTGCAAAGAAACTAAACCACTGGTGCAGGTAGACTCTACATTCCAGGCTGCACCTTTAAGACCTAATTTGCCAGCCAGAAAAGCTGCATCCCCAGGTAAAAGATGGTCGGGAAATAGAGAAGTAACTAGCATCAAATCTACTTCCTCGGCAGAAAGCTTAGCAGCAGCTAGAGCATCGCAGGCAGTGCGATATTCGAGGTCTAGAATTGAATCTTCTGGAGTCAACACCCGACGTTCGACAGTACCGCGAAAGGGATCGGACATATAGGGCATCATTTCTTCCGTCCAGATGTCCAAGGCTTTGTCCTCAGAATCAGATTTAACTAGAGAAAAAGTCCGCGCTAGAGTTTTTTCTTCTGCCTTGGCTACTAATTCTGGGTGATGTTGGCGATAATAATCGTTGGTGCGAATGATGCTAGGAAAACTAACCGCGATCGCACGGATACCTACTGGTTTAAAATTCATGACAAATCTCCTAAAAATAGTTATAATTTACGAAAACTTAGGAAAAAAACTTATATTTTGGCTCCTTGAGCTTTTAAGCTGTTAATTCGACCGCCAATGGGTGCTTTTTGATTAGGATCGATCCTGATATCCACGACAAAAGGTAGAGGTGAAGCCATAGCTTGTTCTATTGCCTCTGCTAGTTCGGACTCTCGACGAACGCAAATTCCGTTAGCTCCCATCCCTCTGGCAATTTGAACGAAGTCTGCTTGGGGAATCTCTGTATCTACCCCAGAGAAACCTTGCATTGCTGCCCCTTGAGCGCACATATTGTAGCTAGCATCATTGAGTACGAGCCAAACTGTGGGAACTCGGAGTTTAACGGCGGTACTTATTTCACAGTTCATTAACATAGAACCATCCCCGACGATCGCTACAGCTTTACGGTTGCTACCCAAAGCAGCACCTACTACTCCTGTAGCAGCGTGACCCATTGCACCTATCCCAGTACTAATTCGATAGCGATTCGATCGCTCAAATTGTAGTAAGTGAGTTGCCCAAGCAAAAGAGTTACCAGCATCAGCCATAATAAGCGCATCACTGTCTCGGACGATTTGCTGCTGAATCGCTTCCATCAGCACTGCTGGTCTGACAGAGTCAGTGGAGGAGGGGGCTACCGCCAGCTGGGGTCGAGGAAAGGGAGTACTAGCACCCTTAACCAAATCTTTGGCTAAATTTTGCAGCAAGGTTGTCACAAAATCACCGATTTCAGACTGAATGGCATGGGTTTCGACACTGGGATAAGCAACTCCCGGCACTTCTGGGTCGAGGTCTACGTGAATAAAGCCTCGGGGTGGAATCATCGCCGGATTCCAGAAAGAAGTAGGCTCGCCCAGGCGGGTTCCTAGCACCAGTATCCTTTGGGGGGTGTGCTGTTCCATATATTCCAAGACAGAGCTATGTCCTGCAAACCCAGTAACCCCGATAAACTGAGGATGAGTTTCGGGAAAAATTCCCTTAGCACGGGGAGAACACATTACGGCTGCCCCCGTTCTTTCTGCTAGTTGGCGGATGGGTAGGGCAGCATGACGAGCCCCAAAACCCAGCCAGATAGCAAAGGAATCTTGAGTCAACCACTCCGTGCATCGATCGATCGCTTTTTGACTGACAGTTGCTATGGTACGAGAAAAGTTTAAAGGTGGTAGAGATACCAAAGCAGGACTGGTTTGAACCGCAGTAGGAATGCTGATATGGGCAACAAAACCACCTGGCTTAGTCAAGCCTAGAGACAACCTCCGCGCAATTTCTGGTAGTTGTTCTCCACTTTCTAAAACAGTAGCGAAATGAAATAGCGAGCTAGAAGTAAAAATCCCTTCTTGGGGCATGGTATAGGGACTGGTTTCCTGACAAGCCCATCTTCCCCGACTGGCTACCGAAGTAGAAGCCGAGAGTAAAATTACCTTTGCCCCTTCTCCTCTAGCAGCCAACAATCCCGTTAAAGCATTGGTAATACCAGGGCCAGTAGTGGTAAAAACTACAGTCGGACGATCGCTAGCAAAGTAGGATTCGATCGCAGCAAAGGCTGCACCAGTTTCATGACGAAAATGAACTACTTGCAGGGGACTTTGGGACAAATTTGCCCATAAAGGACCGATACCACCACCAGAGACACCAAAGGCACTGTTTACTCCCAAATATACTAAAATTTTGACTATAAACTCTGCTACGGTAATGGAACCTGGGTGAGAAAAATTAGGCAGTGTCGCGCCAGAAGATTTAGAAGGAGAAAAAATCGAGGAACCTGGCGATTTTTCGCTAATAACTGAAGAGTTCGTCTGAAATTGAGTACTCATAATTGATAGGATTGAGTAGTTGATAAATTAGTTAGAAAGTTGACAGAGATAATTGTTTTTGTCTTAATACTCGCTTGAGTATTTTTCCGCTACCATTTTTGGGAAGGGAATCGACAAACTCGATTTCTTGGGGTCGTTTGTAAGTGGCGATTATTTCCAAACAGAAAGCATCAATATCTGCTGCGCTGGTGGTATAACCTGGTTTGAGAACGATATCCGCTTTAACGATTTCTCCTTTAACCGAGTTGGGAACTCCATAAACCGCTACCTCAAACACGGCAGGGTGTTGATAGATAGCATTTTCTACCTCTGCGGGATACACTTTAAATCCAGAGACATTAATCATATCTTTGAGTCGATCGACAATGTAGAAGTAGCCATCTTCATCCCGTCTACCAAGGTCGCCAGTATAAAACCAACCATCGCGGATTGCTTTATCTGTATCTAAAGGTCGATTCCAGTAACCCAACATAACGTTAGGCCCCCGTACCGCAATTTCTCCTAATTCTCCCGTCGGTACTTCTCTGCCATCATCATCGACAATCTTCATTTCTACGTTTTCGATAGGAGTACCAATAGAACCAAACTTGTACTTTAAAGAATGGTTGTAACAAGCGCAAGGAGCAGTTTCGGTCATACCGTACCCTTCATATACTCTCAGTCCTCTTTGTTGCTCCCATCGGCGGGCAATTTCTACTGGCATGGTAGAAGCAGCAGAGAAGCAAAAGCGTACCGAACTCCAATCTGATGCAGATAAGTTATCGTTTAGTAGTTTGATGTACACTGTTGGTACACCAAAGAACATGGTTATTTTTTCTCTAGAGATTACCTCTAAAACTCCTTCTAAATTAAATCTGCGTTGCAGCACAATGGTGGCGCAGACATTAAATCCAGAGTTGAGAATGGCATTTTGACCGAAACAATGAAATAGAGGTAGGTAAAGTAGTAGTCGATCGTCAGCCGTCATTCCACAACAACGGTTTTGAGCATACATATTAGAGATAATATTGCCGTGGGAAAGGGTGGCTCCTTTAGGAAAACCAGTAGTTCCCGAAGTATAGATAATCGCTGCGGGAGTCTTAGGCTCGATTTTGACGGCTTTAGCTTCAGGAAAAGCATTAATTATTAAGTGATACAGACTAATACCCTTGCTGGTTTTAACTTCGGCAAAGAACATATGTTCTAAATAGGGTAAGTCTGCTACTTCGACATTTTCTGACAGCGTTTCTGTAGTAATAATGACTTGAGCAGCACAATCGTTAAGGATATACCTCACCTCGCTACTTTTGAGCATGGCGTTGAGAGAAACCGCGATCGCTCCTAGCTTTAGAATGGCTAGATAGGAAATCACAAATTCAGGGATATTGGGCAGAAAGAGGGCAACGCGATCGCCTTTACTAACACCTTTTTTGTGCAAGCCATTGGTCAAGCGATTAACTACGTAATTTAATTGCTCATAGGTGTAAGACCGATTCTCAAAAATCAAGGCAGTTTTGTGAGGGAACAGTGTAGCTCCCCGTTCTATATGCTTTGCAATATTCATGATGAAAAATACTCTTTATCTAGTTTGCTTTTGCTTAATCTTGTGTTGTTCGTAAGAGCTAGTTAGACAAAAGTTCGCTGACTGCTTGGACAATTTCTCCTCCAGCAGCTATATCAGCAGTAATTCTAGCTATATGTTCATCTAAAAATTGCTCGTCATCATTCCAGACATAGGGCTTATCTGCTGTTGGCGATTTACCAATCACCTTAAGAACAGCCAAGTACAATTGCTGAGTAGCTGGAGACAAGGATTGATAGGCATCGTAATGCCCTTTAATTAAATAATTCCGCAAATCTACAGCTTGTACTCCAAACATCAGAGCGATCGCTAAATATTGCCGACCAATTTCTAAAGAACTACGGGTTAAATTAGCCGAACCAAATCCTTGAGAGTTGATATTTTGATTGAATTGTTCTGCATGGGTGGGAAAGCGGTCTGCTAGAGAATTACCATAAAAACTTAATAGTGGCATGAGAGAGTTGGCAGTTATTTGCAAACCCTTAAGTCCCATATTCACCGAACGCTGGGGATTGCCTACTAGGGACGCTGGCAGTCCGTGGTTAAATTCTGGTGCTACCAACATGGCAATTTGCACATCTAAATGCTTGGTTAGTAGACCTAGATAGTAGCGTAGGCTATCCATGCCTGTCCCTATATATTGACCGAGAAAATTTCCACCGTGGTAACTGGCTTGATTGTCAACATCGATTAAAGGATTGTCAGTAACCGAGTTAATTTCCGTCTCGATTTGTTTGGCTATCTGTTCTATGCCATCAACTATTGGTCCTAGATACTGAGGTAAACAGCGCAGAGAATAACGGTCTTGAATCGGTTGGTCTCCCCGATAGTCATGAGAGCCATCTAATTCATTGCGAATTAAAGCGGAACCAGTTAACAACTCAAGCATTTGAGATGCTGCCCATTTTTGTCCTGGATGGGGTTTACAGCGATGAATAAACTCATGGAAAGATTGATTGGTTCCATTTAAACCTTGAATCATCAGGGCATGGGCACCCATAGCTAAAGATAAAAGAATACGAGCATCCCAGACACAATTAGCTGCAATTCCCGTCATCACTGAAGTGCCATTCATCATTGCCAACCCTTCTTTAGGCTGGAGTTGTATCGGTGGCAAACCAAGTCGATCGAGGGCTGTGGGTGCATCTAACTCTTCCCCATTAAAGTCAACGGTATAGCAGCGATCTAAACCGACCAATGCCCCAGTAATATAGGACAAAGGAACTAAATCTCCGCTAGCACCAATAGAGCCAAACTCGTACACGTGGGGAGTAACATTAGCATTGAGGAAAGTTTCCATGCGTCGAATCAACTCTAGCCGAATACCAGATGCACCCTGCACATGAGAGTTCATCCTCAGGAGCATCGCAGCGCGCACATCCGCTAGGGGTAACTTGTTTCCCGTTCCTGTTTTGTGATAGCGAATGAGATTGTTTTGTAGTATGGCAGCCGATTCGGGGGAAATAACCACATTGGCCATACCGCCAAAGCCACTAGTAACACCATAAATAGGCTGACCATTTGCTACTGCTTCCGCTATGTAATTAGAGGATGATTCGACTCTTTGTAATACCTGCTGTTCATCGCTAATACACGCTTGAGTACCATAGCGCGCTACCCGCACAACTTGTTCGACTGTTAAATTTTCTCGACCGACAATTACCGTCTGATTTGAGGGCTTAATAGTTGATAATTGGACATGGTAAATCTTATTGTCTTTTAAA
The DNA here is from genome assembly GCA_030065635.1 of Xenococcaceae cyanobacterium MO_188.B32. Classification (GTDB taxonomy): domain Bacteria; phylum Cyanobacteriota; class Cyanobacteriia; order Cyanobacteriales; family Xenococcaceae; genus JASJDJ01. The sequence continues at coordinate 24,058 of JASJDJ010000005.1, forward strand.
GATGTGATGTTCATAGGTTACCATAAAAGTGTGGCGATACTTGCCATATATGTGTTTTAGAAATTTCGCTAATGGATATATTCCATTAGCATTTTTGACGGATGCATCGGAAAAAGTGAAGATTGAGTGGAGAAAAGATGGGACTTAAACGATGCTGACGGAGTTTTGTAAGTACTGAATTTTGTTAATATCACAAAAAGTATATCGTTCGGGACAACGATCGATAACTTGGCTGACAAGATCGATTTCTTGCATTAATTCGGCATAACCTTGAGGAGTTAGGGATTGGGGTCCATCAGAAAGTGCTTTGGCTGGATTAGGATGTACCTCAATCATTAGAGCATCTGCTCCTGCTACTATGGCTGCTTTTGCCATTGCCGGTACTAATTCTGCTTTACCTGTTCCATGACTGGGATCGACCATAATCGGTAGGTGAGTCAAACTACGTAATACTGGTATGGCAGAGATATCCAGAATATTGCGAGTATATTGGCGATCGAAAGAACGAACACCCCGTTCACAGAGAATAACATTGGGGTTACCTGCTGCCAAAATATACTCGGCTGCGAGTAACCATTCCTCAATAGTGGCTGACATTCCCCGCTTTAACAACACTGGCTTGGGCTGAGCACCCACTTTTTTGAGTAAAGAGAAATTGTGCATATTCCTCGCACCAATTTGTACCACATCTGCTACTTCTACTACTTTATCTAAATCGGCAGTATCCATAACTTCTGTGATAATACCCAAACCTGTCTCTTGACGAGCGAGTGCTAGTAATTCCAAAGCACTTTCACCATGTCCTTGGAAAGCATAGGGAGAAGTACGAGGTTTATAAGCACCACCTCTAAGAAACTTTGCCCCCGAAGCTTTTATACTTCTGGCTGTCTCTAAAATCATCTCTTCATTTTCCACTGAACACGGGCCAGCTACAGCCACAATAGGACAATGTTCGCCAAAACTTACAAGACCATTAGGAGTATCGACAATAACCTCACTGGCTTCTCCATGACGAAATTCACGACTAGTACGTTTAAACGGTTTTTCTATACGAGAAACCTTTTCGATAAATGGACTGATACTTTCAACCTGTTGAGTAGTAACACTAGTAGTATCACCAATTAGAGCAATTACTACTTTGTATTTACCGACTATTTCTTCGGTTGTCAACTTGAAAATTTTTAATTCTTGACTTACTCTGTCGAGTTCTTCTCTGGGAGTGCCAGGCTTCATTACAATAATCATAGGCTCTTAATCTCTTTGCAGGTTTTAATACACCCCCATATATCTTTCAATTTAGTTAGCCTATGCAAAAATTAGCGAACATTTGAAATAAGTACCCAAGCAAAGTAAACTCGTGTACTCCAAAAATGAGCAGGGGAGCAGAGGTGCAGGGGAGCAGAGGGGAAAAGACAACTATAGCTATGACTAAAAATATACAAATAAATTTACCTACCTACTTATTTATGCCAATAACAGAGATAAAAACTAAGTAATTTTTTCTAACAAGTTACTTTCAAGACGATCGATCACGATCGATCTTTGGTATGGTTGGGCAAATACGCTAATTAATCGATCGACATAATTCAAATTGCACTCACGTAAGATTAGACTATCGTGAAACTAATATTATCTTCTCTAGTCTTCTTCTCTCTAGCACCCAGTACTGCTGTTGCTCAAATTACTCCCGACTCTAGTTTAGGCACAGAAAATTCGATCGTAGAAACTAATGGTAACCGAGATACTATTAATGGTGGTGCTATTCGGGATGCTAATCTCTTCCATAGTTTCCAAGAATTTAATGTAGATGCATTAAGAGAAGCTTACTTTACTAACCCTGATGGCATTGCTAATATCTTCAGTCGAGTAACGGGGAATAATATTTCCGATATTCAAGGAGTATTAGGGGTTTTAGGTAATGCTAATTTGTATCTAATTAATCCTAATGGGATTCTGTTTGGGGAAAATGCCAGATTAGATGTCAATGGTTCTTTCTTTGCCACTACCGCAGATAGTGTGGTGTTTGGGAATGGCTTTGAGTTTAGTGCGGTAAATCCTGACGCACCACCATTATTGACTATTAATATTCCTATTGGATTGAGGTTTCGAGATAATCCTGGAGATATTGTTAATCGCTCTGTTGCTCATAACGGTAATGGTTTACAAGTAGCTACAGGAGAAACCATTACTCTGATTGGCGGTAATGTCAATATAGCAAATGGGGGGATTATCTCTGCGCCAGGGGGAAGGGTTGAACTAGGGAGTGTAGATGATAATGAGCAAGTTAGTTTGACTGCTGTAGATAAAGGTTGGCGGTTAGGTTATGAAGATGTCCACAACTTTCGCAATATTCAGCTATCTCAAGGAGTAACTGTTGATGCTAGTGGGCAAGGTGGTGGCGAAGTTCAAATCCAAGGGGCTCGATTGGTGATGGGGAATTTATCAGAGATTATTGCCGATACATTGGGCAACAGGGATGGAGGTGATATTCTAATCCAAGCGACTGACGAAATTGTTTTAGACAACGCGACCATTAGTGCTGAGGTCTCAGAGCAGGCCACAGGGAGCGGGGGGAATATAACTATAAAAACTAGACAATTGAGTATTATCAATGGGGAAGAGCTGGGAGTGATTTCAACACCTACTCTTGGCGAAGGAGATGCCGGGAATTTGACTGTCGAAACTGAGCGGTTGGTAATCAGAGATGGCGGACAATTAACGGCTGATACTGTCGGCATAGGAAATGCAGGGAATTTAACGGTTCGCGCTTCTGAGTCTGTAGAAGTCAGTGGAACCTCTACTGATGGTAGGTTTCGTAGTGGCTTATTCGCTGAGACAAGTTCTACTGATTCCAACGCTGGAGATGGGGGTGAATTGACAATTACAACTGGGCAACTGCTTGTTCAGGATGGAGCAGCGGTGGCTGTTGAAACTCGGGGTGCTGGAGATGGGGGCAATCTGAAAATCGATACTAGGCAGTTGAGCATTCGCAATGGCGGACAGGTGTCAGCTGGTACACTTGGTACACCTAGTACAGGTCAGGGTGGATCTATAACCGTGAACGCCTCAGAGTTTGTAGAAGTTATTGGAACTAGATGTGAAAGTCCGAGTGGCTTGTTTGCTCCGACTTTTGGTGCTGCAGATGGGGGCGACTTGACCATTACAACCAGAAGTTTGAGTGTCCGAGAGGGTGGAACGATATCAACCTCCACCCTTGCCGTTTTCGCTGAAGGTCGAGGGGGAGACTTGACCATCAACGCCTCGGAGTCTGTAGAAGTAATTGGAACCTCAGAAGCTTCTGAAGAGAATAAGTTGTTTAGCAGTATAGTTACTGAAACTGGTCGTCTGTTGAACGTCGTCTCTGGAACAGAGCCAGCAATTAGAGGAAATTTGACCATTAATACTGGTCGGTTGACCATCAGTGATGGTGCAAGAGTATCAACCAGTACCTTTGGACTGGCAGGGAAGGCAGGAAATTTAAACGTAAATGCCTTAGAATCGGTAGACTTGCTTGGAATGGATGAAGATGGTAATATCAGTACCTTGACTACCACAACAAAAGGTGCTGGAGATGCAGGGACGTTAAGGATTAACACCGGACGATTATTTATCCGCGATGGGGCACAGATATCAGCTGCTACCTCTGCTGATGGTAATGGTGGCAATGTAATTATTAATGTTAGTGATAGTCTTTTTGTAGATGGAATAGGCAGTGATGGAAATCCCAGTAGCATCTTTGCCAGAAGTTTTGGCGATGCAGAAGGCGACGCAGGCAGCGTTGACATTACCACCAATTCTCTCTTTGTCACTAATCAAGCTCAAGTAAACGTCAGTGGCAGTGCCAGAGGCAATGGAGGCAATATAAAAGTCGAGGTTAACTCTATCAAAATAAATCAAGGAACTCTAGAAGCCGAAACTGCATTTGGTGAAGGTGGCAATATCATGTTGCAAATTGCTGATGATTTAACTTTGCGTGACAATAGCACCATTTCTGCTCAAGCAACTAGCAATGCTAATGGTGGTAATGTTACTATAAATGCTGAATTTATCGTTGCTTTCCCCAATCAAAATAACGATATTATCGCTAGTGCAGAACAAGGAATGGGAGGAAATATTAATATCACTGCTGAAAGTATTTTTGGCTTAGAAGAAAGACGCTCGACTCCTCCCAATAATACTAATGATATCGATGCTAGTTCCGAATTTGGTTTATCGGGAACGGTAAATATAACACAACCAGATGTTAACCCCACCAGTGGTTTATTAGACTTAACTCAAGAAGTAGTCAATGCCTCTGACTTAATCGCTCAAAATGTTTGCACACAAACAGCTAATAGTGAGTTTGTCGATATAGGTAAAGGTGGCTTACCCCAAAATCCCGAATATACTTTAGTAGAAGATGCTACTGAGGTAGAATTAGTTTCACCTGTCATGACATCTGGAGAAGAAATAGAAACAAAGAGAGAAACAATAGACGTAAAACCCAAGAAAACCCTTAAACCTCCCGCCCAAGGTTGGATTTTCCATGAAAACGGCATAGTAGAGTTAGTAGCCTATAATCCCGATCGAGTAGGCGAGCAAAGAACTTGGGATAATTATAGAGGTTGTCAGTAGAATTCTCACCTAAGTCCCGATTGATTAGTGCTTTCCCTTCAAAATTGGTTACCCTATACACATAAATTTTTTGTTTCTTGTTTGTCAGGTTTGATATTGATATGAGTATAGCCCCCTAAATCCCCTGCCCCCTTGACCCTTCTCGCGCGTTCCTTAGCGGAGGAAACCTTCGCAGGGTCGCTCGCCAATCTTGGGGGTAAATTGGGGGACTTTAAATTATCTTTCTCCCCCAGAATTGCTACCGTGTACACATAAGTCTTTTGTGTTTCGTTTCTGAGATTTTTGCCCCCTAAATCCCCCAATTCTGGGGGACTTTGAGATCTTGTTCCCCCCAAATTTGGGGGGCTAGGGGGGCTAGATTCAGTATTTTGGGGTTGCTCGGGAGATGTGTGTACATGGCAGCCCAGAATTGGGGGTCGGGGGGCTAAGATAAACGCTAAATAATCCAATAAGATCGATCTTTTTTCTACATAATTTTTGCATAGGCTAACTCAATTGAAAGATATATGTAATTGAGTTCTCGTTAATTTAGTCAGCCTATTATGCGTAGTTCTAAAAGCAATACATATGTAGTTATAAATACAGCTAATAATTATTTGAGTAATAGAAAAAATCTGCAACTGCCACGATTTTTTTTCTCTGGTTGTTCTCGATTAATTTCTAACTTGGTAATTATCAAAGGTATATTCATGCTCTTACTACCTTTTGTGAAAACCTAATTCTCAATCGATTCTGGCATAGAAAGAAGAGGAGGTTAGCTCATGAACAGTCAATGGCAACATTCAATCTTAAAAATCAGTTTCTGGGTGATAGTCGAACTCCTCCTCAATTTACTTAACCTTGACACTTTAGGCGATTATAGTGAATTTATTTTTGAGCAAAAACGCCATTTGACCGATCCTATAATTGCTATGAAAATAGTTTAGGCAGTTCTGTCAATAAAAAAGAACAGAGGTTACCGTTACTCCACGGTTAGAATTCAAAGGTCGGAAGGTTTAAAAAATAGATGTGAGGATGGATAAATTAGGGGATCGATGGTAAATCAGGAAAATTACTGGATATTACGAGGCGTTAATAGTTTTTGTCAATGCCAATCCCAGGAGGTTTTAGCAGCTAAGGAATTTTTTCTGGAATATTTCGATCGACAAATTCAAACAGATAAGATCGAACATAAGGAAATTCACCAACAATTGTTTAGATGGCATTGCGATGAAGAAACAAAGGAGCAGGTTAAGGCGAGACTCTGCTTGAGATGTTTTGTTTCTAATTGTATCTATCAATTTTGTTTGAATACAGAGCAAAAATATCAAAAAACTTATGGCATAAGTAGAAATGATTTATTTCCCGTACTTTTAGAACTAATCCCTCCCAATCCTACTACTCGATCGAAATCAGACGATTCTTTAATTAACGAAATAATCTATACTTACGATCTTAGTAAAGATGCTAGCTTGTCTACTTGGACGAGTATCAAAGTCAAAGGTAATAAAAAATATAAAATAGTTCTAAAGTTTTATGGTATCGTCGAACTTACTGATTGGTTGATTTTAGTTAAAACGACTCCAGGTAAATTAGAACGTAAACTAAAACAACAAGGATATTCAGAATATGAAATTCAAGAGTATGAAAATTTACTAGCAGCATTTCATCGAGTTTATCGCACTGAAATTTTAGCCAGACGGAAAGAAATAAATAGGCAAAGACAACAAGAAGGTAGAGGAAAATCAACTAAGCCCTATCCATCTCCCACCAACGATCAATTGCAACGAATCGCTGAAATTCTCGATACTTCCAGACGATTAGAATCTCAAGAAGTATTAAACAAGTTAAAAGATATTGCCGATATCCTCAGAAATAATACTATATCTCGCTCGTTCGCAATTACAGAGCAACCTACCCCCAATCTAGATAAGCAATTAGAAATAGCTATTTATAAACAGATTGAAGAAAGTTTGAAAACAGTAACTTGCCAAATAATTGAGACTAAAATTGATTATTTTCTCAAGAAGAAAAAACCCAAAATAGAAAAAGCTAATAATTTGATTTTAGGACTTAATTTATTTTACTGCCAAGGATATTCTATGGGCGAAATAGCCAAGGAGATGGAGTTATCGGGACAATCACAAGTATCTCGTTTACTCAAATTAAAGGAATTGAGAGAAGATGTTTCCAGAAATGCGATCGCTATTTTAAAGAAATCTCTTAAAGAACAATTAACTCAGTTATTAACCGCTCCAGAAAAATTAGCTATTCTAGACACTAAAATACAAGATTTTATCGAGCCAGAAATGCAAGAAATTATTCAAGAGGCAGAAATAGAAATTTTTGATAGTAAAAACAAAACTAGAAATAGTTTATTTGCTCGTACAGTTTGCCAATGTCTACAACAAAGAGGAACATAATTATGAATACTGGCTTGAATAATTTATTAACAGATTTTATTAATTCGTCTGCCATAGTCGAGTTACAACCACAGTGGTTAGACCGAGCTTTAACTATTAGCGAAAATTCATCTAATTATTCTCGGCAGTTTAATTTATATCTTCAAGCATTAGCTTTATTTTCTTTTGAATCTTGGCTTCAGGTAAGAGAGCCAAATTTAGCGATCGCTCTAGCCGATAGTTCGATATTCAAACCAGAATTAGCTAATATTATTGATGTTATTTGTGATTTACAAGTAGGAGATTTTAAAGTTTGTTTGATTCCGATTATTAGTGATAGCGAGCCAGAAATTACTATACCTAGATATGTAGTAGATCTTCCCGAATTTACCGCTCATTTTTATGTAATAGTCGAAATAGACGAAGAATTAGAACTCAGTTTTATTAAAAAATTTATCGATCGCGACCGCTTGATTGCTAACAAACCTAATTATCCTTTAGATATTGATTGGAATTATGCTGTTCCTACTAGCTTGTTTGAATCAAGAATAGAAAAGTTATTAGTCAATTTACAGTGTTTAGAACCCCAAGGGATTAGCTTACCCGCTCTAAACAGCGATCGAGACAATATTTTAGTTGAAGATCGAACAAAATTGCAACAGATTTTACCAGAAGTTAAAACTCAACCTTTATGGAAAAAACTAACTTGGGAACAAGCAGTTGCTACTGTTACTAATCCCGATCTTTGTAATTGGGTATACCAATCTCTCAACAACAATAATCCTCACTTTAATTTACACTTAAAAGATTTATTTAATCTCTTAACCCAACAAGCAATAAATCTGCGAGAATGGATTCAAACTCAAATAAACGAGATCGAACAGGAATTAACCTGGCAAATGCTTCCTGCCCCTGCCATGTCTTCTAGTTTTAGAGATATTAGTACAGATAATCCCGCTGCTAGGTTGGATAATATTTTGACTCAAATTAGCAATGTTACGAATATTAATATACCTAGTAACGCTGGTCGAGCTTATCAAGAGTTTGCTTTGGAAACTCCTCTGAGATTATATGCTGTAACCTGGTTAATCTCTGAAACTGAAAAAACCTGGAGTTTACTCTTAATTTTAGGTGGTAATCCCAATAATATTCCTCCTTATGGAGTTAAATTAAGAATAAGCGATCGCCACAGTATTTTACAAGAGCAAGAATTAACTTCAGATTTGGGGGTTGCTTATCTCTGTACTAAATTAGAAGCTACCGCAGAAGAGAAACTATTAGTAACTATTATTCCTCCTGACGGAAGTCCAGAAATATCTAGATTATTTGAATTTAGTTTTTAATTATTTATGCGAGATGAATCAACTTAAACTAATAATTAAAAAAATTGACTATATCTGTGATTTTGAATTATGTTGGTCGGGCAATAGTACATTATCTGCTCAAGTAGAATATCCTCAATCTTTAATTGACTTATATCAAAAATGGCGTAACGCTTATTTTAATCACTATAAAAGTTTACGAGTAAAAGCCGAAACTATAATAATTACTCAATCAACTGAAGATTATCATCGTTTATTAAGAGATGCCCATTATCAATTAATAGACGAATTTCAGCGTTGGTTGTTAAGTCCAGAATTGGTAAAAATTAGACGAAAAATTGTCAGTATTATTAATCATAATCCCCAAAATGATATCGATTTACTAATTGCTTGTTCTCCTAACGACTTAACTCGCTTACCTTGGGAAACTTGGGATATTGGTTCCGATCTCGGTGCTAGAAATAAAGTTCGTATTGCCAGAACTACTATTAATAACCCTTCACAGCTAAATAGTATCTCTCGCTTCCGCAAACCGCGTATATTGACAATTATAGGATACGATCCTCTTTTAGATTTTTCGCAAGATGTCAAAGCAATAGAATCCCTATCTCAGTTAGCAGAAAGTGATTTTATCGATGATAAACTAACTCAAAATAATGCCGATCTCAAACAACAAATATTTGATAAAATTACCTCGGTTGATGGTTGGGATATTCTATTTTTTATCGGTCATAGTAATGAATCGGATTTTGGAGGTGAATTTCATTTAGCTCCTAATCTTTCTCTAAAAATTGAAGATATTGAAAAGTCTCTCGCTCAAGCAGCTAAAAACGGATTGCAATTAGCATTTTTTAACTCTTGTAGTGGTATTGATATTGGAGAATCTTTGATTGAGTTAGGGTTGAGTCAGGTTATTGTTATGCGAGAACGTGTCAATAATAAAGTAGCTTTTCAATTACTAGAAAAATTTATTGCCAACTTATCCGAATATAAAGATGTTCATGAAGCTATTAGAGAGTCTGCTAGTTTTTTTGAACAAGAAAATATTCAGCAAAAATATCCCAGTGCTTATTTACTTCCTTCTCTCTATCGTCATCCCAATACTAAGCTGTTTCGTTTTTCCAGTAGAGGAGAAAGATTAAAAAGATGGCTACCAGATAAACGAATTGCTAAATCTTTATTACTGCTATTATTTTTAAGTTTACTTTCCCCCATACAAGATTTATTATTAGAAGCTCGGCTTTTTACTCAACTTATATACAGTCAAGCAACCAGACAAATCGATCGAAGCAAACAACCCCCTACTCTGCTTGTGCAAATTGATGAAGAATCTTTCACTAAAGCTAATTTACCCTGGCGTACTAGAGAAGACCTCGATCGAACATATCTGGCACAATTAATTCATAATTTACATCAAATAAATAATACTCCCAAAGTCATAGGTATTGACTATAAATTGTGGGAACCTAAACCTCAAGAAGATAATACACTCAAGCAAGTAATACAGTCAGCAGAACAACAAAATACGCAGTTTATTTTTGCAGCTTCTATTGAAGAAAACAAAACCATAATCCCCGAAATAGCTAATCCTCAGACAAGCTTACAGGGAGATATTTACTTTTATCCTGGCTATTTAGAGCTTTTAAGCACGAATGATGACCTAAAAAGTCGGGAATTAGCTACCAAGCCTCTTTCAAACAATTCTAACTCCGAACTACTAACTACTAACTCTGAACTAGAGCGAAGCGAGGTTTTCTGTCAAGAGAGTTGTCCTTTTGCTTATTTATTAACTTTAGTCAGTTCTCAACAACAAGCAAGTACCACTCAATACCTTGTTACAAATAATAACCAAGATCGAACCATAGCTTTCCTAAAAAGATTGCGCCTTCACCCTCTTTCTTCTTTTGCTGAAAACTTCGGGCAAATTTGGTTTCATCCTATTGTAGATTTCTCTATTCCTCCAGAAGAAATATATACCCCTCTTCCTGCTTGGTGTTTATTAGAAAACAATATTACTGATTCTCCCTGTCAACCTCTCAATAATTTACAACAGCAAATAGCAATTATTGCAGCAGGAGGTTATGAAGAAGCCGATGATAACTTTCCCGTGCCTCTAGCATTACAGTTTACTCACCCAAAATCCAAGCGTTATCTGACAGGAGGAGAAATTCATGCTTATATGGTGCATCATTTTTTGAATCGACACATAGTAATACCCATACCAGATATTTTAGCTATGCTGATCGCTGCCATAATCTCTCAAGCAATCGTTTTAAATATTCGCCCTAGCCAACGACAAAAATGGATTCAAATTTTACTTGCTGCTAATATTATCTATGTTTTTATCAGTTTACAGCTATACTTATCTCTGAAATTGCTCGTTCCTCTAATCTTCCCTTCCGTCTTATTATGGAATTACATTAGCATCTCAAAAGGAAGTGAAATATGAGTAAGCTAACAAAAAGTGATAGATTCACACTAGGAACAATAGGGGTATCATTGGTTTTATTGGGAACAACACTACCTGTAAACGCAGCTAATACCCAAAATATTCACAATTCTTCTTCTGTAGAAGAAAACTCTAGTAACTATCTTGCTTTATCTTGGAACGGAATTTGGCAACGAATCAAGAGAAAAAGAGTAGCTGGAGGTTCACGGGGTGATAATGTGTGCTCCAGTTCACCCAATCAACTAAGGAGCGTAAACTCCCAAACAAAAAGTGTTGAAGAAATTTGGCACCAAAATCCCCTGTTTGCTTGGGAATCAGGAAAACTCGAAGCAGTTAGTCTAAAAGAGGGAAATCGCATTTATTGGCAACAAGAAGTAGAAGCGACACAAAACCATCTTTTCTATCATGGTAAACCCTTACAACCAGGGACAACTTATACATTAGTAGTTTTTAATCCCTACGAAACAGAAATTCAAAAAATACAAATAGTCGATCGCCATAAACATCAAAAAATTGCAGCAGACTTAGCAGAGATTGAAGATCGGCTTAAATCCGAGGGTGCAAATAAAGAAGAAATCGCTTTCAAAAAAGCCGATTATTTTGCCCAACGACAAATGTGGTCAGATGCACTATGGGAAATTTATTCTATTCCGAATCCTTCTGATGAACTCAAAAAAATCTTAGAGCGATCGAATACACATAATTTATGTAGATAAGGCTTATGCAAGACTTTTGATGAGTAGAATTAAACGCCGTCATTTTTTACAATTAGCAGGTTCAACTTTAGCTAGTTTAGGTTGGAGTCAAGGAAATATAGTTAGCCTCAGCAGTAGTTACAGTAAAGTTTTAGCTCAAAATACTTCCCGTAAATTAGCTCTACTCATAGGAATTAATCAATACGACCTCGATTTTAGCGGTTGGATACCCCTTCAAGGCTGCGTTACAGACGTTCAGTTACGTTCGACTCTTTCCGTAATCGATCCCCAAGAAAACCAATTAGCCACAGTAGAATTAGATAATCGTGATGGCTTAATCGGTTATGGTAAATTAGTACTAACCGAGAAAAGCTTATCTAGAGGTAGCTTACTACAAGAGAAAATTCGCAGTATTCCCGCCGATTTAAACCTGAAAATCGGTATAAATGACTCGGAAATACACCGCTTAACAGAAATACAACCAGCCTTTGCTCCTTTAAACCGCATCGAAATATTACCCCTACACCAAGGAGAAGTAGATTATATTTTTGGTCGTTTTACTACAGAAATCCCCTCTACAACTTCGACAACACCACCTATTAATAGTTGGGGACTATTTTATTCTGACTTAGTTTTTCTTCCTGGTTCTTTTGCTACCAGCAACGAAAGCATTATATCTGCTGTCGAACGCTTACAACATAAATTACAGTCTTTATTAGCGATTAAATTAATTAGACTAACCCTCAATCCTCACTCTTCTCGTTTGAAAGTTAGTGCTACTCTCACTAATCCTTATAATGCTCGACAATTATGGGCAGAAGTCGTAACCACTAGAAGTAATCTTAACTACGTCCCTACCTATCGCAGTGCATCTTCAGCAAAAACCGAGCAAATTTCTCTCGGTACTCCCCTCCAATTTGCGGTTACCAATCAAGAAGACCGTCCTATTTATATTAATATCCTCGCGATCGATGCCGAAGGAGAAATAACAGTTATTTTCCCCAATCATTGGACAGATTTAGCCTCACAAATTTCGATTTCCCCCCAAACAACCTTAAAAATTCCCGACTATAATACTGCCGAATTTGAACTACACACTGGAGAACCTTTAGGAAGCACAGAAATACTAATAGTCTGTAGCACTAATCCCTTAAAGCGTTCTTTACACAAGCTAGAACAACTAGCCCAACAAAATCAAATATCTCGCGGTGCCATGACATTAAGTCAACCCTGGGAAGTTATCGAAGATTTAATTACCGATTTAGATAATAGAACGAGAAATACTGAAGTTACTGTTGAGAAAAAAACCAACCATTTAATCGATACCACTCAGTTAGCTATCTTGTCTATTCCTTTTGAAGTAGTGCTTTGAATTTCTTTGCCGACGCTTCCACAGAGATTTTCGATTGTTTACTCATAGTGAGACCAAACAGAAACAACTCTAATCGTTTTGGTTTCATCATTGACTGAATAAACCAGACGATGTTTAATGTTGATTCGCCGTGAATAGTAGCCTTTTAGATTGCCAGACAGTTTTTCATAAGGAGGCTGATAGGGGTTAGACTTGAGAACTTCAAGCAATTCTCTGGTATTGGTTTCCAAATTAGCCGATCTTAACTTTTTAGCATCCTTAATAGCAGTGCGACTAAATTCAATCTTCCATTCCATTTAAGGTTTTCAAAAAATCTTCCTCTGATACCCAATCATCAGCTTGTTCGGCTTCTCTAATTGATTCGACCAAACCAGGTATAGACTGCAAATAAAGTGTTTCTTGTAAACTTTCCCAATCGTCTTTGGACAATAAAACGGCATCCCCTTTTTTACTGGTAATCATTCGTGGGAGATGATCTTTATTGACATCCTCTACTAATCTAAATAAATTAGCCCTAGCCTTACTAGCACTGACAATTTCCATGGATAGCTCTCATATATGTACAATTAATTGTACCGTGTATAGTCCCTAATAGCTATTGTGCGATCGCTATCTAGTTACATCCTTCCACTTCTAGCAAATCAACCAACAACCGCAGCGATTTTTTATTTTAGAGCTTAGGAGCAGCAAAAAAGACAATGTTGGCGATCGCCCATTAAAGCAAGCAAAATTAAGTTTATTATTATCTTTAACTAAACTCAATTTCTCTATAAATATCACTTAATTTAATCTCATCATCTAAACTAGCAAAACTCAAACTATCATCCTCATCTTGATACTCGCTTAACCACCATCTACCATCATCAGCTTTAGCAAACTGTTTAACATAGTAACGATATTGATCGACCAAAATATATTCCGTAAATTCAGGAATAGAGCGATAGTAATCAAATTTATCTCCCTGGTCGTAATTCTTAGTACTTTTCGATAATACTTCAATAATTAATAAAGGATTTATCACCGTATCATTGCGATTATTTTGTAAAACAGGCTGTCCTTTAATCACCATAATATCGGGATAAGTATAAACATTGTATTGGGGAATCCATAACCTTAGATCGCTCATAAAAACTTTATAACTTTTTCCTCGTAAAGCCAATTTGAGAAAAGTATAAAAATTACCTGCAATTTCATTATGATTAGGTGTTCCCCCAGTCACTGGTTTAATTTCTCCCTGAATATATTCATTTCTGAACTCAGATTTTTCTTCCAATTCCAAATACTCTTCTGGAGTGTAATTAACCCTTTGCTTTTCTGCTTTAACTTGCGCCACCATCGCTTTACTTTCAATATTTTTGATTTCTATTATTAATGCTAAATAAAAGCTGCTAGCTTTCGCTTTATTGATTTAGCCGACTAGTTAAAGCGAATAGCTAACAGATATTTAACAAGAGGTTACTAAATTTTGTTAAAACTGACGTAAAAAGCGCAAATCGCTATTATAAAGACGACGAATATCATCAATTTGGTGCAGTACCATGGCAAATCTTTCTACGCCCAAGCCAGCAGCAAAACCAGTATAAACTTCTGGGTCATAACCTACTGCTTTAAGTACATTCGGATCGACCATGCCACAACCCATTACTTCCAACCATTTACCTTTCCACTGTACATCTACTTCGGCTGAAGGTTCGGTAAAAGGGAAATAACTAGCACGGAATTGGACGGTAATATCTTCTCCAAAAATACGCCGTAAAAATTCTTTGATTGTACCTTTAAGGTCAGTAAATTTTAATCCCTTATCTACTGCTAAAATTTCAATTTGATGGAAAGTTGCCGAGTGGGTAGCATCTACTGTATCGCGACGATAGCATCTACCGGGGGCAACAATACGAACGGGGGGTTCGCGGTTTTCCATGTGACGAATTTGTACCGATGATGTATGAGTACGTAACAAATTCCCGCCAGGAAGATAAAAAGTATCCTGCATATCTCTGGCAGGGTGGTCTGGTGGTGTATTGAGGGCTTCAAAGTTGTAATAGTCTGTCTCCATATGGGGACCGGTAGCCACAGTGTAACCTAAACCCACAAAAACCTCTAAAATTCGATCGATCGTGCCATTGAGGGGATGAACGTGACCGAGAGGACGACTTACCCCAGGCATAGTTACGTCTAGAGTTTCCGCTTTCAGTTGGGCTTCAATTGCTGCTGCTTGTAAAGCTTGTTTTCGATCTTCTAAATTACTCTGTAGTTCTTCTTTAACTTCATTAGCTAAAGAACCGACACGGGGTCTTTCTTCTGGGCTTAATTTACCCATCCCCCGTAAAATTTGGGACAGCTTACCCTTTTTCCCTAAATAATTAATTCTTAGTTGTTCTAATTCTTCTAAAGTATTAGTAGCAGCGATCGCGTTTCCTGCTTCTTGTTGTAGTTCTTGGAGTTGGGTTTCTAGGGAATTAGACACAGTTATTTAGTTATTAGTTATTAGTTCTTAGTTACCCGCAAACGGTTATTTGCCCGTACGGCAGCTATTAGGTTGGGATTGAATAAGTCAAACCCTGGCAATTATAAGTATAAGATATCTTTTGAAGCTGATAAATAAAACAGTAATGCTCCCAGAAAAAAAATTAAAATTACTAATTAGTAACGATGATGGTATTTTCGCTCTCGGAGTTCGTACTCTAGCTAATACTCTGGCACAAATTGGTCATGAAGTAACTGTAGTTTGTCCCAACCGCGAACGTTCTGCTACAGGACACGGACTTACTTTACACCAGCCAATTAGAGCAGAACAAGTAGAAGATATTTTTCATCCTACTGTAGTTGCTTGGTCTTGTTCGGGAACTCCTGCTGATTGCGTTAAATTTGCCCTTAGTGCAGTAATGAAAACTCGTCCCGATCTAGTATTATCTGGTATTAATCATGGCCCTAATTTGGGTACAGATATTTTATACTCTGGGACAGTTTCCGCAGCTATGGAAGGAGTATTAGAAGGAATAAATAGTATTGCTTTTAGTTTGGCTAGTTTTACCTCTCATGAGTTTGAAACCGCAGCTAATTTTGCCCTCAAGCTGATCGGAAAGATAACTACTAAAAAACCACCTCAACCAATGCTACTCAGTGTTAATATTCCCCCTGTCTCAGAGTCCGAAATAGCAGGAGTACTAGTTACTCGTCAAGGATTACGTCGCTACATCGAGAATTTTCAAAAACGTTTCGATCCCCGAGGGAAAAGTTACTATTGGTTGATAGGAGAAATTATTGAAGATATCCAACAGCCTGACGACCCCAACCTACCTCCGCACATTTTGACGGATGTTCAGGCGATTCGCGACCGCTACATTACCATTACTCCCTTACAATACAATCTTACCGATGCTGCCATTGTTAAATATCTATACCAATGGTCAGAATGGAATCAGGAGTTAAAGTCAACAGAAGAATAAATATCATATCTTTTGGTTTAAAGCTTATTTAGTACAAATTCTCAGTTGGGAAGATCGCGTGTCATGATATTCTGAAGTTTATTGCTAAACAAAATGAGCTTTTCGCTTGCTTGTTTAGTGCTTATCCCGATCATCTTTTGCAAGCAATACTTCTTCCTAGGATATGTCTTCATCTCAATTCGATCCAGAAAATGAGCAATATGAAGCAGAGACAGTAGTTTTAACCGACGAACAAGGGAAGTCTCTTGATTGTTACATAGAGCATTCTCTTGAATATGACGGTGTAGTTTATCTACTCTTAATGCCTGTCGATATACCTATAATCATCATTAGTTGGGAAGATGAAAATGAAGATGAAGACGGAGCATTGGAAGCAATTATCTTGGAAGACCACGCAGAAATAGAAATGGTTTTTGCCGATGCCAAGGCAGTTTTAGCCGAACAAAATCTTTATCTTCAGCATACTGCCTACACTTTGACTGCTACGGGAGAATTACCTCCTATAGAAGAAGACAATATTCTAACTCTTAATTTAGATGAAGAGGATAGTCAGTTAGAGGCAGAAGAGTTACAGTTTTTGGCTAGCTTTTATCACTCTCAGCAAAAATATTCTATTTATACACCAATGACTCCTTTACTATTTTTTGCCAGGCAAAATTGGGATGGAGAATTAGAGTTGGTTTCTCCAGATGAAGAAAGGTTTCAACCAATTCTCGAAGAATTATTATTTGAAGAACTAGAATAGGTGGGGTATCAAGAGTTCGGAGTTCGGAGTTCGGAGTTCGGAGTGACTTTCGGTAGTCGCTTCGCGTACGGAGTTCGGAGTTCAGGATTTCAGAAGTTCACTATTAAGTTTTTTATGAATTCTGCATCAAAAAAAGCTAAATTTCCCATTTTTCGTAGTTTACTTGTTTTAATTCTTGGATTAGGTATTTGGCAAAGTTGGTTTTGGTGGCAGCGAGTTAATGCTCCAGTTTTAGGCGCAAAAGGAACTAATATTAGTGCTAAACCAACTCAGTTTACGGTTTCTTCAGGAACCCCAGGTCAACAAATTGGCAGAGAATTAGCAAAAGCTGGTTTAATTAGTTCGACAGATGCTTGGAAATTGTGGGTTTGGTGGAGACAAAAACAAGACCCTCAAGGAGGTTTTAAGGCAGGAACGTATCTTATTTCTCCTCAAGACTCTTTAGCGACGATCGCTGATAAAATTTGGCGGGGAGAGTTGATGCAAACTACCTTTACTATCCCCGAGGGTTGGTCAATTCGCGAAATGGCCAACTATTTTGAATCTATTGGCTATTTTAGTGCCGATGATTTTGTCGCAGCAGCCAGTAAAATTGACTATGATAAGTATCCGTGGTTGCCAGCAAATTTACCTCACTTAGAAGGATTTCTCTATCCAGATACTTATAAAATTACTAGCGATCGCATTAACAATCCTCAAGCCATTATTGAGGTGATGTTAACTCAATTTCAACAAGATGCTCTTCCTGTCTATCAACAAGCACAAACTCAATTAAGTCTAATGGAATGGGTAACTCTTGCTAGTATTGTCGAGAAAGAATCTGTAGTAGGAGAAGAACGTCGTTTAATTGCGGGAGTCTTTACTTCTAGACTCCAACGAGGAATGAGATTAGAATCCGACCCTACTGTAGAATATGCCTTAGGAATTAAACAAACTGCCGATCGCCCTCTTACTTATAAACAAGTAGGTACTCCTGCCCCTCACAATACTTATGTTAATACTGGTTTGCCTCCAACCCCCATCGCCAGCCCAGGACTTGCTAGCCTCAAAGCTACTCTTAATCCTGAAAGTACGGACTATTTATTTTTTGTCGCTCGTTACGATGGTACTCATGTTTTTAGTAAAACCCTAGCAGAACATGTGGCAGCTACCAAAAGAATTCGTCGAGAAAGACAACAGAGAAATTAGCAATTACTAGTACATAAGTTCTTTGCTACTTATGTACTAAGGCCTTTTCCCGGAAAGAATATACCACCTTTCATAGATGGCTCCAGTTACGCAGCATTAGTTTTACCTTTTTAAAGGTGGTATATTCTTTCTTGGAAATCACCTAAAATCTAGCGCAACAAATGTTTACATACTATAATTCAAAATATTGACATTTTGCACAAATCCGCATATCATTTCAAGCGTGTGAGGAGCGAACCAGTTAAGGGAGCCGAGACGAAACACGGCAAGTCGTCGGCTCCCTTTCTGATCTAAAAATACGATCGCTTAACAGTTATCGGTGACTAGAGAGAAAGGCTTCTACTTCTGCTGAAGTTGGTTGAGCAGCGATCGCCCCTGGCTTGGTAGTGGTTAATCCGCCTACGGCACAGGCATAGGTGACTATTTCTCGGGCAACTTTAGCATCGCTTAGGCTACTAATTTTCTTTTGGCAGAGTTGATGGATAAAACCCGCTAAAAAAGCATCTCCTGCACCAGTAGTATCTCGTACCGAGACAGAAAAAGGGGTAACTTTACCTTCGTTGTCACTGAGGCAATAGCTAACTGCTGCATCTCCTCCACTGACTAATACTCCTTCCACAGAATCGAGACGATAGGCGATCGCCCCTGCATCGGTAGTATTAAAGAGCCATTGAGCTTCTTCTTCGGCAAGTTTGAGAAAATCAATTTTTGACCATAATTTTTCGATTAACGGTAAAGCTTCTCGTTCATTGTGCCAAAACATGGGTCGCCAATTTACATCGAGTATTACTTTAATCTCATATTCTTCTGCTAACTCTAAGGCTCGAAAAACGGCAGTTCTCGTCTGTAAATAAGCTAGTTCTAAAGTACCTATCACCAAAAATTCTGCTTCTAAAAACAGTTTAGTTGGCAAATTTTCTGCTGATAGATAGGCATCAGCAAATTCATTCGGAAGGCGATCGCCAAAACCAGCAAAAGAGCGATCGCCTTCTGGTGAGCGAAGGACGTATACTTGTCTTGTGGGGGCAAGGGGATGCCGTTGCACCCCAACAGTATTCACACCTATAGAGTCTAGGAGTTCTACCAATTTATTACCCGGTTCATCTTGACCGACACAGCCAATAAAAGCAGAAGGAGTACCTAACTTGACTAAAGCACAAGCAACATTGGCAGGTGCACCTCCTGGATAGGGAGTCCAAGACTGTACTTCTTCTAAAGAACATCCTACTCGATCGGCAAGACAATCAAACAATATTTCTCCTAGACAGATAACGCGAGTCTGGGGATTATTCACTGAAGTTACTTACAATTTTGCTTTTTTTCTCAGACTACCTCCTTGTGTCAATTAAAAAATTAAATCAAAATTAAATTCAGTTATCAGTCAGTTGTTGTATATTGCTAAATAGCTAGTTTGGTCGATGACAAAACCTCTGCCCAAAGCCCGATAACTGATAACTGTTTCAGAGTTCGCCACGAATTTCTTCGACTACGCCATCACGAATTACGACTTCTACATTCAGTTTTTTCACTAAATTGTCTCCTTTTTCTAGGCGAAAGAAGCTTTCCATTTGGGCTTGAACCACTTCTTGATCTAACTCTAATAACTGTACTTGTTGTAATTGTTGCAGCAACTGATTTTTTTTATTGAGTAATTCCCCTTTCTTTTGATTGACTTGCCCTTGAATGTTTTCGATTTGCTTGGTTATTTGAGGACTAGGAGGCTGAGTAGCTTTTTTTTTGATTTCTTCGAGAGTTCTTTTACCCTGCATTTCCAATTGCTGCGTTTGTTGGTCAATTTGATTAACTTGACTTTGTAATTGCTGCTGAACTTCCTCTTTCCAACGAGTAGTCACAATAGCTTTAACTGTAACTGGACGTTTTAGAAGTAAGCTGGAAGTTGCATAATCCATAAAAGTTTGCTCCTGGTTATTGTTTGAATTTAGTTAATACAGATTCAAGATACAAGGGGAAATTTAACTAGGGTGAGTATTTCCCTATCATTTAACTTTTCTGTTTTAACCTTAAAAATAGATTTAGCAAGGTAAATTTTCGATTATTTTTCGGCAAACATAGTTTCAATTAACTGTTGATAGTGTTTTCTGATGACCGGACGCTTGATTTTAAAGCTTTGAGTCATCATGCCATTATCCATGCTGAAAGGTTCTAAAATTAGCTGGAAAGTACCGATGCGATCGTCTGGACGATAGCCCGGACGATTTTTGACTTCGCGGTTTAATTCTTGACGAAATAAGTCTTGAATTGCTCGATCGTTTAAGTCACTATTGGCTATTTCGTTTTCGCTAGCATCAGGACTGGGTAAATTGAGGTCTAGTTTTTGGCTAGTAACCCATTGTTGGAGAGCTTCTAAATTAGGCACGATTAGCGCACCGAGTGCCTTCTGGTCTTGTCCTACTAACATAATTTGGTCTATGTATTTACTGCGGACACAAGCATCTTCTATGGGTTGGGGTTCGATATTTTCGCCATTAGTTAAAACAATGGTATCTTTTGCCCTCCCTGTAAGTACTAAATCGTTTTCTGCTGTTACCCAACCGAGATCGCCACTGTCAAACCAGCCTTCTGAGTCGATCGCTTTAGCGGTGGCTTCTGGTTTTTTATAGTAGCCTTGCATTACTTGTGGTCCTCGAATGAAAACAAGTCCTGTTTCTCCTTGGGGTAGACTCTTACGAGTTTGGGGATCGACTATTTTGATTTCTGTTTCTGCCAGTGTTGGTCCTGCCGAGCCTCTCAGGTTTCGATCGAAACGACGAACATTAGTAACTGGAGACGTTTCGGTTAATCCGTAGCCAACTAGAACGGGAATATCGACTATCTCATAAAAATTATCCAGATGTTTAGCCAGAGAACCACCTCCGCTTACAAACAATTTTACATTTCCTCCGACAGCATCCCTTACTTTCTGGTAGACTATTTTGCTACCTAAGCTATGTAGGGGAGCAAGTAAACTAGCTTGAAGTCTAGCTTTAATTCTTTCTGTCGCTGAAGCATCGAGATGTTCTAAACTCAATCCATCCGCAATTCTTTTCGCAGTAATATAATTTTCCGAAAGATTGAAGAAAAAGTTAATTAGTTTTTGTTTACTCGCAGATTGTTCTCGAAATTGTTTTTGTACTCCTTCATAAAGAGATTCCCACAAACGAGGAACACCCACCATATAGTGAGGTTTATATTTTTGTAAATCTTGTTTAAATGAGCGTATGTTAGTATAATACATTGTGCAACCTCGGGAAAGGAAAAAATATTCCACAGTCCGTTCGTAGACGTGCCAACTAGGAAGAATACTCAGTACGCGATCGCCAAGGTTAGCATTGAGAACAGCTTTAAAGTTAATTACTTGATGTAATAAGTTACCGTGAGATAACATTACCCCTTTGGGTTTACCCGTCGTTCCCGAAGTGTAAATGAGGGTAGCTAAAGTTTCTTTATCTTGTTCTACTGGTTGTAGCTGACGATCTTTTCCCGCAGCCATTAATTTTTCAAAGTTAACAACTTGGTGAGGTATATCCTCAGGTGGGGTTTCATCAGATAGTAAAACGATCGCATCTAAAGATAGATCGTCTAATTCAGGACGTAGTTTGGCTAAAGTTTTGAGGTCTTCAATTACTAAACTACTGCTATCACTATCTTCAAAAATATAGAGTAATTCTTGTCTTTCTGCTTTAGAAGAACGAACTGCATTAGCTGCACCAGCAGTCATAATTCCCCCATCGGCAATAAACCAACGAGGACTATTATCGGCAAAGAATGCCACTTTACTAGCCGATTTTACCCCTAATGCTTGTAGTCCTGAAGCAAATTGTTGAATTTGTCGATATAACTCCTTATAAGTGAGAGAAACTTTCGGCTCAGAGTGAGGCGAATCTAGAGCGACAGTATCGCCAAAATTCTTGGCTGCTATCTGCCAAACTGCGGATAAAGATTGAATTGAAGGATAGTCAACAGGATTGACTAATTTTTGGGACTTATTCATGACGATAAAAGGATAATAATTAAATGTTTAACCGATGACTGATAAATGTTCGCGTTTAAAATACGATCGCTGCAATCATTTTTAACATAGTTATTAATAGTCCAGCTAACGATCTGGGCATGCTAATTAGCAACAGGCTGACTCAAACCATTTTGTTTTTTAATTAGTTAGAAAATTTATTTAGATGCTAGATTGCTTTTCCCGATTTAATCACAAAAAGTTTTTGCCTTCAATTTTATTTATGCTGGTTTTCTTACTGACTATTTTGCTCAAAGGATGTGGTTTAGGTCAAAGCGATCGATTAGCTACTCTAAAAGTCGGGATGAATAATTGGCCTGGATATGCGCTCGCTCTATATGCTCAAAAACAAGGTTTATTCGAGCAACGTGGGCTTCAAGTTCAACTAGTCCATTTTAGCAATCAGCAAGATAATATTCGCGCTACTCTTAGAGAAGCTTTGGATGCTAGTTTTGTTCCTCTTTGGGAAGTAATGCAAGTAGACCCTGGCAACGATACACCAGCTTTTATTCTAGTAGCAGATGTTTCTTATGGGTCTGATGGCATAGTCTCTCAGCCTAATATTAAGTCTATCCAACAGCTAAAGGGTAAAAAAGTAGGCACGAAACTTGGCACGGTTAGTCATCTTATTTTACTGGAAGCTCTCAATGCCTATAATTTGAAACCAGAAAACATAGAAATTACCGATGTTCTCAATTCCACCTCTATACACAAAATCAAAGACAAAGAGTTAGATGCAGCGGTATTATGGGAACCTTCTTTGAGTGAAACTGCCCGAGAAATTAACGGCAATATCATTTTTACAACTAAATATGTAGATAGTTTGGTCATTGATGGGCTGGCTACGCGGAAAAGTTTTGTCGATTCTCACCAAGCAGAATTATCTCAGTTTATTATGGCTTGGTTTGATGCTGTTGATGAGTTAGAGCGTAACCCAGAGCGAGTCTTTACCGTAATTGCTGACGAATTAAATCAAACTACGGAATCTTTTGCTCGAGATTATAGTGGACTCAAACCGGGCGATCGAGCCATGAATCAAAAAATGTTTGCGGGACAACTAAAAAGCTCTAAGCAAAAAATTATTGAGTTATTAGAACAAGACCCCAGACATAGCAGAATGATTAGAAAAGATGTGGTCTTTGATGCCAGACCTTTAAATGATGCCCTGAAAAACTGGAAGTAATGAGTAAATCGCCTAAAAAAACTGGCTCTATTTTATCTAGACAATTATTGACTCCTTTAGGAATTTCCCTAGCGATTGTAGGTTTCACCACTTTATGGATCAATTATCATTTCATTAGAACAGACTTAGAAGACAAAGTACAACAAAAAGCGCAGTCTATTACTCAAGGAATTGAGTTTGGGACAGAAAGCTTAATTGAATTCGAGCAAACCAGTATTTTACGAAGAACAGTTCAAAATTACGCTACCTTAACCGACGTAATCGAAGTTGCCATTGTCAATCCCGATGGTTTAACCATAGCTAATAGTTCAGAGTTCGTTATCGGTCGTCCTTATCGACCCGAATTTAGCCAGTGGATGGAGCAAGCAGTTAACACGGGTATAGAAACTAGCTATAAAACAACCATTGAAGGTCGATCGGTTTTAGTCAATATTTTGCCCTTTAGTAGCACCATTTTTGGCGTGTCTGGACGTCGGGGTCTAATCGTTGTTATTTTAGACCTGCATAAAATGCAACAAAAAGTTAGACGAACTCTATTTGCCTCAACCGCTACATTTTTGGTAGGAATTATCCTCATTTTAGCCATTCTAGCAATTTTACTAGACAGAAAAATTTTCCGCCCCCTACAAATACTTCATCAAGCTATTGGCGAGAGCAAAAAGTCGAATGATTTTGTTTTAACCCAACCCATGTCAGCCAATGAAATCGGTTTCCTGGCAGATACTTTGGCAGATACATTTCAACAACGCAATCAGATAGAAGCAACTCTGGAAAAACAAGTTCGGAGAATAACTTTTTTAGAATACATTACCCAAAAAATTCGCCAAAGTCTAGATATACAGACTATTATGTACTCGGCAGCCAATCAGATTGGGTTGAATTTTAATATTAGTTACTGCCACATCTATCTTTATCGAACGAAATCCCTTCCCAAAATTCCGCTTATTGCCGAGTATGTCGATCGAGATAATCCTTCTTCTAAAAACTTTTTATCTTACCTAGAGGAAAATCTCTACATACAAGAATTACTCAAACAAGACCGAGCCATCGCTTTTGCTAATGTAGAAAAAGAACCATTGCTGGAGGAGATGAAACCTCTGTGTCGGGAACTAAAAATCAAGTCTATGCTGGGGGTGCGTACTTCTTATCAAGAAAAAACCAACGGAATTATTATACTCAATCAATGCGATCGCTATCGTGAATGGACAAAAGGCGAAATTGATTTATTAGAAGCAGTTGCTGCTAAAGTAGGAATTGCTCTAGCACAAGCTCAACTTCTCAAGCAAGAAAAAGAACAAAAAATCCAACTCGATCGACAAAATCAACTTTTACAACAAGAAATTACCGAGCGAGAACAAGCACAACAGACTCTCAAACTTCAACACTTAAAGTTTCAATTATTTGCGGAAATTGCCTTAAAAATTCGCCAATCTTTAGATTTTCAAGATATTCTCCAAACTACTGTTACAGAAGTCCAGAAAATTTTACTGGCAGACCGAATTGTAATTTATCGTCTTGAAGATGACGGCAGTGGTTATGTCCTCCAAGAAGAAATGTTGCCTGAATGGTCTTCGATGCTCGACCTTCACTGCACAGAAGAAGTTTTTCCTTTAAAATGCCAAAAGCAGTATGAACAGAATAAAGTAGTAGCTATCGAGTCTACGGAAACAGCTTATGCCGAACAATTACCTTGTATGTATGATTTTGCTCGAAAATGGTCAATTAAAGCCAAACTAGTAGCAGCTATTTGGCAAGAGCAAAATTTGTGGGGATTTATTATTGCTCATCAATGTTCTGCTCCACGAATATGGAAAGAATTCGATCGAAAACTAGTTCAGCAGCTAGCAGATCAAGTCGGCATTGCCATTACCCATGCTCAAATCCTAGAGAAAGAAAAAGAACTTAGAACTCTCAAATCTAGCTTTATTTCTATGACTTCTCATGAATTTCGTACTCCCTTGGCCGTAATTGGATCTTCTACGGAATTGTTACAGCACTATGGAGACAAATTAGATGCAACCAAAAAGCTCAAGCACTTTGAGCGGATTAAATCTTCAATCAGGCATATGACGGCACTATTAGAAGATGTCTTAATGATTAGTAAAGTAGAAGCTCACAAAATCGATTTTCACCCTGTAGACATCGATGTAATAGAATTTTGTCGCGATCTAGTAGAAGAATTGCAACAAAGCAAAACAGAATATCAAATTTTATTGGCCGTTCATGGCTTAGATAATTCTAGCGAGCAAAAATCTTTCCGTGCTAAACTCGACCCCAAATTATTAAGGCAAATTTTAAATAATTTACTGACTAATGCCGTTAAATATTCACCGATTGGGAGTAAAGTTTATTTTGATTTAAACTGTAAACGAGATTGCATCTGTTTCCGAGTTCGCGATGAGGGTATTGGCATTCCTGCCGAAGATCTCAAAAATATCTTTACTCCTTTTCATCGAGCTATCAATGTAGGTAATATTTCTGGGACTGGACTGGGATTAGCAATCGTACATAAGTGTGTCGAACTACATCAAGGAAAAATTACCATCGAAAGCGAAGTAGAAGTAGGTACGACCTTTACTGTTACTATTCCTTTAGATGCCAAGTAATTTTACAGTAGGATCGATTTGTTTTTTAGTTGCAATACATATTTATGGATTATCAAAAGCGCATAAGTTGGTTAGCAATTAGCATTAGTGTTTATGCCAGCTTGTGGGGATGTAGTTTAGCTCCATCAGCAACAGATGCAGCAGACTCCAATTTACGGGGAAAGTTAACTATTAATGGATCTAGTACTCTTAAACCACTTGTTGGTCAGATAGCCGAACGTTTTAAAATACAAAATCCTCAAGTAAAAATTAAAATCAAAACCAAAAGCTCCTCTGAAGGGCTAGCAGACACAGCCGAAGAAAAAGTCGATATTGCTATGGTTTCTCGTGCTTTGCTCCCATCTGAAAAAAAAGAATTCCAGGATTTTACCATCGCTCGTGAAGGTGTTGGCATTATCGTCCATGAAGATAATCCTATTGATTCTCTCAGCTATGAGGACATCTTAAATATATACACGGGCAGAATTGATAATTGGCAAGAATTTGGCGGAACAAATAATACGATCAGAGTAATTAATAAAACCCAAAAAAATTCTACCCAAGAGTTATTTTTAGACTACTTTCAACTTGATAATGCACAAATTGAAGCTAATGCAGTAAGCCAGAGTAATCAGCAAAAAATTGAAATTATAGCTAGTAATCCAGATGCCATTGGCTATGTATCTATTGGCATAGCGGAGTACCATATTGCTCATGGTGTACCGATTAAATTATTATCTATTGACGGTATCAAACCTACAATGGCAGCAGTACAAGATGGTAGTTTTCCCATATCTCGTCCTTTGAATTTAGTTACCAACACCGAGCCATCAGGGCTAACCAAAGAATTTATCGAATTTGCTCGATCCGAAAAAGTTCATGACTTGATTAAAGCAGAAAATTTTGCCCCAATTAAATAATAAGCTGGCAGTCATTAACATTGCATAGTGAGGAATGCAGAGGAGCAGGGGCGGGAAGGGGGGACTTGAAGTTATCTGTCGAACTCAGTAGGTTATCTGTGCTAATATTTCCCCCCTTTCCGGCAGGGGGAGCAGGTTTTAGAGCCTGTTTCTAATTAGTAAAGATGCAAGTTAGATGTGGATTAGCTTACTAAAAATGTGTCTATTTCCCAATTATGACGTTAGTATTGGTGATGATTCTATACTCTAACCTAATCTACCTATAATGAATCGATTTTCTAGGGACTATCGCGAATATGTTCCAGAAATTTTATTAACTGATTTTGATTAAAACTTTCCACTAATTTACGGACTTTGTTGACAAAAGGAAGATATTCAGGAGCCAATTGTTCTAGAGAGTTTATTTGGCTCTCAAGTTCTCCCATGTCTCCCATTTGAGCTAATTCCCATAATTTTAATAGTTTCTCTTGAGGAGGAGCGACTAAAGAAGCAGAGTCAGATTCTTTAGTATCTTCATGGAAGAGCCATTGCAAGTGCAAGTGAGTTTGTAGAGATTGGAGCAGTTTGTTGAAGTCTACAGGTTTAGAGAGAAAGTCTTCAAATTCGAGCCTAGAGATTTGTAATTTTTCTGCAAATTGAGAGTTAGCAGAGACAAAAATTACCTTTGTCTCTTTGAGTTGAGAATGTTGTCTGAGTTGCTGTAGCATTTCTAGCCCATCCATCTCTGGCATTAACGCATCTAACAAAATAACATCGGGTTTGAAGGTTTCGGCTACTGTTAAACCGTGTCGACCATTTTCTGCTTCTGCCAGTTCAAAACCAAGAGGTTGTAAATATTGAATCAGTAAGTGGCGATTATCAAAAATATCATCTACTACTAAAACTTTACGGGGTTTACCGTTAAACCCCGTTGGTTGAATTTCAGACTGAAGATTGGTAGTAGATACATTAGCGGGGTCACCTTCCAACAAAATTAAATCGAACCAAAAGATACTTCCTTTGCCAACAGTACTGGTAACTTGGATTTGACTTCCCATCAGTTGAATGAGTTTTTGACTAATAGTTAGTCCTAATCCCGTTCCTCTACGCTCTGATTGCATCTGATGCACCTGCTCGAAGGGTAAGAAGATGCTCGTTAATTTATTTTCAGGAATACCAATTCCCGTATCTTTAATCTGAAAGCGAATTTTGGGGACTGAAGACTGGGGATTGGGGATTAGGAGTTGGGAAATTTCTCCCCCATCTCCTCTGTTTTTCTTAGTTTCTAGCTCAAAATCTTCGACGTAACCTATTTGAAAAGTAACTTCTCCTCGCTCGGTAAATTTAATTGCATTACTAAGCAAGTTGAGTAATACTTGTCGCAGTCTAGTTTCATCTGCCCGCACTACCTGAGGAAGAGAAGAAGAAAATCGCTCGTGAAAATCGATATTTTGTTGTTCGGCACGGAGGCGCGACGTGGCAACTAAATTATTTAGAAAATCCCGCAAATCAAAATCTTGTTCCTCTAGTTGAATTTTGTCGGCTTCAATTTTAGAAAAATTGAGAATATCATTAATCAAATCTAGTAGGTGTCGTCCCGACTGATGAATAAGGTTCAAATTTTGATTTTGTTGGTTAGTAAGTTGGGAATCTTTTTGCAAAATTTGGGTAAAGCCGAGAATGCCATTGAGAGGAGTTCTTAATTCGTGGCTCATATGAGCGATAAAAGAATCTTTAGATTTATTAGCAGCCTCCGCTGCTTCTTTGGCACGAGCTAGTTCGGCAGTACGTTCGATTACTTTTTGTTCTAATCCTATCTTCGATCGCTGTAGTAGTTGTTTCGAGTTCTTGAGTTCTTCTTCAACTTGTTTACGTCTAGAAATTTCTTGTCTTAGCTGTTGGTTTTGTTCGGCAAGACTTCGGCGCATTTTCTGAAGAGTGATATGAGTCTCAATGCGAACTAAAACTTCTTCTCGATCGATGGGTTTAGTTAAATAGTCTACAGCTCCGAGTTGAAAACCTTTTACTTTGTTGACAACTTCATGAAGGGCAGACATGAAAATTACCGGTATATCTTTGGTCGATGCTTTAGCTTGTAACTGACGACAGACCTCGAACCCATTAAGACGGGGCATCACAATATCTAATAAGATTAAGTCAGGCAGTGCATATTCGGCTTTTTCTAAAGCACTTTCTCCATCTTGAGCTACCAAAACTTCAAAACCAGCATTGGCAAGATAAGTAAACAAAACCTTTAAATTACTGGCAACGTCATCGACGATTAAAATCAAACCTGGTTTTTGCTGCTTATCTGTCATCTCGCATCTGTCCTTCAATAAATTGACGAAGTTTCTTTTCTTGAAAATTTTCAGCGAGTTGACGAGTTAGCCTAGTAAAAGAAAGATATTGAGGATCTAACTGCTCTATTTTCGCTGCTTGTTCCAAAATGCCTGCAATATTACCTAGTTTGGCTAGCTCGAGTAAAATCGCCAGTTCCTCTCCAGGAGGAGCAATAATACTGTTACCGATCGAGCCAATGTCTTCTTCTGTCTTCTCTATATTGTCGTCGGTTGACAAGATTGTCGAGGGACTTAGCTGATAAATCCACTTCAAGTTTAAATAAACCTCGATTATCTCTAGCAATTCATCCACACAGACTGGTTTAGTCAGGAAAGCATTATAATCTGACTGCTCAGATAAGAATTGTTCTTTCTCAAACACACTGGCAGAAGTAGCTACAATGACTACATCTGTAAAATGGGAATCTTGTCGCAGTCTTTTCGCCATGGAATAGCCATCAGCTAGGGGCATAACCAAGTCTAGTAAAATTAAATCTGGTCGGTATTTTTGTGCTATTGCCCAGCCTTCCTCTCCGTTAGTAGCTTCTAAGACCTCAAAACCTAAAGAAACGAGTAATTGGACGATAAAAGCTCGATTATGAGCTCGGTCATCTACTACCAAAATTTTATTTTTATTGCCTTTAAAGCCGACAATCCGATATTCTAAGTTGGTCTGTTTTAATTCATTCGAGGTAGCTATTGCTGGTAAGTCTACATCAAACCAGAAAATACTACCTTTCCCTAGTTCACTGCAAACTTTAATTTCTCCTCCCATTTGATGGACTATATTTTGGCTGATCGCCAACCCTAATCCCGTTCCTTTCCGAGCAAATTGACCCTCAACCGCTTGCTGGAAAGGCAAAAAGACCTCGGTTAATTTATCTGGGGGGATACCAATCCCTGTATCTTCAACTTGAAAGAGAATTTTACGATTGTGGATTGAAGACTGAAAAATTTCTTCCCCATCTCCCTTGTCTCCCTTATCTTCCCCATCTCCTACTATTCCCTCGTAGCCTACTTTAAAAGTAATGCTGCCAATTTCCGTAAATTTGACGGCATTACTAAGTAAGTTGAGCAATACTTGTCGCAGACGTTTTTCATCTCCCCTTACTATATTGGGTAGGGAAGATTGAGCTTGATAATTGAAGGTAATGCCTTTTTCCTTAGCTCGAAGGTGGATAATAGCAATTAACTCTTCGATAAAGGAAGAAAAACAAAAATCGCTTTCCTGTAATTCCAGTTTTTCAGCTTCAATTTTAGCTATATCGAGAATATCTTCAATGAGAGTAAACAGATGGGAGCCACACTGGTGAATAGTTTTTATACCATTGAGTTGCTCAGAGGTTAAATGAGGGTCTTTTTGGAGAATTTGAGCAAAGCCTAAAATACCATTTAAAGGTGTTCTCAGTTCGTGGCTCATGTGAGCGATAAAAGTACTTTTGGCTCGATTGGCAGCTTCTGCTGCTTCTTTAGCCTCTTGTAGGGCTTCTAGTAACTGACTTTGAGCCAGGGCAATGCCTAGTTGATCTCCCAGTTGTCGGAGCATTTCGATTTCAAAACTAATCCACTGTCGCGGACTGGTACAATGATGAGCAATTAATAGCCCCCAGAGTTTTTGTCTTTTTAAGATCGGTACGATTAAGTTAGCCTTGACATTAAACTGTTGAAGAAATTGAATATGACAGGGTTGGAGGTTAGATTTTTCTAGATCGGAGATCGCGCTAATTCTACCTTGACGATATTGGACTAAGTATTTTTCATCAAAACAAGGATCGACAATGTTTTGTCCGAGTAGGGCAAATTTTCGATCGATTACTGCTTCTTGGACTACATTACCTCCTCGATTGTCAAGTTGGAACAGCAACACTCGATCTGCTTGGAGAAACTGCCGTACCTCAGTGACAACGATGGGGAGAATTTGGTCTAGTTTAAGAGACTGGCGAATTTTGAGGACTATTTCGGCAAATAATTGCGATCGCTGATGTTGTCGAGATAATTCCTCTTCTTTTTGCTGGCGGGCAATAATTTCTTGCTCTAATTTTTGATTGGTTTGGGCTAAGGTAGTAGTTTGCTCTTGAATTAACTCTTGTAAAGCTTCAATAGTCGAGTACATTTCTACAGGTTCTAAAATTTGAAGAATACTCGTTTGCGTTACTATTCCTACTAAATTTCCCGCTTCGTTAACTACTACCAATCGTCGGATATGAAGGCGTTGCATCTTTTGGTGGCTCGCCCAGAGAGAATCTTGAGGGGTTATTGGGCTAAGAGGGGTACTCATAACGGTTTTTGCTTGAGTTTGCTCTAAATCCAATTCCAGGATGCAAAATTGAACTATATCTCTTTCGGTAATGATGCCCAAGGGCACAGTTTGTCCTTCCTCATTAGTCTGGGTAATGACGACGCAGCTTACCCTATGATCTGCCATCAGTTGGGCAATTTGCAGGACAGAAGCGATGGAGACGGCTTGAATAACTTTGGTACTCATTACCTCAGCCACTCTCCTGAGTTTGAGCAAATCTGTAGGGCGTAGGATATGGCGAATACTTTCTGGAGTAACCATACCGATGAGACTACCATCGTCATCGACAACGGGTAAATGGCGAATGCGATGTTCTCGCAAGCAGGAAAGAACGGCAAAAATATCGTTAACTTTTGTTAAGGGTAGGGTAACTAGTCGGCTACTCATTACTGATGCTATAGTTACCCCCACCAAGCTCATTTGTCGGGCAGTAATTTTAACCAAGTCTCGCTCTGTAAAAATGCCTCTCAATTGTCGGTCTTCAACTACCAAAACATAACTACTTCGCTGCTGGCTCATAATAGCGATCGCTTCAACCAACAACGTCTCGGGAGCCACCATCGAGGGATTTTTATTGATGGCTTGTTTTAAAAGAGATTGGTTGCTGTCTGACATGATTAGCTGCTGGTAAGAACAAAAAAAACTTAGCGATCGACTCTCTCTATACTTGTCTATTATTTCTCCTCAGCCTCGATCGATTCCTCTATGAATTCACGGATTTTTCGTTCCTGAAAACTTTCTCCCAGTTGGCGGAGTATTCTAGCAAAAGGGAAATATTGAGCATTTAATTCTTCAAGGAGTGCTGCTCTTTCAAGAATACGGGCAATGTTACCCTGTTTGGCTAATTCCAGTAAAAGGTTTAGTTCCTCATCAGAAGGAATAACCACAGATGAGCTGGCAGAATCTTCGTCTACCTTTCGCTCGACTGTCTCATCGATTAGGGGAGTTTGGGGACTGCTTTGTTCATAAATCCATTCCAGTTCTAGATGAACCTCGAGCATTTCTAATAGCTGCTCGAGGTTTACTGGTTTAGAAAGGAAATTATTACAGCCTGCTTGATAAGATAAATACTGATCTTCAGTAAATGCACTAGCTGAGGTAGCAATAATTACTATCTCCTTGAGATTAGGATCTTTGCGGAGACGTCTACTAGTTTCAAAACCGTCTAGCACGGGCATTACTAAGTCCAGTAATATGAGATCGGGGCAATTTTGTTGTGCTTGTTGTAAACAATCCTCACCATTAGTGGCTTCTCTGACCTCAAAACCCAAAGGACGGAGTACTTTAACCAAGAAGGCTCGGTTGTTGGCTTGGTCGTCTGCTACTAAAATTTTGTGCTTTTTGCCTTTAAAACCTATTACTCGACGTTCTGAAATCTTAATGTTTTCATGGTTTTGGATAACTTTTGGTAAGTCTAGCTCGAAGTAGAAAATACTACCTGTTCCTGGTTTGCTACTTACTCTAATTTTTCCCCCCATCTGTTGCACTATATTTTGACTGATTGCCAATCCTAGTCCCGTTCCTTCATGAGCAAATTGATATGCACCTGCTTGCTGGAAAGGTAAAAAGATATTTTCTAATTCATCTGCCGGAATGCCAACACCTGTATCTTCAACTTGAAAGTGAATCTTATAGTTCGGGGATTGGGGATTGCGGTGCGTACGCGAAGCGACTACCGTCAGGTCTCCCGCGTCGGCGTAAGACGCAAGGGAACGCGCACCGTTGGGGATTGGGAATTGAGAAATTTTTGTCCTATCTCCCCTATCTCCCCTATCTTCCCCATCTTCCCCATCCCTCCACTCTTCCCCATAGCTTACTTTAAAAATAACTCCGCCAGTGGTTGTAAATTTGACTGCATTGCCGAGTATGTTGAGTAGCACTTGTCGCAAACGAGTTTGGTCGCATCTTACGATAGCAGGTAAAGAGGACTGGAGTTGATAATCGAAGGCAATACCTTTTTGTTCGGCACGGAGAGAGACAATAGAAATTATATCCTTGAGAAAAGAAATAAAGTTAAAGTTAGTCAAGTGCAATTCCATTTTGCCAGCTTCGCTTTTGGCTAGATAGAGAATGTCATTGATTAGATCGAGTAAATGAGAGCCACATTGATGAATGGTATTAATTGAGTCCTGTTGCTTAGAATCAAGACTGGGGTCTTTTTGCAGAATTTGGGTGAAGCCCAAAATACCATTTAAAGGAGTTCTCAGTTCGTGGCTCATATGAGCAATAAAAATACTTTTGGCTCGATCGGAAGCTTCTGCTGCTTCTTTCGCATGAGTTAATTCTATGGTGCGTTCTTTAACCCTTTGCTCTAGTAACTGCTTTGATTGTTTGAGTTTGCTAAAGTTTTGTTTTAAAGTGTAGGTCATCAACTGGAAGTTATCTGTTAAAGACTCGATCTCAGCTACGCTACTAGAAGGTAAATCGATCGCTACTCCTTCCCAAAGTTTATGAGGCAAATCATTAGTAGCCAAACTCAATTCTTTCAAGGGTCGAACTAATCTCTGACTCAAAATTGTTGCTAGTATTATTCCCAAGCAGCCAACGCTCAGCATGATAGCCAGATGATTGAGGTAAAGATTTTGCAGAAACTTAATGTGAGGTAATGAAGGAACTTCGAGAATTAAATCCCAGGGGAGATTATCGCCAAGAGACTGTTGGTGAACATAAATCGATTTTTGCCAACGAGACATGGCGGACAAGTTAGGTGTATTTGGTAGCTGCTGAAATACGATCGGACTTAAAAGACGAATTTCTCCCTCTTGACGCAAGTCAAAATTGCTAGTGTTTACTCGCGTTTCTAGAGTACTGGCAAGAACATAATTGTTTCGGTCTACCACAGTGATTTGCACTTCTTGTTGGTTGATAGTAGCTTTAAGGAGTCGATTGAGGTTCTCTAGCGCGATTTCTCCTACAACACAACCAAGATAAGTTTGACCTACAACTATGGGCACATCGAGCTCGAGGATTTTGTTCGAGCGTTCTCGATCGCTTAAACTACGAAACTTAGGAGAATCTTGACCCGACAATTTGCATTCATGAGCTATTTTTTCCTCTTTTACCCAAGATGGATAAGCAAATAAGAGCTGACGGTCGCGGTCGATAATATAGAGATTACGAAAATCTGGGAAACTTCTATGCACTAAAATTGTACTCTGTTCTAGTGCTGACGATGACTCCAGTTGAGACTCGATCGCTACTTGTGCTAGTTGTTCGAGTATTTGGTGATGAGATTGGCTCCAGAACTGCAATTCTGCGGTAATGACAGAAGAAAGATTCGATAAATTAGCTTGAATGTCTTTTTCCATAAGTTTAAAAACACGCTGACTATCTAGCACCAAGATAATCAGTACGGGAAAGAAAACAAAAGCAACCAAAAAATTGATTAGGGTTTGTCTGAGAGGAAAAGTAGTATTTAGTTGAGGACGATTTGCCCACTTGTGCAAGGGTAAATGAGCAATCAGCAAACTAGCAATTAGGGCATTAAACAAGCCATTGACAGGCTGCTTCAACAAAATCAGCCAAACTGCGGTGGCGGGCATTTGCATAACACCGCCATAGAAAAGCCAAACCAGAGGCATACCAATACACAGCCAGTAAATGCCATCTAAAAGCAGCAGATTTTGGCTTTGTCGGCGCAGCAATAAACCAATAAAAACGGCTTCGCCAGTAAAGATAACAAGTGCATAGGGATGATGCCAGAGAAAGCAGGTGTAGCTACCAGCGACTAATGCCACTAAGGTTCCCCAAAAAAGTCCGTATAGCCTTATTGTTATCAAAACAGCAATACTGCCAAACAAAAAATCTACACCAAAAAACAGTGGCAAACTAACATAGTTACCCATCCATCCTGCTGCAACTAAAACGATCGACAAGAAGTTGGGTTTAGAGAAATAGTAATTTCCTCGTCTTTTCAAGATTTGATTAATCAAGTTCATGGGGAAATATATGGGAAAAAAGATTGGTAAATTTTTAGCTCTTAACAATAAAACTCGGGCATTGCCAGGATAGCAAACCAATTAGTTGATTGGGTTGTATATAAACTTTATTGTTAGTTTTATTGTTAGTTTTCCCTACTTACTTAATTAACGTCTCTCCAGACTTTAAACTTCTAACTCCGAACTCACACGGAATGGGGTTCGCTAAATAATACTAGGGAACATTTTAATCTACGTACCAAGCGATCGCTCGTATCTCCTACGGCTAAACCCCCAGCGGTACGATAGTGCATAGCTCCTAACACTACCATGTCATAGGAACTAGCACGGGCAACAATAGCTGTAGCTGCATCATCATAACGAAGAGATTTAATGGCTATATCTATTTGTGGTTTGAGCTGGTCGACAAGATTCTTTAAATTGGTTTCAAATAACTTAACTTCCGCTCGGGATGTCTGCCGATTAGCCACATGAAATAAAGTGATAGCAGCTTGATTTTCTTCGGCAAATAGTTGAGCAAATCTAATCATGCGGATAGCTTGAGGAGTAATACTCTTAATCGGTACTAAAATTTGCTGAATATTTATGGGTTCTGCTACTAGTCGGAGGACAGCTACAGGACAATGGGCAGACCAAAAAACGCTGTCTATCACATTACCAAATAAGCGATCGCGGAAGCGGTTAGGCAGGTTTATGCCCATCAAGATTAAACTAGCATTTTTTTCTCTGGCAGCTCGACAAATTCCCTGGGCAACATCATCATCAATACGCACTACAGGATTGCTTTTTACTTGAAATTCTCTGGCAACTTCTAGAGCTTTTTTTAAGAGTTTCCTACTCTGTTTTACTCTTTCTTTTAAGGCAGGATTGCCCATATACACATGAGCTTGAGTAACCGATAAAGGAACAACCACTCCAGATTCATGATGGGCAATTAACGCTCCCATCTCAATTAAATATCTTTCTGTCTGGGGATTGGCAATCGGTACAACCACTCTAAAGGAAGAAGAGACTGAAGTTTTTGGTTCTACGTTTGTCTCTAATTCGGCTGCTAAATCGCCGTATAAAAAGCCAGAATCTGGAGGTGCATCTAAATCTAAATTTTTACCTTCGAGTTTATCTGCCGTTAAACTAGGTACTGGTACAGATAAGTTGGAAGCAAATTTAGCTGTTAAAATTGGCCCAGCAATAGAAGTAACTAGCATTAAAACAATTACTACATTAAAAACCACATCACTAATTAATCCTGAATTTACTCCCACCAAAGCAGCAGCAAGAGTTGCAGCTACTTGAGGCAGAGATAATGACCACATGGTTAAAGCTTCATTCCAACTGTAACCATAAAGTAATTTAGCAATTAATCCTGCGATAAATTTACTGGCAAATAATCCCCCGACAATTGCTAACGTCAACCACAATTCTGAGGTCAAAGTAGTCACAAAACCAGGAATATCGAGTAATAAGCCCATATCTACAAAGAAAAAAGGAATAAATAGGGTACTACCTACAAACTCTACTTTTTCCTCTACTGGACTTCTTCCTACTACATCATTAACTGCTAATCCAGCTAAAAACGCCCCGACAATTTTATCGACGTTAATAATCTGTGCTCCCACAGCAGCCAAAAATACCGCCAGTAAGATAAATAAAAACTGATTACTTTCCTCATCTCCAGTACGTTGAAAGTATTCTTTACCAGCTTTATCTAAGCCAAATAAAACCAGTCCGGCATATAGCCCTAAAGTAACTAATTGAATAAATAAACTGGTAGGCGAAAAATCTCCAGCATGAATAGAAACACAAATAGCCAATATTAGTAAAGCAGCAATATCTGTAAAAATAGTCGCTCCAATAGTAACCGTCACTGCCTCATTTCCTACTACTCCCAACCGATTGACAATGGGATAACCCAAAAGAGTATGAGAAGCTAACAGCGAACCGACTAAGACAGAAGCATTTAAGCCCATACCAAAAGAATAGGCGATCGCGGTTCCGGTAGCTAGAGGAACAATAAAGGTAGCTATGCCAAAACCAAGGGAACGCTCTTTGGTTTTACGGAACTCTTCGAGATCTATTTCTAATCCCGCTACAAACATCAAGTAAATTTTGCCAATATCCGATAACAAAGTCATTGTCTCGGTTTCTGCATTTAGCAAATTTAAGCCATTAGGACCAAAAATAATTCCCGCAAATAATAACCCCACCAACCCAGGCAGTTTTAATCTTTCAAATAGGGGTGGAAGGGTAAGAATTACTAGCAGTAGTAGAGTAAAAGGAATAATCGGACTACTATTAAAAGCGTTGATGAATGATTCCATAACAAGGAGAGAATGGCAGAGGGCAGAGGGCGTGGAAAGGGGGCTTCAAACAACGAAAACTAGGGATTCCAACAGATAAACTAGGGATAAAAGCCCCCTTCCACGGCAGAGGGTTTTAAACTGGTTTAAGACTCCTAATTTGAAAGTGAGTTTTAAAAATTGGATTTAGCTTTTGTGACTATCAAACTATCTCTCAAAAGTCGTGAGAGACGATATTAAATTATAGCCATTCTCAATTAAATTAAATAAGGGTTTGGCATCACCAAACCCTTGCTACAAGTATCGTTTAGATAATAAAAACAGTATTAGGCACCGACTGCTTCTTTGGCTGCATACATTACCTCTAAGGTAATCTCACTCATACCTCGTTCGCGGGCAAATTTTTCGGTGTTGCGTTTTACTTTACCGCGGACAAAACCAGGAATTTTATTCAATTCTGCTTTAGCGTCTTTATGCCAATTTAAGTCAGAATCAGCTGAAATTCCCTTTGTAATAACTTCTTTGGTATCGTGTCCACCGAAGATTTCTAATAAGTGATCTTCCATGCCGAGAGTAAAGGAATTGTAGACTAAATCGGCAATTTGATTAGTACCTTCATAACCGACAAAAGGTTTGTAGCCAATAGGGAAGTTTTGAATATGAATAGGTGAAGCAATTACACCACAGGGAATATTAAGCCGTTTACCCACATGACGTTCCATTTGGGTACCAAAAATGGCTGAAGGTTCGAGACGAGCGATCGCATCGCCAATTTCTGCGTTATCATCACTAATCAGCACTTCATCGCAGTATTCGCTTACCTGTTCTTTAAACCAGTCGGCATCGTATTTGCAGTAAGTACCGGCTAGAACCACATGAATACCCATTTCACGGGCTAAAATTTTGGTCATGGCTACCGCGTGGGTATTATCGCCAAAGACAACGGCTTTTTTACCAGTTAAGTTCTGACAGTCGATGGAACGAGAAAACCAAGCTGCTTGCGAGACATAGAGAGTTTGGTTATTGATATAGTCTTCGTAGTCTACTTCTGCACCTTGAGCGTTAATTACTTGTTTAATTTTACGAATACAACGAGCAGTTTCTACTACACCCATTGGTGTTATATCTACATAAGGCATACCAAATTCTGCTTCTAGATATTTAGCAGTTAGTAAACCTAGTTCTCTATAGGGTACGAGGTTGAACCAAGCACGGGGCAAGTTTTTGAGATTATGTACAGAAGCACCTTCTGGGATAACTTCGTTTACTTCTATCCCTAAATCTGCCATTAAGCGTTTTAATTCGGTACAGTCATGTTGGTTGTGGAAACCAAGGGTAGACATCCCGATGATATTAACAGAAGGTTTTTCTGTTTTATCGGTAGGTAGTTCGCCTTTTTTCTGTGCTTTATTAAGATAATATTTTACTACTTGCTCGAGAGTGCGATCGGCTGCTTGTAATTCATTAACCCGATAGTGGTTAACATCTGCTAACATTACATCGCCCTGAGAATCTAATTGGGCGCGATCGACAAAGTTTTGTAAATCTTCTTGCAAAATGCTCGATGTACAAGTAGGAGTCAGAATAATTAAATCTGGCTTTTCCTCTTTGTCTTTACGAGTGATATTATCTACTACTTTTTCTTGAGAACCCCTTGCCAAAACATTGCGATCGACTACACTGGCTGTTACAGGAGTAAAATCTCTCTCCCTCTCCAACATCGATCGCATCACATTAAAGTAGTCATCTCCCAAAGGTGCGTGCATAATTGCATGAACATTTTTGA
Organism: Xenococcaceae cyanobacterium MO_188.B32; assembly: GCA_030065635.1. Taxonomy (GTDB): domain Bacteria; phylum Cyanobacteriota; class Cyanobacteriia; order Cyanobacteriales; family Xenococcaceae; genus JASJDJ01. The sequence goes on from JASJDJ010000005.1 coordinate 63,605, forward strand.
AAGAACTGGCAATGCGTAAAGTCCCAATATGAGCAGGTCCTGCATACATCCAGTAAGCTAATTTCATAAACTGATTTCTCCTCTAGTATTTATTATTTAGTCTGTCAAGATGGAAATAGAAGCAATCGATCGCGTCTTTTTAACCTGAGTTAACAGCTTGTTTGTTAATCAATGGGAGTTTAATCAAAATCCCATTGTTGTTTGATTCTCTCAGATTTGACTACTTAGGTTAGTAGAGAAGATATAGATAGTTAATTAAGTTTATTAATCTTTAAATCCTGTTAAAGACGAATTTCTCTTTGGTGAGATAAATTACTATTTCGTGAGACAGAGATTACAGCCCGAAACCTAAATCTAAAATTAAAATAAAAATCGTTCGGCTTTAAACATTGAGAAATCATTCAAAACTAGATGTCATGGTAGGTTGCCAATCTAAATCTAGAAGATTGAGAAAATATACCTATGTATTGTTAACCTGTGTTAAGGTTAATATAAGTAAAAAAAAATATAGCTATTGTCGAAAAACAGTAGTTGAATGAGGTCAGTTTAGAACCTTTGTTTAAATACCAGTTAAAAAAATGCTTCTCTAAACCCTAGAGGTTTGCCAGCATTTTATCCAACAGAAAAAACGCTTACAGGAGCCGTCTGTTCGATGGACTATATAGAAAAAATACTTGAAAAACTGAGAGAATGGGCAGATAAACTTATTGAAGTCCTGTTAGGGCCAGAAGCAGAACCAGAAGGTGAATTAATTCCTATTCCAGTAGATGATCGTCAGCGTCATTAATTTTCACTAAAACGATTATCACTAAAATTTTGCCTCAATATAGCGTACTCATTCTACACGGACCTAATCTTAACCTATTAGGTTTGAGAGAGCCAGAAGTGTATGGCTCAACAACTCTAGAACAAGTTAATACCCTCTTACAAGAAGAAGGAAACAGGCTGCAAGTAAAAACATCCTGCTTGCAGTCGAATCATGAAGGAGTATTGATAGATGCGATTCATCAGGCAAGAGATAAGCATCAAGGTATAATTATTAATGCAGGAGCATACACTCACACGAGTGTAGCTCTTAGAGATGCTATAGCAGCAATACAAATACCAACTGTTGAAGTTCATTTAAGTAACATCTATCGTAGAGAAGAATTTCGCCATCATTCTTACATTGCACCAATTGCCATTGGACAAATAAGTGGTTTTGGTGCTATGAGTTATATCTTAGGTTTGCAAGCTCTAGTTAACTATTTAAGAAAAGCTAACCATGACGAATAGAGTTGGCTTCTGCTAGAGCAGTTGCACCTTTTTTCATAGCTGCAATATTATCTTTTGTCCATACACGAGGAGTGCGACAATGATGGGCAATGAGTAGTCCCCATAGTCCTTTGGGGGGTAAAACTGGTACGACTAAATTAGCGCGTACTTGTAGACTGCGTAAAAAATCTCGATGACAATCAGTAATAGGTTCTGTTTCGATATTTTCGATCGCTCTTACTCTACCTTGTTGGTACATAGCAGCATATTCCCCGTTAAAGCATTCATCTGGTCCGGTTGAGCCAAAAATAGAAAATTTGGGAGAACTCAGGGACTCAAAAGTAACTTGCCCTTGCCATTGGCGATAGAAGTAATATAAAACTACGCGATCGACTTGTAAATCATTGCGGAGATTGTTCACTTGGGTTTGGACTAAGGTATCTTTAGCAAGATTATCAGCAAGGCGGTTAAAAATGTTCCTTAAGCCTAGATCGGACATGATAGTTGCAAAAGTTAAGCGATCGTCAGATTGAGTTAGGTTGAGCAGGAAGCTGGAAATTATTCCGAAACTAATAATTCAAAAAATAAGGATAAGCCTACCATAGGGCTACAATACCATATGCGAGTTCGACGAAGCAAACTCGCTCCTCGGCGGGCAGTAGTAGTCTGTCAAGATAGTTTTGAGGGACTGGTTAGGGTAATTTTTGATTTTAGATTTTAGATTTTGGAGAATTATCCTATCCCTCATTTCAAAATTGACAGAGTAGTAGATAAAGTTAAACTAGATTTAAATGGGTACCAACTTAAGCCGAAAAAAGACTGAGGGGCAAGGGATTGGCTTGTTGTACCTTGGAAGAGCGTCGAGCCACAGGAAGTTCCCCCGCTGGCAGAGCATGAAATAGATCGGCGACACTCACACAACCAAATCCTGATAATTTCACCAATGTCGAAAATTGACACTCCCTCACTAAAAGTGAGGGATTCTTGATTCATCCCAAGGTGACTAGGTCGATCAAAGACCGACCCCCATCAGAGCTCGATCCACAAGCAAACACGGTCTGCCCGACCGCTAAGATATTCTTGGCTGCATTTAAATCTCTTAAATTCAAAGAGGAACAGCTAGGACAAGTCCATTCTCGAACTTCTAGGGGTAATTTATCTAAGGTGTAGCCACAAGGGTTGCATCGCTTAGTAGATGGAAACCATCTATCTATTGCTCCTATAGTTCGGTTATGCCATTGGCACTTGTATTCCAATTGTCTGCCAGGTGTAAATTTTTCGTTGATGACAGTTGATGGCAGTTGATGGTAGTCGATCGCCGAGTCAGAATTTAGTTAGCTTATAGAGCACGGTAATATAGTAAATCGACCTGGAATGGCGTAAAATTTAGGTCAATAACTTTGGTGGTCGAAAAAGCCAGAAAACTGATGATTAAAATCGAAATTACCCTAAAAGACTCACTCTGAAAACAACTT
>JASJDJ010000229.1 GCA_030065635.1 Xenococcaceae cyanobacterium MO_188.B32
TATCTTGGGGTAATGTGTTGGGTGCGGATAATCCAGATAAGGCATTAGCACAGATATTAGAAGTAGCCGATTGTTTGGATAACTGCGTAATATTAGCTGATGATTTTGATAAGGGGTTTACTGGCTGGACAGAAGGAGGGGCGAGCCGTAGGTTATCTCAGCGATTATTGACTTGGATGCAGGAGCATACTAGTAATGCGCTGATGATTGCTACAGTCAATCGCATACAACTACTGCCATCTGAAATTAAGCGTAGATTTGATGATGGGGGGATTTGGTTTGTCGATTTGCCTCATAGGGGAGCGATTAGGGATATTTTCCTAATTCATCTGGCTAAATATTTCCCTTCTCAGTTTGCCGACGGAACAGACCCTTGGTCGGAGCGAGACTGGTATCGTCTGCTCAAAGGATATCAGGGTTCGACACCTGTGGAGATAGCTAATGCTGTGGTTCGCTGCGCTATCGAGTTTTATTGTAACTTGAGCGATGAGGAGAGGCGAGAAGCGGAGGTTACTGCTACGGTAACTATAGAGGGGTTACTGGCTCAACTTTCCCAGTTTAAGAAAGCTTCAATTCGGGATGCTGAAGATTTACAGGCGATTAGGAATAAAGCTTACTATGCTCGTCCTGCTAGTTCGGAAGATAAGAGCGAGTATGCAGTGGTTAGGCAAGAGTTGTTTGAGTATCAGGGGCATCATCTTGAGGTGGGATAATGGCGATCGCGCTCTTTGTGCATTACAAATTTAGGATTAGCAAGACCAAAAATCTTGGCGAATCCACCTACATATTTTTGGGAAAAGCTATCTTTACTAAAAGGTCCATAGTTACAAATTCCTCTTTTTTGCTAAAATGTAACTGGACATCTCTTGCATAACTATCATGGTTAGGACCGTAACTAGACAAGTAAGTATTCCTCAAAGTAAGGCGGAAGGGAGTGCAGGAATTTTTGAAGCCATCCAAGCTTTGATTGAATCTGAATCGCCTCAAACCCTCAAACGCATTGGAGAAAAGCTTAAGGCAATAAATAATCCTCCCCAAATTTCCTCATCTGAAGAACAACTGGCAACATTGTTAGGAGGAAGAAAATATAGTGCTGAAGAAAAGAAAGAGTTACAGTACCTCAACCTAATAAACAGCTACCAACGTCGCAGACAGTTACTATCAGACACCGTAAGCTCAAGTGAGATTGCCAAAATTTTGGGTTGTGGGTCTAGACAAACTCCTTTAGATAGAGTAAAAAATCACACATTACTAGCAGTGCGGGATAACGGGCAGTGGCGGTATCCATTGTGGCAACTAGATCCTGAAGGTGCTGATGGAGTAGTTGAAGGTTTGCCATCAGTTTTGAAAGTTTTGCAGGTATCTAACCTAGCTAAAGTAAGTTGGTTGAGGAGCCCCAATCCAATATTTGAAGGAGCTACTCCAATGGAAGTTTTGCATCAAGGGGACGTAGAACGAGTAGTAAAAGAAGCTCATGGTGTAGGCATAACTCAGTAGTAAATGGTATTAATTGCATATCCACCGCCGACTCGCCCTGTTTCCCCTGCAATTACGATTCTCGCTCCAGGTACTCGGCTGATTAGAATATACGACCCGACAAAATATAATACTCAAGCGACAACCTTTCGTTATTATGGATCACTGGGACGCTTCGACCATCATCAACATTCATTATCATCCCCAGCAGTAGACACTGTTCGCGGTATTAATTACTGGAGTTTAAATTTAAGTTGCTGTCTGGTAGAAGTGTTTGGCGATACGGGAAGAATTGAAATCGAGCGGCAACAAGTAGGAATTGTAGAGCTATCTCAATCGATAAAACTGTTAGAACTTAGGGGTTCGGGTGCGATGAAAGCAGGTTCAGTATCAGCTCTATCAAGCGTACCAGACCGAGAAATATCTCAAGCTTGGTCGCGATATTTTTATGAAAATCCCGCACTTTACGATGAAATCGATGGCATTATCTTTAGCAATGCTCATAATCAAGATACAGCGATCGCTTTATACGAAAGAGCAGAATCCAAGTTACAAGCTGCTCGTATTCAATCAATTCCTTTATCTGCCGAAAGTTTACAACATCTAATCGCCGAATGTGCGCTAGATAATGGCTTGATTTTTCTTTGAGAATCGGGGTTAGTCAAATAATTAAGGCACAAAATTTAAGTTGAAGCATCAATTTTTACCAATCCTCTACCAACTTTTTCTAGAAAATCAGAAACGCTCTTGCAGCCTAACTCTTCAATAACTGGCTGTAATCCTTCCCATCCTTCTTCAGTAACTGACACACTCCTTCTTTTTTTAGACGAATCAAAAGTTTTTGGTCTACCGCCACGGTAGTTTAAGTTCGCCAAACTATTGGGATGTTTGCCATGAGAATAATTGTTAGGAGTCATTTATTTCAGGATTACAAATTGCCTTGCTATCACACCTAATATTATCTATCAAAAATTGAAAGTGAGCTTCATTTTTTCATTATATATGTATATAATGAGGATAGTAATGACTGAGCGATCGCTTCACATGGGCGTATAGCCAAAGCGTGCGATTGCCTCTGGCACTGGGCTTCGCCCAATCGCTATTGATGCTTAAGAACATGGTTGACTTTATAGAACCAGACAAAACTCACATTGAACGAGGAAGCCTGCGGAGGTTTCCGACCCAATGGCAAGTCTCGTTAGAAATAGTTAGTGATGAAGAATTAAGTTTTGAAGAAGAACGAGATAGATTGAGGCTAGAGAGGCAAGTAGAACGAGCATTTTATCAAGCGGGAATTGCACTAAAAGAATTAAGAGATCGTCGTTTGTATCGTTCTACTCACGAGACGTTTGAAAAATATTGCCAAGACAGGTTTGGAATGCAACGTCGTCATCCTTATCGTCTAATTGATGCGGTTGCTGTTGTAGATAATATTCTGGAAATGTGTCCGAATCGGACACAAAATGGCTCGGACACATCTGACTCTAATAAAACTTTAGAAATAATACCTACTTCAGAATGGCAAATCAGGTCTTTAACGAAGCTCGAACCTTACCAACAGAGAGAGATATGGGCTAGAGCAGTAGAGTTGGCTGGTAATAAAGTACCATCGGGTAAAATTGTATCTGAGCTTGTGTCCGAAATCAAACCGAAAAAAGATAATGTGTCCAAAAAATTAAAGGTAGGACAGAAAGTGATTGTTTCTGGGACACATCCTCTATTTCCAGAGCGATCTGGCATAATTAAACAGATACCGAATAAAAAGGATGCGATTGTGGAATTGAATAATGGTAAAACTGAGTTAATATCTCAAGAATATTTAGAGTTGGAACTCGACTCGTCAATTAAAGAACTTCCCCCAGAGGGATTAGCATATACTCAAGGAATTGGAATTGAATACAACGTGCGACTATCTCAAGAGACTTGGGAGAAACTAAATAAATACGCCCAACTTGTAGGTACGGCAACTTTAGATGGAGCGATTGCACGTCTTTTGGCAGCAGAATTTAATAAATAGTCAATAAATAGTCAAATCTATTGGAATACTCAATCGCTCCATCTACCCAAAACTTTCATTTCAACTTCAACAGGAATCGGAGCGAGAATGGGTCGTGCAGCTTCAATTATATTAAGGGTGAGGTGTAATCGTTAAAATAGTTATTTCATCTCGTTTAGGACCATAGTACCAAAAGACTCGGAAAGCAGCAGGAGTTTTATTTTCTACGTAAGCCTCAAAAACTTCTTCATTATTAGGTCCCGATACACTACTGTATTTATGAGTATTCAAGCTAGGATGGCGTAAGTTAACTTCCATCAATCCTAGTGTTTTTAGAACTTTTTTGTACTTCTTTAAATCGTTTTCTTCTAAGCTTTTCAAAGATTTTTTGGCTTCTTGTGTAAACTTTAACTTAAATTTCACTCTTAATTTGGCGGAAAAAGCTATCTATATTAAAGATAAATTAATTGTTTTTAGAGAGAGAATATTACTCATCAATATCTAGCTCTGCATATTGGGCAAAAGAACCCAAATCGATCGATTCATTGGCGATTGCTTCTTCTAACCCGCGTTTTAAAGAACTAAGAGCAGATTGATTTTTCCAGAGCCATAGCTCTTTTTCTGGTATGTTGACAATAGGGTCTAGGAGAATTTGCCCTAATTCATTAATCATTACTCGATAAGTTTTTTCTTTAGCTACAGCCCCTACAGTCAAACGTCCTCTATTATCAGCACGAGAAGAAGGTTTGAGCTCTTGAAAGTTTGAGTTAGCTATAGGATTATTTGCAGTCATTTTCTCGATTTTAACTAGACAACTGAAAAGGGAGATAAAGAGCTACTAAGCTTTATTGTTTATACAGTAGCAAATTTTGTGGGCATTACCCACTTACCCACAAAAATCTAAATCTAGTCTCCCCAACTATCTAAAACCTTGACCTCAACTTCAACAGGAATTGGCTGAAGAATAGGTCGTGCAGCTTCAATTGCACATTCAGACAAACATCGAGCTACTCTATCGGCTAAAGAGCGAGGCACTTCGAGGACAATTTCATCATGTACCACCAGAATTAACTTAACCTGGGGGACTGTCACTAACAAAGTAGAATCCAACAGAGCGAGTGCTTTTTTAATAATAGTGGCATTAGTACCCTGAATGGGATGATTGAGCAGTTCGTTGAGAGTTGGTTTAGTGCGCTTACTCCACACTCTACGCCTACCGTCGAGACTGTAACTGACACGAGCTCCCGCTTGCCACTGTTGTCTAATTCGTTGATGATAAGCAGCAATTCCTTTATACAGTAAAAAGAATTTCTGACGAAACTGACTGGCTTGGGCTTTAGATAGATATATATTATGCTTCTTAGCAGTAGTCAAACAAAACTTGGCTACTCCCATACCATAAATAAGTCCAAAATTGACTATTTTTCCAAGTTTACGCTCTTCATCAGCCATATTTTCAATTGGCTTATCGAATAAAAATGAAGCTGTGAGCTTGTGTAAGTCTTCTCTATTGCGATAGGCTTCAATCATAGAGCGATCGCCACTAGCTTTAGCCATTAACCGCAGTTCGATCTGACTGTAATCGGCTTTGATAATGACATTACCAGGAGAAGCAGTAAAACACTGTCTGGTAGGGAGATCGCGAGGAATATTAGTTAGATTGGGTTCTCGACAACTAAATCTGCCCGATCTTGCCCCCATTTGCCACCAATGACCTTGAATTCTCTCGGTTACAGGATGGATGAATTGGGGTAAACCTATACTAAAAGTATTAATTCTAGTTGTAAGACTACGATATTCAAGCAACCATCTAATTACAGGATAATCTCGAGCTAGGGGAATTAGCTCCCTAACATTAGTCGATCTAACCTTAATTTCCAGTCGATTAAATGCTGCGACTACTTGTTTGGGAGAGGAAAGATTAACTTTGGTATTTAATTTAGTCAGTAAGATATTAGTTTGTCGCTCACATGGTACGAGGTTAGCCTGTAATTTCTGTTCTAAGTAAGCTTGTTGTCGCAACAAATCCTGTTTGAGTAGTTCCCACTTATCTAAATCCAACCGAACGCCATTGAGTTCCATTTGTGCTACTGCCCTAAGACAATCAAACTCAGTTTGAGCCGTATCGGTCAGTTTGGCTTTGGTAAGGCGGCGAGTGAGTTTTCGATGCAGGGGTAATAAAACAGCAGCATCATTAGCAGCATACTGTAACTGTTCCTGACTAAGACTACGACTAAAATCACTAGTTTGAGCAGACTTATTTAGCCTTACTCGCAATAGTTTGTGAGTAACCACCTCCAAGGTACTAGTTGTTCTCAGTCCAGCAGTTAATACTTTGTATGCTAAATAGGTATCGAAATAAGGAGGTTCGAGATTTAGTCTATCAGTAGTCAGCATCATAAGATCGAACTTCAAGTTATGTCCGATTTTGAGACAATTACTGGTGAGGAGTTGTTTGAGGGGATATAAATCGCAGTGAGCAATGGCAGCTAGATCGATGATAAAAACGGGATGCTTAGAAGCAGCAATTTGTACCAAACGAACTTTATTTGTATAGGGGTCTAAACCAGTAGTTTCGGTATCGATGCCAATTCTTTTGCACCTACCAATGAGAGGATTCAGTAATTCTTTGAGTTGTTTGGCATCGGTAATTAAGCGATATTGGGCATTGATAGATTTAACTTGTGAAGGTTGTTTTAGCCGATATTGTTCGAGTAAAATTTCAGTTTCTCTCCAGCTATAAAAAGCATCAGCACTATCTCTTTTCTTACGAGATTGGTATTTATGGATAATCTCTTTAGCAGCGATTACTACTTTTTTATTATTCATAAAGACTAGTAATTATGACAAGTTAATAAATACACTAGTTAAATTAAATGATTAGTTTTGCGGAGAAAATGAGGTACATATAGTGGATGTACTCAAGGTTAGTTTGTCATTAATCTATAGATAGCCGATTAAGCTTTAATTAGATATGAAAACTATAGATAAAAAACAAATACCCCGACCCAATCGAAAAGTAGCTATCTTTGCTAATTGGTTTAGAGTCGGAGTGATTGGCTTGATAGCCCTACCTTCTTTCCTTCAAGTAATAACTGGAATGATTAGGAAAATCGGCTTTTAACGATCGATACTAGAAGAGTAGATATTAAGATAATTAGTGAAATTATTAGTCATCGAATTCATCGTCATCTAGCTCAAAATCGTCATCAGACTCGATCTGTTCGCTCTTCCGAGTTTTAGAATTACTATCATTTTGCTCTCGAGCAGGGGGTAAAATTTCAACAGTAGATTCATCATCGCTAGCAGCCAAGAGTTTATCGCTAGATTCAAAACCTGTAATGGTTTCGTGAATTTGCCAAACTTGTTGTTTGCTTTCGGTTTTGCCCAAGAATAGACGAGTCAAGTTACTAATAGTTGGTTCGACAATTTTATCAGTTTTACAACAGAAAGATTTGTTGCTACCTTTGCCTTCTTTAACTGCTTTAAACTTGGTGTAAAGTACTCCTAAAGAACGCCACTTATCGCTTTTATTGCTAAAAGGTCGATTTGTATATTGAGCAAATACCTTTTCTAGTTTACGATAATGTTCTTCTTTGGCGGATTTAAACGACCATAAAGCAACATTTTTAAAGGTAACGACAATAGGAATATCGTGCAAGGGTCGATCGTTTTTATCGAGAAACATCATAGCGTGCTTGGAACAAACATCCTGGGTTTTCTTGTTGAGTTTAGAACGATATTCTTCATAGAGAGCAACTAAAGTACCAGCTTTTTCCCCCAGATTATCTTCGTCATTTTTCCAACGTACATATTCAGGGGTAGTAGCTAATACCAACAAACGCACTTGGTCTAATAATAATCCCGTAACTGGTTCGGTTAAATCTACTGTAGTTAATTTGATATCTTTTTGATACCAATTAGCTCTTTCTAACTGGTCTTCTGGAATTAAAATACCCGCTGGGCGATCGTTAATTACGATGCCATAGGGTAGAGAAGGAGGACGAGCTTCATTGTATTTAGAATCTAATAATTCTTCGTCAATTTCTAATGCGGAATCAATTGTAGCTTTTTTATTTTTTCTAGTTTTAGATTCAACCATTTTCTTGTCTGAGATAGTCTAGATTTGCCGAATTTAAAAGGCGATAGCCTGTTTGTGGTTGTCGGTTGGTGACTATAAAATCTCGTTGAAGGTAGGGTGTGGGGTGTTGGGGGTAGGGTGTAGTCAGAAAGTTTTTATTGTTTAACTACAAAGGAATGAAAGATATCAATAAAAGGCAGAGGGCAGAGGGCAGAGGGCAGAAGTTTACTTATTCAGATGGGGATTTAGACTCCAAAGGAATAAGTTTAAAGGATAATCCTTCTGCCTCCTGCCTTCTGACTGAGGGGCTGTCTTCGGAGGTCTCCTCCGAAGTTTATACGCCCCGTCCTGCCTTCCAAGGCGCAAGCCTTGTTAATAAGCAAAATCTAGTCACAGCTACTCTAGTTTCCGCTAAATGAAAGCAAGAAGAGAGCAATTAGGGATTACTAGATTCGGGGTAGGATTCTAGTTAATAATGGCAGATAGCCAAACAATTTCCCAGAGAGAAGTGTATGCCAACTACTGTC
>JASJDJ010000230.1 GCA_030065635.1 Xenococcaceae cyanobacterium MO_188.B32
TCTCTGTCCTATTAGACTTGGAGAAGCCGTGGAAGGGGCTTTTAAACAAAGTTGATTAACTTGATATTCCTATCCTGGATATAATGAAGCCCCTTTCCACCACTATACTCAAAGAGTTAGTGTAGGTACATCACCAGCTTGTGCCAATTATCACCCAACCAAGCAATAGTTTTAGCTAGGTGAGGTTGAATTTTTGCGATCGCAGAGGTAAACCCTTCGGCTTTCTTGGCATATTTTAACGCTCGGTCTAATGCTTGACCCACCTCATCTTTATCTGGCTGTGGTTTATTTAGCTCTTCCTGGGCATCTTCAAAGGCATTGTCAATTTTACGACGGTCTTCGGTTTCTAATTTCCCTATTATTTCACTTAAGGCGTTGAGTTCTGCTTGTATATTGACGCTTTCAGGTGCGGGTAAACTGACTTGTTGATAATTTATGTTAGCAGTGTTGCTGTCTCCTGTTTGAATTGCGCTACCAGTGACACTACCCCCAATAGAAACTGAACGGTTTTGTCCGCCTTTGTTATCGTTACTCATATGATTATCCTTATCAGATTTTACGGGGTTTATTGGCTTTTCTCTTTGATAACGCCGTCGCCGAATTTTTATTTGTGGGGTTGCATATTCTGGAATCCCCTGCAAATCAATAGAGGTACGACCCATTTGAAAACAATCTTCATAATTCCTTCCAGCCGCCAAAGCAGTATAAAATCCGACGCTAAATTTAATCGCCGCCGTATCTCCAATCGCCTGATTCATCCCCACCACGCAATCAATGTGTTGGTGAATTGCTGTGGCTTGTTCTTCGCTATAGCAGGCATTGAGTAAAATACACTCAACCTGTGACTGAAACAAATCAAATAGCTTTGCCAGGGCTTGGGTACTTACAAGTTGCATATGCCCAGAATTATCTTCTAAGGCTAATCCATCAGTACCTGAACCATGTCCAGAAAAGTGAACAATTGTTGGTTGATGGTGAGACAGGAAGCGGGTTAAATCGTCCACTCGTACCGCAGATTCAGTGATGATTTGAAATTCGTCTCGATTGGGAGATATAGCAAGTGTGTTTTTGATTTCCCGCACTTCTTCATCTAGGCGCAGATTACTTGTGTTTTTGGGGTTGGCGGAGAGAATGAGGATTTTCTTCACGGTGTTATTTAATAGGGTTTTTTATATGTGTTTTGGGAAAATAGCGCTCGTCTGGTCAAATGAGATTGCCTTGGGATGAGTAGGAGGCAACCAACTCCGAGATTCGGGAAGTGGCAGAAAAGTTCGTGATGGCTAACTGCTATGACCCCAGCCCAGTCAAGGTGGTAAAAATGATTCTCATTTTCGTTTTTGACTCTGGTTTTTTGGCGTCTTTGTCTTGTCAGACGTGGACTCAAAAGAAAAAAGGAGTAGAAAATAATCAGCGATCGCCAAAAGAGCCATCCAAGGCAGAGATTCGTCGCTAATTTTACTTAAAAATAGCTATATATTATCAGAATAACGCTTAAAAATAGAAGATCTTTTTCAAGAAGAAAAATATGCAAGTCTTATAAATTAGAATTTATTGCTAATTTTATTAGGCTTAAATCTCTTGGATATTGATTATAATGATTTTAGCTTTTAAAAACTATCTGAAAATTATAAGAGGACGAAATTTTGCCGATCTCCTTAATTTTTTAGGTATATTTAGTTAGGTATTTGCACAATCGTAAAAAGTCATTTTTTGACTACAATTGCTTCGATAGCTTTCTAGGGATGGATTTCAACTTTTAATAACTTAACCTTGACTGGGCTGCTGCTATGACCCTCAAGTAGCAGCCCGATTCTTCAATGATTCCTGAATGTTTTTGAGAGCGCTCGATTGACCTGGCTGCCATGTAGCCTACTACTGGAAATCGATAGCTTGATGATAACTGTATTGAAGTAGATTTAAGCCTATGTTTTCGTAAAGAGAGTTCCCAAAAGTAAGCTTGACAACATGCCTAAAAAGCCAATAAATTATAGGTTAAGTCTTGATGATGTCTCTATTTACTAAAACATTCTCTTTTTGCATTTCTTAATATCCTATATCTAATTTTATAACTCATCATTTCCCTCATCATTAGCACTTTCAACTCCTCATCCATCTCTAATACAGCATCAATGTTTAATACAGCTTCACATAATAGTATTGCCAATTGTTTGGCTTGTCTATATTGCCACCATGAAAAGCCAGCCAAAGTAGTCATTACAACTAAACCTACAATCAATCCAGTAATACTTAGTTTCAGATTACGATTCCTAGCATTCTCTACCTGCTGCGAAGCTTGAAAAAATTGCACCTGTAACGGTGTCATATTATCACTAGCTCGCTCGTGATATTTCCCCAAGAAATCTAAATCTGGCGAGCGCCACAGACTTCCCTTCGGACGATCATTTTCATGCCAATGCAATGCCGCTTCATCCAAGCGACGCTGAAAGCGAATGTCGCTGCGGCTGCTGTCCAGCCATTCTTTCATCTGTCCCCAGTTAGCAAATAATGCTTCATGGGTGACTTCTGCGGTTTCAGTTCCTTGCTCTGACGAGAGAGTGACCAATCGCACACCAGGGTTAGCAAACCTCTCAATCACCCTTTTGACGTATTCTGGGTGCTCCTTGTAACCAACCAGACTATTAACATTAGCACGGCGACGGGTATCGCTGGTTCCTTCCCCCAGTTGCACTAATCCCAGAAATACCCGCCGAGCAATTTTCTTTTCCTCATCATTGAGATTGTCAAAAATACGTTGCGCTTCATCTGCTAATGCTCCCCCCACACCACCAATATCTTCCAGTGTCTTAATGGGTTCAACACCTTTTTTTAGCCCCTCCCAAATCCGAGTTAAGGCAAATTGCAGCAGGGGCAATGCTCCTTCCCGTCCTTGTGTATCCTTAAGTAAGAGGTCAACTACAGCTTCATCCAGGGGATGTCCCGCGATTTCTGCTGGTTTGGTAATTGCCCGTCGCAATTCCTCTTCACTCATCGCTGGGACGATCGCACCTTGTTTGGCAATTATCTGGTTCAGAGCTGGGTGTCTTTGGGTTTCTCCGAAGAAATCACTACGCAGGGTGATAATTACTGATACACGACCAGCGCGGTCTGCTGCAGCATGAATTAAGTTTTCAATAAAAATTTGGCGTTCTTTTGTGTCTTCACAAAGGGAGTAGACTTCTTCAAATTGATCTACCAACACCACTAAAGGCGATACAGCAATCCCTGGGAGGGCAGTGGCAATCCACCATAAGCCATCATAAATAATCGTATCTGTACTACTATTGTTAGTTGCTTTTAATACCTCCTCAAACTCTTGAGCTTTACGCACAGGGGTTTGGTCATTTTCCGCCACCCGCGCCAACACCATCGCTAAAGCTTTCACAGGATGGGTTCCAGGGACAAGCACCACCACCCGCGCTTGACTTTTACCGGGTAGGGGACGGCGTGCTAATTCTGGGATTAAACCTGCCCGTGCTAGGGAAGATTTACCACAACCAGATGGGCCCAAAATGGGCAGTAAGCGTAATGGTGGTTCTGGTTGAGTAATGTTTTCATGGAGAGTACGAAACAGATTCCACAGCTTTTCGATTTGTTCCTCTCGTCCAAAATAGCGATCGCCATCTTCTGACTGAAATGCTAGTAGTCCTTTGTAGGGATTAGAACCTATTTCCTCTGAGTGAGAAGTTTTCTCTTCTTCAACCTGACGTTCTAGTTGATACTGGTAGATAACAACCTTATTGCCATCACCAGAAATAATGGCACTGCTGATGGCATCCTTTTTAATTTCGATGCTGCGATTATCGCCTTGCATCCCACTGTCAGTCATGGATTCCGTCTCACTCACCGAGTCGGCACTCACAGCAAATAAACCCACCTAATTTAATAGGTCACACCAGTATTTTAGATTAAACAGCTTTTTGATTAATTGCTTCCCCTATGGCGATCGGGCGAAGCCTGCCAGTCAAGCTGGGCGCTTTACGAATTAGATGCTCTACACACCTTTGTCGTTTGCTATCAAGAATATATACTACAAAATTAATACTACTAACAAATAAGTAATTTTTGGTAGAAAATTTTCTATAATTAATAATATCTTTATAATTAGCAACTTGAGTAATTATCAATGGTCAATGGTCAATTATTCATTGGCGATCGATTATGTTAAAAAAATCACGGAAGCTTTGGAATCCTTCTATTTGGGCTAGTCGGAAGCCTTTCGGAATTGGGGAACAATATCCTAACAATTACTGGGAAGTAATTAGATCGGCATTAGTCAATCTAGATGAGTTACCCTACGCTTGGGATATTCTCAATCAGGGAGTCTGCGACGGTTGTTCTTTAGGCACTACAGGGATGAAGGATTGGACGCTCGATGGAATTCATTTGTGTAATGTGCGGTTGCGGTTATTACGTTTGAATACCATGCCCGCTTTTGACCCTAAAATTTTAGCCGATGTTTCTCAACTGCAAAAGAAACGGGGTAAAGAATTACGAGACTTAGGCAGACTTCCCTACCCGATGCGGAGAGATAGAGGAGATAAAGGTTTTCGGCGCATCAGTTGGGATGAAGCTCTCGATCTAATGGTCGATCGCATCAAAACGACTACACCAGAACGTACTAGCTACTATCTTACTAGTCGAGGTACAGTTAACGAGACTTACTACGCTGCCCAAAAAGCAGTCAGGGCAATGGGTAGTAATAATGTGGATAATGCTGCGAGAATTTGTCACTCTCCCAGTACTGGCGCATTAAAAACCACTATTGGGGCAGCAGCTACCACTTGCTCTTATAAAGACTGGATTGGCACGGATTTATTAGTTTTTATCGGTTCTAATGTTGCTAATAATCAGCCAGTTACAGTTAAGTATCTGCACTGGGCAAAAAAAGCAGGTACAAAGATAGTTGTTGTTAATACTTACCGCGAGCCAGGAATGGAACGTTATTGGGTTCCTTCTATTCCTGAGAGTGCTTTATTCGGTACTAAGTTTGCAGAAGACTTTTTCCTAATTAACGTCGGTGGAGATATACCATTCCTCAATGGTACTCTCAAGTATATCATTAATAACGATTGGATAGACGAACATTTTATTAAAAATTACACTAATAATTTTGAACAGTTAAAAACCGAGTTAGAAAATCAGTCTTGGGAGGAATTAGAATCTCTATCTGGAGCATCTCGCGAAGAAATGCATGCTTTTGCTGAGATGATAGAAAAAGCAAGTAAAGCCGTCTTTGTGTGGAGTATGGGTATTACTCAACACGAATGCGGAGAAGAGAATGTCAAAGCAATTATTAATTTGGCTTTAACTAAAGGATTTGTCGGGCGAGAAGGTTGTGGTTTAATGCCCATTCGCGGACATTCTGGGGTACAAGGTGGGGCAGAAATGGGTTGCTATGCTACTGTATTCCCTGGTGGCAGGAAAATTACTCCTGAAAATGCCCGGGAAATGAATCAACTTTGGGGTTTTGAAGTACCGACAACTAAAGGCTTAATCACTTCAGAAGCGATCGATGCAGCAGCAGAAAACAAACTAGACTTTTTATTCTCTGTAGGTGGTAATTTCTTAGATGTCTTACCCGATCCAAATTATGTTGAATCTGCCCTATTAAATATTACTTTGCGAGTGCATATGGATATTATGGTCAATCAACAAATGTTTTTAGAACCCAAAGAAACTGTTTTATTACTTCCTGCTACTACTCGCTATGAAGTTCCAGGGGGAGTAACAGAAACCAGCACCGAAAGAAGAGTTATTTTTAGTCCCGAAATTCCTGGCAGGAGAATTGGCGAAGCCCGTCCAGAATGGCAAGTATTTATGGAATTAGCTAGACGAGTACGTCCAGAAATAGCTGACAAATTGTCTTGGGAAAATACAGCCCAAATGCGTCAAGAAATAGCCTTAGTTATTCCCAGTTATGCAGGAATTCAAAACTTACAAGAAGCTGGCGATCAGTTTCAGTATGGAGGTTCTCATCTCTGTTTTGGTTGGAACTTTCCCATCCCAGATGGTAAGGCTAAATTCTCTGTGTTATCTCTTACACAAAAAGAAGTACCACAGGGATATTTCTTAGTAGCTACTCGCCGAGGAAAACAATTTAATAGTATGGTACAAGAACAGAAAGACCAAATTACTGGGGCGATACGAGCAGCCGTGTTAATGAATAAAAATGATGCCGAAAAATTAGGTTTAGATCGGGGCGATCGCGTTATTTTAAAAAATGATTTAGGAGAATATCGAGGTAAAGTTTATACAGCTCCTATTAAACCAGGCAATCTCCAAATTCATTGGCCCGAAGGAAATATTTTATTAGATAAAAGTAAACGTTCTGCCGAAGGCGTACCTGACTACAATGCCTTAGTTAAATTAGAAAAAGAAATTAACTGAGAGAATCCTCAATCCCCAATTTTTAACCAAAAAACCTCCCTCTGGCAATCGATGCTTGAGGAAGGAAGTATCGAGCTAAATAATATAGTTAAATTGCTGTCTCAAAATAATGAATCATTTCTTGACTAGTGGAAGTTGCGAGCCAATTACCATCGCCATGAATAACATCTTCGATCGCACTGATGCCAATTGCGGTAGCTCCTTCAATTCCCAAGACAATATCGTTATAGTCTGGATTAGAACCAAGGTTTAAGCGAACATCTTCAAACCCTATAATCGAACCAACTGCATCAGAGAATACCCTCACGGGGCAGGGTAAGCGCAAGAAAAACTTGACCCTGATATGGTATTAGGAGAAAACGCTATTTTGCTCTTGAATTCCATGTCTAAAGGTGAGGTCTCCTCAGACGGGGGTCTTGAATTGGCGACGCAGGTTCGCAAGGGGCTGTCTGCCGAGGTTTCCTCGGCAGTTTATACGCCCCGCCAACCGCCCCCTCAAGTTTATACGCCCCGTTCGTTAAAACGTGAGTTCGACGGAAGTTGAATCTTTGAACTCTATATCCAGTAGGCATTAGGGGCTAGGTTGGCTCGAACTATTATTGTCAAATAGTAGAGGTTAATAACTCAAAGACGCGATCTCGCTCCGCGAGCCAGCTTCGCTGGCTCGCGCTTATCCCACTACGAAAATAAGAGAGAAAAGAAAGGCAATCGATGTAAACTCAGAATAACCAGAATCCAAGTATCTCAGCTAATTCTATGATGGAATCAAGATTAGACATCACACAAATATTTTGGGACGAGCGATGATTTTTGTCTCCAGTGGTCGAAACTATGGCAAGAACAAAAACAACTACCTTCGATGCCGAATGAAAAACACTGTAGTTCTCGAATGTCTTTAAGCGAGGTAATGACTATCGTGATTGGATTTCACGCTTGGCGGATTTCGGACTTTTAAGGAATTTTATACACTGCAAGTATTGCCTCATTGGAAAACAGCCTTCCCCAATTTAGTTAGCTACAATCGCTTCGTGGAGCTAATGCCTTGGTCTTTAATGTTGTTGTGTTGTTTTCTCAACACCTGCAAAGGAGAAGTAACTGGGATTAGTTTTGTGGATTCAACACCAATAGAAGTCTGTCATCCTTGTCGTAGCAGGTCTCATAAGGTCTTTAAAGATATAGCAGGTTGGGGTAAAAACTCCATGGGATGGCATTTTGGGTTTAAGCTTCATCTCATTATTAATGACCGAGGTGAATTACTGGCTTTTAAACTTACACCGGGTAATACTGATGACCGTAAGCCAGTTCCAGAGATGAGTGAAGGGATTTTTGGCAAGTTATTTGGCGACCGTGGTTATATTTCTCAAGAACTGTTTGAGCAGCTCTATGAACAACAGCTCAAGCTGATTACTCGATACAAAAAGAAGATGAAACAAAAGCTGGTCAAGTTGATCGACAAAATTCTTTTGCGTAAAAGAGCCTTAATTGAAACAGTTAACGACCAACTCAAGAATATCTTTCAAATCGAGCATTCGCTCGCATCGGAGTATTTGGAATTTTCTGGTTAATATGATGGCTGGATTAATTGCTTACTGCTATTTGCCAAATAAACCATCTTTGGATTTAGAGCCAAAAGGATTGCTGGCTCTACCTCCTGCTGTTTTCTAATTTTGTCGAACTCACGTTTGTC
>JASJDJ010000231.1 GCA_030065635.1 Xenococcaceae cyanobacterium MO_188.B32
CGAAAATGTGAAGAGATGGGGATTGAGGTAATACGTAAAAATCCCTGGAAAACTTCGCAATTTTGCCGACACTGTTTCAAATGGGACAGGCGAAATCGTAGAGGAGATAAATTTTTGTGCGTTAATTGTCATCATGGTGTCGAACACGCCGATCTCAATGCCTCCAAGAATTTGGAACTTCTAGGATTGCTGGGATTTTATGGTATCCATGACCTCCAAAATTCATGCAAGTCAAAGTTTTGAATAACCATATCACTCAATCATTCTCTGAGAGTAAAACCTCAATGTCTTCAAAGCTATACAATTACAGTCCAGCAGTCGCTCTCAATGGCAAAAGTTAAATTAGAGAATATTACTCGCCAGTTCGATCGTTTAATTGCGATCGAGGATATCAGCTTTGAAGTACCAGATGGCCAATTTTGGGTTTTAGTTGGTCCTTCGGGATGTGGAAAATCGACGATCCTCAGAACTATCGCTGGTTTAGATTCGGCTACTAGTGGTCAACTTTATATTGACGATACCCTGGTTAACGATCTACCTGCCCGTCAGCGGGATGTAGCGATGGTGTTTCAAAACTATGCTTTATATCCTCACATGAGCGTAGCGGATAATCTGGCTTTTGGATTGCGAATGCGGAATGTCGACAAAGCTCAAATTAATGGAAGAGTGCAAGAAGTAGCGCGAGCGCTCAATATCGAACATTTACTCAAACGCAAACCCAAGCAACTATCGGGAGGACAACAACAAAGAGTGGCTTTAGGGAGAGCGATCGCCCGTCAACCAAAAGTATTTTTACTAGATGAGCCTTTATCTAATTTGGATGCTCAATTAAGAGACGATACCAGAGCGGAGTTAAAACAATTACATGACCGTGTCGGCATTACTACTATTTATGTCACTCACGATCAAATTGAGGCGATGACTTTAGCAGATCGCTTGGTAGTTTTAAATGAAGGTAAAATTCAGCAAATTGGCAGTCCTCAAGCTATTTACGCCCAACCAGCTAATCGGATGGTAGCAGCCTTTTTGGGTAGTCCACCCATGAATATTTTACCTGCTACATTTGCAGATGGTAATTTTAGGTTGCACCATCAGTCTATACCCGTTCCCGAAATTATTAAGCAACAATTAAAACCAGATCGAGGGCAAAATTTCGAGCTTGGTATTCGTCCCGAACATATTTTTACTGCATCTACTCATTCAACTAGCGAGCAAACAGCTTCTGTCATAGTAGAAATCGATTTAATCGAACCTTTGGGTAAAGAAATTTTAGTTAGAGCTAATCTGCCTGATAGTAATCTAGTTGTTAATTTTTCTACTCCTGCACAGTGGCAGGGCAAAAAGGGCGATCGTCTCTCTGTAGAATTGGATTTGGCACATTTATTTGTCTTTGAACCCGATCGCGGACAGACTCTTTACCCGATCTATTAAAAAAATATAAAAAAACAAAAAATATAAAAAAAAACAGGAGAGTCGCTTTCTAACCTTAGCGACTTCGCCTGCCGATTCCTTTTGAGAGGAGAACACTGTAGATAAATATATATTTATTAAAAATTATTGTCAATAGATATCAAAAATAAATTGCTTATTTTACTCGAGCTAAATTGACGAGGAAGTAGATAGTCTAACTAGCAAGGCAAAAGAATAGTTGAAACGAAGGTTATTGTTAGCTGACTATCTTCAAGCCAGTCTATCTAGTTGAAAATTTTTAGCATTATAAGCCTTAGAACATATAAGCAGGTATTCTATCACCCCGTTGAACAATATAGTGATTGGGCACAATAAAGCCGTTAGGCATAATTGCGTTACTGAGATCGGCACCTTGAAAACTGACACATCTAAGATCGGCATTGCGGAAATTAACATAACTCAATTCTGCACCGCGTACATCTGCGCCTCGAAGATCGGCATTCTGTAAATCTGCTTTGTAAAGATTAGCCAAAGTTAGGTCGGCGCGAGCCAAATTAATTCCCCGTAAATTAGCTTGAGTTAAATCGACTCCTTCTAAAATAGATAAACTAAGATCGGCGTAGCTTAAATCAATTTGCCTTAAATCTGCCCAACTCAGCCAGCGATCGCGGAAATTGAGTCGACTAAAATTTCGTTCTCCCGCACCATAGTTTTGCAATAATTCTCGAACTTCCATATGTAATACTAAAGTATTTGATATCAATATTACAAAAAAAAATAGAGAAGAAATAGGGAAGAAACTATTTAATATCCAATAAATATTTTCTAAATAAGTCCATTACAACCTTGCCGTTTTTAGTTAACAGTTGTTATAAAAGTCGGATATGAGGATCATCACAAATAGTTAAGATGAGTCAATGTCTGAATCCCGATTGTCTAACAGTTAATTCCCCAGAAGCAACAGTATGCGAAGAATGTGGGACACAACTGTTATTAGTAGACCGTTATCGAGCGATTAAAATGCTAGGTCAAGGGGGATTTGGCAGAACTTTTCTGGCAGTTGATGAATTTAAACCATCTAAACCTCGCTGCGTAATTAAACAGTTTTTACCCTGTGTTAAAGGCAAAAAGGGCTTAGAAAAAGCAGCAGAACTTTTCGCCCAAGAAGCTGTACGGCTAGATCAATTAGGTCAACACGATCAAATTCCCGAACTACTAGCTTGTTTTAGTCAAGAAAACCATCAATATTTAATTCAAGAATTTATCGATGGTGAAAATTTAGCTGAAGAATTAGAAAGAAAAGGAGTATTCAACGAAGAGCAAATTAGAGAAGTATTGAATGATATGTTGTCAGTACTAGAATTTGTTCATGCCAATCAAGTCATTCACCGAGACATTAAACCAGAGAATATTATCAGACGCAGTAGCGATGGCAAATTAATTTTAGTAGATTTTGGTGCTGCTAAAGCTACAGAAGGGGTAGATTTAAAAGTCACGGGTACTATTATTGGTTCAGTTGCTTATGTCGCTCCAGAACAAGCAGTTGGTAAACCCACATTTGCCAGCGATCTATACAGTTTGGGTGCTACTTGTCTGCACTTACTCACCAATATCGAACCCACAGACTTATTTGATGTAGCTGAAGGAGAGTGGATGTGGCGAGAATATTTAGAAGACAACGATATTAGTTATGAATTAAGTCGAGTTTTAGATAAATTAGTCGAAGGAGCAACCAGAAGACGCTTTGAGTCAGTCAAGGAAGTTATAGCTGCCCTGGGTTCTAGAGGTGGTTCAGTTCAAACTCCAAGAGTATATTCTCCTCCTCCACCTAGAAGAACTTATAGCAAAACTAATTCAATATCTAGACAAAGATTGGGTGCTACTTCGAGAAAATCTGGACATCGAACCTCTTCCAGAAAAACTACAGGAGCTAATTCTAAGCTACAACTCAAAATAGTTGAATTTGATGTCGTAACTTTAGAGCAAAACAATCGAATAGTTATTGGTAGAAATTCAGGACTACAACTCAATCGTCGTCGTAGCAAAGCCAAATATATTACCCTCGATCTAGGTAAAGGGATAAGCATGGACTTAATTGGTATTCCTGGCGGTGAGTTTGGAATGGGTTCATCAGAACAAGAATTAGAAAGGGGCAGTGAAGAAAGTCCTCAACATTTAGTCAAAATTCGTCCGTTTCTCTTTGGTAAATACCCCGTAACTCAGGCTCAATGGCGAGCAATAATGGGTAGTAATCCTTCTAGATTTACAGACCATGAAGAATCTGACCATAAGCCAGTCGAAAAAGTATCTTGGCTTGACTGTGTAAAATTTTGCCAACAATTATCAGAAATAGTCGGTCGAGAATTGCGTTTACCTACAGAATCAGAATGGGAATATGCTTGCCGTGGTAAAACTCAGACACCTTTTTATTTTGGAGAAACTATTAACACTGAATTAGCTAATTACAATGGTGAATATATTTATGGAAAGGGCAAAATAGGAGAATATCGCCATCAAACTACCAAAGTCGGTAGCTTTCCTGCTAATATTTTTGGTTTATACGATATGCACGGCAATGTAGCAGAATGGTGTGCTGATACCTGGCACGATAACTATCAAGGTGCGCCAACAGATGGTAGTGCTTGGAGTAGTAATAGACGAAGAGATGCTCGTATTCTGAGGGGAGGTTCTTGGCTTCATCTTCCTGGCAGTTGTCGTTCTGCTCATCGACTGCGTTCTTCCCCTGACAGTAAGTCTGATGCTTTTGGCTTTCGGATTGCTTCTAGTGTGTGACATCGTCTTCCGTTAAACTCTCAGGTTCTGAACGAACCTTCGCGCTATAACGTAGGCTTCCTACACTCGCGAGTAGGCATTCGGAGCCCCACGCCTTTTATCTAGAACACCTTGGTACAAGCGATGATACTTTGACTGAACATTCTAACCAATCACCAATCTCTAATCACTAATTCCTTCAACGGGACAAATCAGCGTAGACAATTCTGAGAAACTGTTCGGGAGTAAGAAATCCATTACCCCAGGTTGAGTCAAAATCAGCAGTAGGGTTTGAAGCAATAAAATCTTCTACAGAAATTCCTTGAGCGATCGCCTGAGAAACACGATCGCGCACTGCTACCAAGACATCGCGGTAAGTTACTAGTTCTACCCGATTCGATAATTCTCCATGCCCAGGAATAATTTTAGTTCGATCGTCAGCTAAGGACAGCAATTGTTCGACTGCTGCAATAATACCTTCGATCGAACCCTCACTATCAAGATCGATAAAGGGATAAGAGCCATTAACGTAAACATCTCCTGTATGAATTACGTTGGCATCTCGGAAGTGAATGATGGAGTCGCCATCGGTGTGGGCTGGTGCAACATGAAAAGCATAAATCTCATCGTTATTGAGATGGAGAGTTACAGTATCGTTAAAAGTGATAATTGGTAAAGCTGTGGGTGGAGAAGCAGGAAATTTTCGGTCTAGCATTTCCATAAACTGCTCGGTACTTAAGCGAGCTCGCACATTGTCGTGGGCAATAATCACAACTCCCGCACGCCCAAAGTTCTCATTTCCCCCTGTAAGCTTAGACGCACTAAAGTTACCTATTCTGTTCCTTCTCCATAAGGGGTTTGAGAATTTTAAAGTGCAATGTAAATGCGTCTAAGCTTATGATCTTCATGCCAGTGGGTATTAATGAGAAAACGAATAGGTTGTTGGCTAATCTCTTTTACGGCAGCAATTATTTTTTCCGATAAGACAGCATACTGATCGTCAATCAGAAAAACGCCATCTTCTCCTGCCAAAACACCTATATTTCCACCTTGACCCATCAGCATATAAATTTCATCTTCAACAGCAATGGTTTTAATCTGCACATTTTTTAAGTCTTGACTGAGAGTAACAGTTGACGTAGTGAAAACTGTTCCTAAAGCGATCGAACCAATTAAACAACGATGAAACCAATTCATGTTTATACTCATTGCTCAGTAATTTATAGTTAAATCTTAGTATGACGTAAGTGTCTAACGAATAGACTAAGATAGATAAGCTTATATCATGTAAGAATAAAAGATTGCAGCAATTTATAGCAGAAAACAGTAATGAGCAAGTTTGATTACGATTTAATTATTATTGGTGCGGGTGTAGGCGGGCATGGTGCAGCCTTACACGCAGTCAAATCCGGTTTAAAAACAGCAATTATCGAAGCGGAAGATATGGGAGGGACTTGTGTTAACCGTGGTTGTATTCCTTCCAAGGCTTTGCTTGCTGCTTCTGGTAGAGTTAGAGAGTTTCAGGATGCTCATCACCTGCAAGATTTAGGGATTAAAGTAGAAGGAGTTCAATTCGAGCGTAGCGCGATCGCGGATCATGCTAACAATTTAGTCAGTAAAATTCAAGGGGATTTAACTAATAGTCTTAAACGTCTCAAAGTAGATATTATTCGTGGTTGGGGTAAGATTGCTGGCAAGCAGAAAGTAACTGTCACGACTGATAGCGAGGAAAAAACTATCACTGCTAAGGATATTATGTTGTGTCCTGGTTCAATTCCTTTTGTCCCTCCGGGAATAGAACTAGATGGCAAAACTGTTTATACTAGCGATCGGGCGGTTAAATTAGAATCTTTACCTAATTGGATAGCAATTATTGGTAGCGGTTACATCGGTTTAGAATTTTCTGATGTTTATACGGCTTTGGGTTGCGAAGTAACGATGATTGAAGCTTTAGATAATTTAATGCCTACCTTCGATCGCGATATTGCTAAAATTGCTCAACGAGTTTTAATCAATCCCCGCGATATCGAAACTTATACAGGGGTTTTTGCTACTAAAGTAACTCCAGGTGCCCCCGTAGTAATAGAACTAACCGATGCCAAAACCAAAGAAGTGGTAGAAGTATTAGAAGTAGATGCTTGTTTGGTAGCCACTGGGCGTATTCCTGCGACTAAAAACCTCGGTTTAGAATCTTTAGCCGTAGAACTCGATCGCCGAGGCTTTATTCCCGTCAATGATAAGATGCAGGTATTACGAGATGGCAAACCCGTCCCCCATCTTTGGGCGGTAGGCGATGCCACTGGTAAAATGATGTTAGCTCATGCAGCATCGGGACAAGGAGTAATAGCAGTAGAAAATATTTGTGGTAGAGAGAAAGAAATAGACTATCGGAGTATTCCCGCAGCAGCCTTTACCCATCCCGAAATTAGTTATGTAGGTTTGACCGAGTCTCAAGCCAAAGAATTGGGCGAAAAAGAAGGGTTTAAAGTTGCCACTGCTAAAACTTACTATAAGGGTAACTCCAAAGCTTTAGCTGAGGGAGAAACAGATGGTATGGCAAAAGTAATTTATCGCAAAGATACAGGAGAACTGTTGGGAGTACATATTATTGGCATCCATGCATCCGATTTAATTCATGAGGCAGCCAATGCGATCGCTCAAAGGGATTCGGTTCACAATCTTGCTTTTAATGTCCATACTCATCCTACTCTCTCTGAAGTTTTAGATGAAGCTTACAAGCGGGCAGTGGCATAAGAGTTCAGAGAGACAAGACATGCCTTGTCTGTATGGAGTTGAGAATTCGGAGTTATCATTTTTTAAGTAAGGGCGGTCGTTATTTTGCCAAAAGAGCGATCGCTCTCAATCCAACAGTTCCTACTCGATTTAATTCTGAGTAATTTAATTTCATTATCTATGAGGATCTGTCTGATAATAGTGTTTTACTCTCCTTAGTTTTGATTTAAATAACGCTCAATTCCTTGAATAATTAAATATTCACAGACCTCATACCGAGTTCCAGAGTGAGAATGACTGAGATGTTACTGACTTTGTATTGAGTTTGTACTGACTTGTTTGCAGTAAAAAAAAAGCGATCGTGCTCTTAGGTAAAAGTCAATACTGTTCGTTTAAGCAGAAAAGTATGAGTAAATGGAAGTTTGTTATCGTAGCTTTAGTAATTGCCATGAATTTGAGGAGATTTTAGAGCAAGAGATTCCCCCCAGACAGGCAGAACTAATCCCCGAGTAGTTAAAAAGCGCACCGCCCGCGCCGAGGTTTCCCCCATTCGAGGGCAAGCCTCGGCGTTAGGACGGAGCAAGAAGCCTCGTTCCAAATTCAAGAGCAAGAAACGCTCACACAGAAGTGGCAAAACCCAACTTCAACCACTAACCTTTGCGCCCGCTCCATCGGCTGCTTAATCGTTAAACGAACAGTATTGAGGTAAAAGTGCGATCGCCAGATATAAAATTCTCTTAGACTCTAACTCTATGTCACTTCCCAATCTTCAAAACGCAGTTTTTCAACTCGACTAAACTCCCTTACATTATGAGTAACCAAGATAAGATCGTTAGCACAAGCGATCGCTGCTATTTGTAGATCGTAAGCACCAATAGGAGTTCCTAATGCAGCAAGGTTTGCTCTGATTTCTCCTGCTTTTTTAGCTGCTGATTCATCGAAAGGTAAACTAATAAACTCAGAGAAAAACTCACTTAATACTTGAAGATTTTGCTCTTGGCGATCGCTTTTATAAGCACCATATTGACACTCCACACGTCTAGCGTCTGAACGACGCTCAAGAAAGACGTGGGATTCTTGCGTCTAGTTCAGTTATAGGTACAATCGAATAGAGATAGTTGTACATATTCTACCCTCCCTT
>JASJDJ010000056.1 GCA_030065635.1 Xenococcaceae cyanobacterium MO_188.B32
CTACTATTCAGTCAGATTTGGATATACCCGACCCATTGCCTCACGGTCACTGTATTGGGTTAGACGTGGGTTTGTTATCCTATTGTGCGACAAGTGATGGTTTTGTTGAACCTGGACGTAAATTTTTCAAGACGCTGTACCGTCGGCTGAAAGTGCTACAAAGCAGACTGTCTAAAAAACAAAAACGCTCCAAGAACTACGAAAAAGCCAGAAAAAAAGTAGAAGCAATGCACAATCATATTGCCTTCAAGCGTAAAGATTACCAGTTCAAGCTTGCTCATAAACTCTGTGATATGGCAGATACTATCTTTGTAGAAGATATAGACTTTCGTATCATGGCTAAAGGGTTTCTAGGCAAGCATACGGTTGATGCTGGATTCGGTCAGTTTCGTTCTCTTCTCAAATATGTAGGTAAACGACGCAATGTCTTTGTGGCAGAAGTTGACCACAGAGGCAGTAGTCAGACTTGTCCTAACTGTCGCATTTCTGTCAAGAAGGAGTTAGAGGATAGAGTCCACTCATGTCCTGAGTGTTTGTATGAAACCGACAGAGATATCGCATCGGCTCAAGAACTGTGTAATCGAGGCATAGAAATGCTTAGTACCCAAGGGCTTTGGGGGAAAGAAATAGGCTGTCAAGTCGGGCTGTCGGGGGCATTTTGCCTAGATAAGTGGCGCGGGGCAGCAAAGTCTCTAGCGTGAGCTGGAGAAGCCCGCTCTCTATCCAAAGGATGAGAGTCGGGAGTAGTCACTTTTAAATTTAATTCTGCTTCGGTCTCACTCTTAAACTTTTGCTGGGATAGCTTGGTTATTTTTTTTTGAATTGATTCAGATTCTTTGGCAATCTTTTTCTCTAGAGAAGCCAAATCTGATTCAGTTCTCGCTTCACTTTTGACTACCAACCATCTTTGGCGTATTCCTCCATAATTACTTTCTCTTTCTACCCAGCTATAACCAGGTATTTCACTGCTTTTAAATTCTGAATTCAATTGAGTGCTGACCAGATTTTTTGCCTCTTTTATTGATAGGGGAACTCTAGGCACGCCATTGGATTTGTTTCAGTAATTCTAAATTCTCTTTACTGTATAAAGCACTATCTCCTACTATCGTTGTTTCTAATTTCAGTTGTTGGTGATAGTTTTTAGCTATTTGGCCAAACGCTTTTTTATCATTTTGATTCCCCGATGCTATTTCATTAATATTGGTATATTGCCATCTCCTGTGACGATTAAATCTAAAATAAATTGTTTTAAATCTGGTCGATGGTGAGTCAGCGCGGTCTTGGGGGTTTCCCCCATGAGCAACTGCGAACCCGATTATTATAAAGACCCTAACCAGGGAGTTAACCCCGATGAAGTAGTTGCTGTGGGTGCCACAATTCAAGCAGGTGTACTAGCAGGAGAAGTCAAAGACGTACTTTTACTCGATGTTACTCCTCTATCTCTGGGGGTAGAAACCCTCGGTGGCGTGATGACTAAGTTAGTTCCCCGCAACACCACCATTCCCGTACAAAAATCAGAAATTTTCTCTACTGCTGCGGACGGACAAACTAACGTGGAAATCCACGTGTTCACCACGGAGTTAAAATATCCGATACTGCTTTAGTCGCAGCAGCCGTATTTTCCACTCGCTATATTAGCGACCGCTTCTTACCCGATAAAGCGATCGACCTGGTGGACGAGTCAGCAGCTAAATTGAAGATGGAGATTACTTCCAAACCAGAAGAACTCGACGAGATCGATCGCAAAATTCTTCAGTTGGAAATGGAAAAACTGTCATTGAAAAAAGAAACAGACAGTGCCTCGCTCGAACGTTTAGAAAAACTAGAAAAAGAACTGGCAGATCTTAAAGAACAGCAATCTGCTTTAAACGCCCAATGGCAAGCTGAAAAAGAATTTATCGCTCGCATTCGCGCCATTAAAGAGGAAATCGAGCGTGTTAATGTCGAAATTCAACAAGCAGAACGGGATTACAACCTCAATCGTGCAGCCGAACTCAAATACGGTACCGTTGCTCGTCTGATCGGTGCGCCTCCAGGATACGTCGGTTATGACGAAGGGGGACAACTCACCGAAGCAATTCGCCGTCGTCCCTATGCAGTAATTCTCTTTGACGAGATTGAAAAAGCCCATCCCGATGTATTCAACACTATGCTGCAAATTCTCGATGATGGTCGCCTTACCGATGCTCAAGGACATACGGTGGACTTTAAAAATGCGGTGATTATTATGACCAGCAACATTGGGTCACAATATATACTGGATATTGCGGGAGATGACAGTCGCTACGAAGAAATGCGCGATCGCGTAATGGATGCCATGGGTGGTAGTTTTCGTCCTGAATTCCTCAACCGCATCGATGAAATTATTATCTTCCACAGTCTCACCAAAGAACAATTACGCGAAATCGTCAAGCTGCAAGTTCAGTTCCTCGAACGACGACTGGAAGACAAAAAAATGTCCCTCAAGCTATCCGATGCTGCCCTCGATTGGTTGGCAGAAGTAGGTTACGACCCCGTTTACGGTGCGCGTCCTCTTAAGCGGGCAATTCAAAAAGAGTTAGAAACCCAAATTGCCAAGAAAATTCTGCGCGGTGAGCTTAAAGATGGAGATACTATTTTTGTGGATGTAGAAAACGAGCGTTTAGTTTTCAAGCGTCTAGCTCGAGAATTAGTAAGTTAAGTAAAATCCTAATTCGGAGTTTGATTCATTACCAGTAATTAAAAATAAGGAGAGAGCCATGTTACAACAATCTTTAACCGATCGAGTCCCCACCAAAATACCTTGGTTTTGGTTATTTATAATCGCAGTAATTGGTAGCTCCTATGGCTGGATGCTAGCTCAATATAACAGCCTATTTGCCTTGATGGTAACTTTGAGTATTACTCTAGCTATAGCGGTCGTTCGAGCTAGCCATCGGGCCGGGTTTCCTGTTTGGGCAGGGCTGTGGTCATTGACTTTTGGTACTGTATTTATTGCCATAGGAACTTTAATTTCTATCGGTGCGTTCGGCTGGGCGATCGCAGTTTTTGCCTGGGGAGCAGGGATTTTTCTCTTGGAACTCGCGATCGCAAAGGTTTCAACTGCGATGAATTTACTCGGGTTCGAGCCAAGCCAAAGCTCACGGATTTTGGCTACCGTTGCAGCAGGAGGGATTATCTCAGGTTGGATCGCACACCTAATTTTAATTTAGAGTACTTTCCTGCAAATAAGACTAAATTGAATTTTTGAATTAGAAGATTGGGAGACCTAACTATGACTAAAAATACCTCTGAAACTAAAGAAACAAATATAGTTCCCGTCAGTACCGAAACCGATGCCCTGGTAGAAAAAGAAATGGCAGGGGAAAGCGAGCAAATCAAGCAAGAAACTAAAGCTTTAGTCGAAGCAATCAAAAAACGGGCGCAGTCGGAAATTGAAAATGCTCAAACTCTAACACGGTATGCTTACTTAACAGCTGTCCGCAATGCTAGAGAGGCAGTTGAAAAGAACAAACTAATTGACCCCAAACGGATCGAACATTCGGTTGAAATTATTCAAAAAGATGCCCGAGAAAATTGGCAAAAAATCGTTGATGAAATCTCCGATTTGGGCGATCGCCTCCAAGAAGCTGCTCGGGTTGCTTGGGATATCTTAATGGGTAAAAATTCCTCGGGCAAGAAATAATTGCTCTGGGAAAATACCCTAATCAACTAGGGTATAGGTAGAGACAAGTCCAATGCAGAAAAATGTCAAGCAAGCATAATTACCAACTATGAGTGCCAACATCAATTCCGATACTAACAAGTTAGGCATTTTCTCCTTAGCAACCTTACTGGTATCCGCTCACTATGGCTTGGGGTTTCTCTTGGGAACTGCCGAACAAGCTAGGCACCAGGGTATACAGGGTAGTCTCTATGCTATTTCTATTGGGTTGGGATTTTTGGCTCTGTTAATTTTGGCAAAATTCTACTGGCAGCAAGTAGAACCAATCTGGACTTTATTGGGCAACCGCTATGGTAAATCAGTCAAAGTCGGAGTTGGTTTAATGTCCTGGATGTCGTTAATTGGTATTGAGGCGGTACAAATTATCGCAGGGGCAGCAATTCTGGCTGTGGTAGGTATCCCTAAAATAACCAGTATGCTGATATTAGCCCTATTATTTTGTTTACTTTCCCTGCTGCCTGTAGAAAAGTTAAGCTGGGTTTTACGGGGCTTATTGTTGCTCAATATACTGGTTTTAATTTACAGCCTCTGGGCATTACAGGGTTTATCGGTTATGGCACGAGCGCCCGTTGAATTTCTTAC
Organism: Xenococcaceae cyanobacterium MO_188.B32; assembly: GCA_030065635.1. GTDB lineage: Bacteria > Cyanobacteriota > Cyanobacteriia > Cyanobacteriales > Xenococcaceae > JASJDJ01. Next base: position 4,286 of record JASJDJ010000056.1, read on the forward strand.
TTCCCTGCCTCAAATTGCTCCTGGAGATGTCATTGGCATTATCTTCTGCACTATTATGTTAGTGGCGATCGACATGAAGTGTCAGCAATATCTAGTCCGAGCTAAAGATGTGGGTACTGCTATCTGGAGTTGCTTTCTTACTGCTGTAACTCTGATTGCTTTAGCTTTACTAGCGGGAACTATGGCGATCGCTGCTCACCAGGCAGGCATTTTACCCCCAAATTTAGATGACAAAGAAACGATCCCCTATATTTTAGCTTGGGTGAGCGGTGGCACAGAGAGGTTTTTAGGCATAGTGGCGATTGCTACTTTAGCAGTTCCCGCCCTGGGTTTGGGTAGTAGCGTGTTGCGGGTACAAACTAGAACTTTTTTCGATCTAGAGATTTTACCTTTCTGGTTGAGCCAGCGCATCTTAGTAGCAGCTATTAATGTGCTATTAGCCCTAACAATTGCCATCAGAGGCGGAGAAATTGTCGGTTTAATTCTTTTATTTTACGCTGCTTATCTTTCTGCTGCTTGGATTCCCTTTATTGCCTACCTGCTAGATTATTTTGATGTTTATGCTTTTTCTAATAACAGCGTCAGGTTTTCTTTAATCATAGGCAGCATCTCTGCTTTAGTCAGTCTCTTACTAATATTAGTTCGACCTGAAGCCGTATTTCTAGGGAGCGATCGCTTAACTATAACAGTCTTAGGTATGGGTATGGCAACTATGAGTCTTGTAGTTAATGAATTGGTAGAAAAATTACTTCTTGCTCCTGCGGTAAAAAAAGAAACTGACAACTAATAATTAACCTTAACTCGAGCGATAATACAAAAAATGTTGGTAGAAATCGGTAAAACCCCGGTCATTCTTGGTATAGGAATTGTAGTTCTGGGAGGATTATTGTGGCTCAGTGGGGGAACTTTAAAAAACTTGCCCCTCGATCGTCTTCCAGGAGACATTTTAATTCAAATACTATTGTCGCCCCGACAGTTGGTCTATTAATTCTAATTGACAATGGATTTCTTGTCGAACTTTTTTCAGTTCGGAGAGGTTTTCTATTTCTGAAGAGTTAAAACAGGTACGCATTGTAGTTAGAGTTTTTGTGAGTTTTTGAGCGAGTAGTAAGGCTCGATCGCTCATTTTTTTGATTTGTTGCCGTTCGTGGAGTTTTAAAGCTTTCCCTCTTAAAACCTGAATGGTAATTTCATCTCCCCATTGACTGGGACAAGCATCAATACGTAACTGTAAACGCTCCTGTTGATAGTGTCTTTCGATCGCTACTTTCTTAGTTTTTTGTAGTGGTTCTAGAGGGAATTTAGCTAAAGTTTTAATTTCGTTAATTAGGGCTTGAAAAATAGACAGAGATACATCATCTACAGAAGATTGAACAATTCCATCTTGACTCCAGAGGATACGACCTCGATCGCGATTTCGCTCTAAATTTAATTTACTTATACTACCATTGAGGATATTGGCGAACAGCTCTTGCCATAATTGTTGAGGAGTCAGCGTTTTGAGAGATTCATGAGTTAAGCAGTAATTCTCAGATAGTGTCGAGATATCAAAATCTAAAAAGGGGTCTAAATCTAGATTTGGCACCCGTTCGCGATTTTGGTCGGACTCGGATTTCTTGGACTGACGATTTGGTTCGGTCTGAACTTCGGGTACTAAAGCTAGATCGAGAGTTAAATCGGCAAAAAGTTGTGAGAAAGAATCGGCTTCGGCAGTATCTTCCTGAATAGGAGCATAGATAGTAGATTTACTATCTTCGGCTGATATTTCTGGTCTACTTGTCGGGTTTTCTAAGTCTTCGGCTATTATAGTTTCTTTACTATCAAGGTCATTCTCTTGACTGTTTAGATTAGACTCAAAGGGCATATCGACCACAGTCATTGCTGAATCCTGAGATTTTTTGACAGAAGTTTGAGGTGAAATATCTGCCTGTGTTTGCTCCATAGTATGGTTCTGTTTGAGATAGGCAGCTAAAACCAACTGATGAGCGTAAGAATCTATACGCTGAATATTAAGAGTGTAACCTAAAGCACGAACTATTGGACGGACAAAGTCTAAGGCAGTTTTGTCTTCAGGATTGACCATACCCAAGGTCAAACAATCCTGTTCGAGAGATAAGGGTATAATCTGATACTGTAAACAATGTTCTAAACTCAAAATAGACTGTATTAAATTGATTATTTGTTCATAATCAATATCTGAAGTTTCATTCATGGGAATATTTTATAGTAAATAACACAGTTGAAAATCTGTGAGCTTTAGCTGTTGGAGTATCAAATTAAAGATTATGAATTTAATTTACCCAGATCGACCAAAAAATCGATCGAACTAACTCTTATTTGTTACTAGCGAGTAGCGTAATAGTGATTAAATAAAGCTAATCTCGATATTTTAATTTTTTAACTTATGACTAATTCATCTTCCATCCCAGTTGTAGTCAATGGTGCTGCCGGTAAAATGGGGCGCGAGGTAATTAAAACTGTTTCTCAGGCAGAAGATATGATGCTTGTCGGTGCGATCGATCGCAACCCTGATGTTCTCGGTCAAGATGCAGGGGAAATAGCTGGTTGTGGTGAGATAGAAGTTCCCATCGTTAACGATCTTCAAAGTGTTTTGGTTTTAGCTACTCAGGAGAAAATTCAAGGGGTAATGGTAGATTTTACCCATCCTGATAGTGTCTATGATAATGTACGTAGCGCGATCGCCTATGGTGTACGTCCAGTAGTAGGGACAACAGGGTTGAGTGACGAACAACTGCAAGATTTGGCTGAATTTGCGGAAAAAGCTAGTACGGGAGCTTTAGTAATTCCTAATTTTTCCATTGGTATGGTTTTACTACAGCAAGCAGCCATTCAAGCTTCTCAATATTTCGATCATGTAGAGATTATTGAGTTACATCATAATCAGAAAGCAGATGCTCCTAGTGGAACGGCTATTAAAACGGCGCAAATGTTAGCAGAGTTAGGTAAAACTTATAATCCTCAAGTGGTTGAAGAAACAGAACCTTTAAAAGGTGCAAGAGGTAGTATAACAGAAGAGAATATTCGTATCCATAGTGTACGGTTACCTGGTTTAATCGCTCATCAAGAAGTTATTTTTGGCGCACCCGGTCAAATTTATACTCTCAGACACGATACCAGCGATCGATCTTGCTATATGCCAGGAGTTTTACTCGCTATCCGTAAAGTCACTCAACTTACTTCTTTGGTTTATGGTTTAGAAAAAATATTGTAATAACTCCGAACTCCGAACTAATGCTAATATCTCTTACTCGCGAAAAATTCGAGCAAATAATTCCCCTAATTGCTACGGGCCCTCAATATGCCTATTATTGGGGTAAATGGCAAGATTTATTAAATCGTTTACTTGTTTCTGTAGTAGCTATAGTCGTAATCTTACTCTTCAACAGCATAGTAGGGGAAGGCGCACACGCTTTAGTGTTGTTGTTAGCGGTAATTGGTGGTTTGTATTGGCTTTGGGCTCCTGTTTATTGGGCTAGTTTACGCAATACTAGTTACCGCAAGTATAAATATTGTGGCTTTTGGCAAGCTAGGATCCTAGAAATATTTATCACTGAAGACTTGCTTAGGGAAGAAGAGACTGTCAATGAAAGAGGAGAGCTAGTAATTATTGAGAATCGGGAAAGACGAATTAATCTTGTACTTGGTGATGAAACTGGATTTGAAGCAGAAGTAAATGCTCCTTTGCAGCGTATTCATAAAGCAATTAAAACAGGTCAAACTGCTCAATTATTAGTGCTGTCGAATCAACCTAACCTTGCCAGAATTGATAAAATTACCGATGCTTATATTCCTAGTCAAAATCTTTGGATTGGCGAATATCCTTGGCTACAAAGGGATGTTTTCAGTGAAGTAAGTTTGGAATTAGAGAGGAAAAAAAGACCGCAATATGGCGATCGCCCTCGTGGTAGATATAATCAACGTCGTCGGTGATAGAATGGTTTTTGAGTAACAAAGAAAAAAAATTACACTAACTACTAACTACTAACTACTAACTACTAACTACTAACTACTAACTGCTAACTACTAACTAGTTTATTTAATCCAACCAAGTCTTGTAGGTTGCTGATATATCTTTTTAAGAGTATTGATATCTCTAGCAGAAATCGGCGGAAAGTCGCGAACTTGAGAGAAATAAAGAGCATCATTTTGATGGGGACTATGACCCCAAATTCCTAAGGCATGACCGAGTTCATGACGAGTAGCAGCTAAAATTGCCTGCTGACTTAAATTGGGAGAAACTTTAATAGTCATGCGATGGGATAGAATTTTGTGGTCTTGCCAATAAAATTGGTAGCTAGTTTGGGCAGTTATAGCGCGAGGAATATCATAAAGTCTTGTAGCTGGATTGTATTTAACTTTCCTTTCTGGGGTCGATCGCGTGATGATAATATCAGCTAGTTCTGGATTTTCTATTTCTTGTAGAGGTAGATAGATATTCCATTCGGCGATCGCTTTTTTGACGGCTTCTAACCATTGCTGCTGACGAAGGTTACTAGCAGAATTATCTGGTGATTCGGTTGGTTTGGCCAAATAAATTTTAACGGGAAATTGTGACCAAATTAAATAACCCAAAGGAGTTGGTTTGATTTGGGTAAAGTAATCTTCTTGGTTATTTTTATTGTCCCAGTGAGCTAGAGAAGTAGGTAGAGGGTGTACTTTCGCCAGAGGTAATAAACTGCTATCTAGATTATTTAATTTTTGCTCTGCTTTTAAAACATTGTGATTTAAAATTATGACCAATATAATTGTCGCGATCGCTATAAATTTGATTCTTAATGACCACCCTAGAATCATAAACTAACCCTGAAAAGCTAAACCCTCTGTCACAATTGCCTACAAGTATTTTGAAGAATTGTTTTCCCCACTCCATCGTTTTCAAAATTTTATCCTATACGGCTAAGCGGAAAGTATCTATTAAAGCCTTAGTATTACTGGCAATTATTATCAATTTAGTGAATCAGTGACACACTTACCATTTTATGAAATCTAAATTATTACAAAATCTCGCTGCCAAATTGAGTAAGGCTTCTTCAATAGTCAGGATAGTATTTTTACTAATTTGCTTAGTTTTAATATGGTTGCCTTTGGCAGCACCAATCTATTTATTACTGAATGAAGACCCGAATTTAGTAACAATCTTAACAATGGGATTGTTATTTGTTGAGTTTTTATTTTTACTGCAATTTTGGGGTAAATATGTCGATCGAGAAACCAATTTATTAGTCAAGTATGGTTTAGTCCGCACAAAAAAAAATGGTATTGAGTTAGTTAATGGTTTAGCGATTGGTTTTTCTTTTTGTATTAGTTTATTTATTCTGGAAGCAATTTTGGGTTGGGTTAAATTTAATACTCCTTCAGTTTTTTTTGTCAAAATAGTTGTAGAAGGATTACTGAGTGCTTTGGGGATTGGTTTTGCGGAGGAGTTATTTTTTCGCGGTTGGATACTAGAAGAGTTGCAAAGAGACTATACAAGAGAAATTAGTGCTTGGATTAATGCTGTAATTTTTGCTTTGGCTCATTTTATTAAACCACTAGCAGAAATACTTCGTACTTTTGTTACTTTTCCTGCTCTAGTTGTTCTAGGGTTGACTTTAGTATGGGCAAAATGGAAAGGGGGCGATCGCCTGGGTATGTCTATTGGTCTTCATGCAGGTTTGGTTTGGGGTTACTATATTCTCAATATAGGACAGCTATTGCAATATACTGAGAAAGTTCCAGTTTGGGTTACAGGCATTGACGGTAACCCGATCGCGGGTTTAATGGGATTATTTTTTTTGAGTATATTAGCTTGGTGGATGAGGGGAACTTAGGAGCTTCAGGGGCAGAGGGACAGGGGAGCAGAGGAGCTTCAGGGGCAGGGGAGAGCAGAGAGGCAGAGGGAGAAATAAATAATTTTTATTCTAGCTACTTAAATTAATTAAAATGCGATCGCAAAAACACAAAATCGATTATTCTACAAGTAAATTATTAATTATTGGTTGGCGAGAAATTGTTGCTTTACCCAATTTAGGTATTAGTCAGATTAAAGTAAAAATTGATACAGGGGCGCGATCTTCTGCTTTACACGCTTTTCATCTACACAAATTTCAGCGTGATGGTCAAGAAATGATTAGTTTTCAAGTTCATCCCTATCAGCGAGATAGTAAGCAGACTGTAACTACAGAAGCAAAATTATTAGAACATAGAGAAGTACGTAATTCTGGTGGAGAAGCTCAACTTCGCCCCGTAATCCTTACTAATGTAGAATTAGGTGGTAAGCAGTGGGAGATCGAACTTACTCTTACAAATCGTGATGTCATGGGATTTCGGATGTTATTGGGTAGACAAGCAGTGCGCGATCGATTTCTGGTCGATCCAGGAAAATCATTTATCCAAAGTCGCCAGCATAAAGAAAAATAGTAGAAGTCAAAAATAAAGTATACAAGATGAAAATTGCTATTCTATCGCAAGACCCTTGTCTTTACTCAACTAGAAGGCTTAGAGAAGCAGGAGAAGCCCAAGGACACGATATGCGGGTGATTAATTATCTGCGCTGCTATATGAATATTACTTCCCACCGACCGTCCGTTGCTTACAATGGTAAACCTCTAGAAGATTTTGATGCCATTATTCCCAGAATTGGTGCATCTAAAACCTTTTATGGTACGGCAGTAGTCCGTCAATTTGAAGTGATGGGAGTTTTTCCCACTAACGAATCTCAGGCAATTTCTCGTTCTCGCGATAAGCTACGCAGTATGCAAATTTTAGCTAGAGAAGGAGTAGGCTTACCCGTAACCGGATTTGCCCACGCTACCCAAGATATTGACGGTTTAATCGAAACGGTAGGAGGTGCGCCTTTAGTAATTAAGTTACTCGAAGGAACACAGGGAATAGGGGTAGTTTTAGCAGAAACTTATCAAGCAGCTAAATCGGTAATTGAAGCCTTTCGCGGTTTAGATGCCAATATTTTAGTACAAGAGTATATTAAAGAAGCTCAAGGAGCAGATCTACGCTGTTTTGTGATTGGAGGCAAAGTGATAGCAGCCATGAAACGTCAAGGGGCTGAAGGAGAATTTCGTTCTAATCTTCATCGGGGAGGAAAAGCCGAAAAAATTAAATTAACCCCAGAAGAAAGAAGTACTGCTATTCGGGCTGCTAAAGCTATGGGTTTGCGAGTAGCTGGAGTAGATTTATTACGTTCTAATCATGGTCCGGTAGTGATGGAAGTTAATTCTTCTCCTGGGTTAGAAGGTATTGAAAAAGCAACAGAAATAGATGTAGCTGGCAAAATAATTGAATATGTAGCCAAAAATGCTATTTCAGGGAAAACTCGCGATCGCATTCAGTATTAGGGATTGGGGATTAGGGAAAATTGGAAGCGAATACCATTGAAATTGCCAAAGAAATTATAGAACCAGGGCGATCGCGTCGTTTCGATATTCCCGTCAGTCGTCTACCCACCCAAACTTTATTATCTCTACCTGTTACTGTTGTTAATGGTATTGAAGCAGGGCCTAAATTATGGCTTAGTGCAGCAATTCACGGTGATGAACTCAACGGTGTAGAAATTATTCGTCAGGTATTAGCCCAAATACAACCAGAACAGTTGCGGGGTACTCTAATTGCCGTCCCCATTGTTAATGTTTTTGGTTTTATCGAACAATCTCGTTATTTACCTGACAGAAGAGATTTAAATCGTTCCTTTCCTGGTTCGGAAACTGGTTCTTTGGCATCTCGTTTGGCAAATTTATTTGTGAGAGAAATAGTAAGCAAAAGTACTCACGGCATTGACTTACATACGGCTGCTATTCATCGCATTAATCTACCGCAAATTCGGGCTAATCTTGAGGATGGGGAAACTTATCGCTGTGCCAAGGCTTTTGGTACGCCAATTATTATACACGCCACAACTAGAGATGGTTCTTTACGACAGGCAGCAACCAAAAAAGGTATTCCGATCTTACTTTACGAAGCAGGAGAAGCTTTACGTTTCGATCCTATAGCTATTCGCGCTGGAGTAGAAGGCATCCTCAGAGTTATAGAATATTTGCAAATGTATCAATTTGATTCTCTTTCTATTCCCTCTACTCCTACAGAAATAAGACAGAGTAAATGGATTAGGGCATCTAGAGGAGGAATTTTTCATCTAGAAGTTACCTTGGGGGAAAAAGTTGCCAAAAAACAATCGTTAGGCTTTATTACCGATGCCTTTGGCGAAAATAAAGTTATAGTTCGTGCTAACGTCGAGGGGATAGTTATCAGTCATATTCAGAATCCTCTGGTTAATCAAGGGGATGCGATCGTACACTTAGCAGTAATCGAATAGAGTGACTGCTCCCGACGCTCTATCCGTAGGATGAGCGCGGGCTTCTCTAACTCACGCTAGAGATTTTGCTGCCCCGCGCCACTTATCTAGGCAAAATGCCCCCGACAGCCCGACTTGACAGCCTATTTCTTTCCCCCAAAGTCCTTGGGTACTAAGCATTTCTATACCTCGATTACACAGTTCTTGAGCCGATGCAATATCTCTGTCAGTTTCGTATAGACACTCAGGACAGGAGTGGATTCTATCCTCTAGTTCTTTCCCTACACTTTGGATTTGTCGTAAACACTAATTATAATGGCATCGCCGGGAGGGGGCTTGAAAACAAAGTTATTCAATTGGGCAGCACAACCAGGGTCTGATTAAGCCCCCTTCCCGCCATTATAATTAGTTTGGGGGAGTCCATGGATCCCGACTCCTATCCGAAGGATAGGAGCGGGACTTATAGCTCCCCCAAACCCCCTCAAAGGTTAAAAGTCAAACGTTTATTTCGGTAGAGTTACTTATCTAATCTGTTTGCCAAAATTTTGATGAATAATTGAGGTTGAACGATTTACTGGTTAACAAAAATAAAATGACTCTCCAACAAAATCTGGAAAATCATCTCAGACAAATTGTAAGGGAACGCGACCCCTATCTTGCTTCTGGAGGACATTTTTTCGTTAAAGAATATATTCGCCAGCAATTAGAACAATGGGGAGACGTAGAAACTCATGAATTTGAGGTCAGAGGAAACAAATATCAAAATCTTATTCTCAATCTTATTTCCGAACAAAATAAAAATTTACCTCCAATTTTAATCGGCGCACATTATGATGCAGTACCAGGAACACCTGGTGCAGATGATAATGCTACAGGGGTAGCCGTATTATTGGAGTTGGCATCAGCTTTTGTCTGTAATCCACCTCCCTATCCCATTCAATTGGTGGCTTTCGATCTCGAAGAATGTCTACTGTTTGAGGGCGAAAACTATTGTTTATCGGGAAGTAGGGCTTATGCAGAATATCTTTATCACCAGAAACAACCTTTGCGTTTGATGTTGTCTTTGGAGATGTTAGGATATTGCGATCGCACCAATAATTCCCAACAATATCCAGCCGACTTTCTCAAATACTTCTATCCAAACCGCGGTGACTTTATTGCTTTAGTAGGCAATCTCAAAACTCTTCCCGATTTGATTCGCCTAGATAGAAAAATTCGTCACTCTGGTACTCCCTGTCGATGGTTAGCTTCACCTAATAACGGTAATTTTATTAATGCAACTAGAAAGAGCGATCATAGTCCTTTTTGGGATCGGGGTTATCGCGCCATAATGGTGACAGATACAGCTTTTTTACGCAATCCTCACTACCATAAAGCTAGCGATACTATAGAAACATTGGATTTCGATTTTCTTACTAGCGTCTGTCAGTCTTTGATTGCAGCCATACCCTATCTTTAAGCTAATATTTCGTAGCACAAATTAATCCAAAACGAATTAATCCTCTGTCATAACCTCGACTCATTAGACTTAGAGATAATGCACCCTGAATAGTTTGCCAGCCAGCTTTAAATAGCCCCAACATTGCTTGGGGGTTAAACGCTGAATCTATAACCACATCCCAAAAAGGTGCAACTGCTGTTGACCAATCATCTGAACGTATATTTTTAAAACCACACTCAAGGGCGATCGATCTATATTCAGATAGAGAAATAACATAGGGTAAGCAATACACTCGATAAATCTCTTTAAGATGTCTTACTTCATCGGTGGTTAATTCTCCTGCTAAGGAATTAGTCTCGCGATGACACCAAGTAGCCAAAATTAACTTACCTCCTGGTTGCAGCACTCGGTAACACTCCTGCAAAAATTTGGTTTTATCGGGCATATGTTCGCCACTTTCTAAAGACCAGACCAAATCAAAGCTATTATCGACAAAAGGCATCTCTAAAGCGTTATCAACCTGAAATTGTCCTTTTTTGGCTAAATTTGCCTCTTTCGCTCTTTCTGTTGCTCTAGATGCTTGTACGGGAGATAAAGTAATTCCTGTAGCATTGGCACCAAACTTCTCGGCTAAATAAAGGGTACTCCCGCCAATACCACAACCGACATCAATAATATTTTTAGGTACATTGGCTGTATTTTGATAACCTGCCCAGATGAGTAATTCTTCGATCAGCTCGATTTGTGCCTGACGACGTTCCATTTTATAGTTACCAGCCCTACCATAGTAACCATGGTGCATATGCTCGCCCCAAATCTGTTCCCACAATCCACTAGAAGCATCATAGAATTCTTGAATTTGTTGATATAAGCTACTACTCATCAGTTTTATGAATTAAAGTATTTACAATTGAATAGAATTCCTTTCCCCAAACAGAAAAAAGAAGTTGCTGAATTGGCGATCGCGAGTCAGAATTTATCTTAGACCTCTTGCATAAGTCTCATAGACCTCGGTTAAGTTGAGGTAAAAGGTAAAAGGTAAAAGGTAAAAAGGATTAATTTTGATTTCTTATTTATTTTTGCAAGAGGTCTAATTTTTGGCTTTCCCTTTTCTCCTTTCAGACGGGCAATTTCATCTTTGAGTTCTTGAATACACTCTTCCCTCTCTCGTAGTAACTGCCACAGGAGAGTCTCACGGTTGGAGAGGTCTTCGTCGGATAGCTGGGGGAGTTTAGATAGTTTTATGCCCATAGCTGAAAATCTTACCAGTTCACGATGGAGATGGGAAGTCTGGGCTTACTCGCCCTCTTCCTATCTGACCTGCCCGTCCCCATTTCTCGCGGCGAGTCCTCCCAGACTTATTGAGAAGGTTCCAATTTCCCAACGACTGAGAAGCGCGACAGTTGAAATTACCACTCGCTATGGTGGGGGTTCGGGAGTAATTTGGTAGAATATTTTATCAAGACAATCGCCCGATGATTCGGATTGCAGTATATCAATCTAACTCGATCGCGACCGCTGGTTTAGTTAGCATCCTCTCTCGTTTTAGCGAGACTTGCACTTGTCAAAACAACCTCGAAAGGTGTCCTCGCTCCGATTTACAAATAGTGGGGAGTTTTGACGATGAAACTAGTCTAATATCGATGAGCGATCGCGCTTTCGATTTATTGCTACTAGAGCGAATGCCTGAAGAGGATTTGTGGTGGTTAGAGCGATGGATGTTAACAGTAGATTTTGAGATTGCAGGAATTTTATTAACTGATTCGATAGCTACTGAAGAGATAGGTGAATATCTTAGTTTGGGTTTTAAGGCTTTTTTACCTCGTCTGACCAATATTGAAGAAATTATTGCTACGATCGATGCTGTCATGGCTGGTTTAATTGTAATTCATCCAGAGTTAGGATGTTTTGAAGAAAGGGATTCGGCAATTACTCCAGAACCTCAATCGGCAATTTATTTAACTTCTAGAGAATTAGAAGTATTGCAGTTACTCGGGGCTGGTTTAAATAATAAGGCGATCGCCTCACGACTTCAAATATCCAAACATACAGTTAAATTTCACATCAGTTCAATTCTATCTAAGCTTTGTGTATCCAGTCGCACCGAAGCGGTTACATTGGGATTGCGACAGGGACTAATTAGGCTTTAATCATCTGTGACAAGTTAAGAAACTACGTTGTTTGTCAATAGCGTGATTGGACATGGCGAAAAAGCACAAATCAGTGATGTTATAAATTTAAAATGAAAGCTAGATTTATTCATGGGTAGTTCAAATGGATATTTAGTCGTAATTACAACTCATCTGTAACACTAGTTGAAAAATCATTCGACTCAGTTATAGGATGAATTAAACCCAGAAAGATGAAGACAATTCTGATCCTATCAGCTAACCCTAAAGGAACATTTAGTCTGGAGCTCGATCGAGAGATTCGCGACATCCGAGAAGCAGTGGACAAGCAGGGTTCAGATTATCAAGTCAAATCTAGAGTGGCTGTCCGACGCAAAGACTTGGAATCTGCCTTGCTCAATAAAAAATCATCAGATCTTTTAAAATTATTCTCGGTCAGGATTTTTCATTTATTAACGATCGCTTGTGCAATACGGCTAAGCTATTACCATTAGTTCCTCTAGTAGAAGGAATGGAATCTGTAAGCAGCAGACTGGCAAATGTTCAAAAATTTCAGGAGGGAATTAGTTCTTTAAAAGAACTGAAAGATCGCTTAATCCCACATTCATCAGCCCCCTTTATGTAATAAAACAGATTACGCCATTTAGAGGGTTTGGCGTACGCTATTTTCTCTTGGCGATCGCGCTTGGCGTAATTACCGCCAATTGGCGATCGCCAAATCAAAGTTCTCCCTTTTTGGCGATCGCGCTCTTTGTGATCTACTGAAAGTAGGTTCTCTTGACAGTCGCGGACTGGCTAGGGCTTTAACAGGAAATATTCAAGGAGCGATCGATGACTTTCAAGAGTATGTTAAGTCTCCTCACAGAGCGGAAAGGTATAAAAGCAAGCGTCAACAATGGATTGAGGCTCTTAAAAAGGGAGAAAATCCGTTTACCGATGAGGTTTTAGAGGATTTGAAGAATGAGTGACTACTAATCTCGTCGTGATTTCAGTTTGCTCCCACACCTTCCCAAACTGAGTCAGATAAACTTTAGACAGCTTTAATCACTGACTAATTTTTTACCATTGGAGACAGAGGAAAATACTATCTAAAATGGAGGAAGAGGACTCCCGACTAAACCGACGTAGTCGGTTAGCGGGAGACGGGGCTTTTAAAGTGCTTAAGTAAATTCAGCACGCAGCCCCTCATGAATTCCGACAAAAAAACAAACGGCGAGAGTCGTCAATAAGTAAACATGGCTAGATAATCGATAATCATGAATCGCGCTATCAAACCAGTCCTCGGAACAATTTCTCTGTTTGGTTTAATTTTGACTGTCCTGGTGCTACAAGCTGGAGGATGGAATAATTTTAAACTGCGCTATTTTCATCTAACTAGCTATTTTCACAGCCAAGAGCGAGAGTTAGAAGATATTCGCGCTGATAATCTCAATCCAGTTGAATCTAGCCGTATCGATCTATCGGAACTACTCAATGTCGCGCTGATAATACCCTCTACTCTCAACCTTGGGGGATGGGCATAGTCGGTAAAGCAGTCAATTCCCATCTCGTTAGAATTCCCGCATTCAAAACTACTCTGGGCAATTGGTTAAAACAATACCCTGATAGTCAAATTTTAGCTTGGCGAGTGGGAAGCCCCGCTCCTTGTCGCTCTGCGACAGGAGTCGGGATGAAAACGAGCGCGACAACTTATCGGTCATCGGTTGACAATTTTGAGACAAAATCTTTATGGAACAAGGATTCTGGTCGTTGTATAATACATTTGAGCGTATCAATGGGTCGCTAGCTACCGAAGATCGGATAAACAAAAACCTAAAGCTAGCAAGCACCTTGACAATCAAACATATGGGGTTGCAACCAAAAAATAGTCTCGGTTGGGGACTCGGTGGTTGCGTAAAATGTTTGCCGTACAAAGGAAGCATTTTTAAAACTGTACCCAGGGACGCTGGGGAATGGAAACTGCCTGCTGACAGCGTACTGTCGGAGATGCATGATGCTTGCATTGTTCATCTAGATAAGTGCTACGCAGGAATACCTAGGTCGTGAGTCTAGGGAAGCCAGCACCTTATCCGTTAGGATAGGTGTATGGAGAACGTCACCAACAGATACGGGCTACAACCGTGATTATCAACGCTATCCCTATGGGACTTATTATACGGATGAGCGAATTATTTTCCCCGTTCGCAACCAACGCAATCTAAAATATCATCCCAAAACCATTGTTAGTTACATCTGGGAAACGGATACTCAAACACCAAAGAATCAGTTTTCTGGTGCAAGCACTCGATTTAACCACGGGCAACTACAACAAATTGGCGAAAAAATAGTCGAATTTAATGGTCGTCAAATTAAAGCATATTGGGATAAACAACTAGAAACCGTCGTCGTGACAGAAATGGACGGTACAATTATTCGCAGTTCGACAGCTTTTGCTTTTGTTTATCCTGCTTACTTCGAGCGATAAAATTCGTTTTACACAAACCGCTTCCTCTCTCATATTTACCAGGGCTATTTCATTCTCAGCAGCCAGATAATAAATTATCTGTCTAAGTGTACTAAGTCGTCTTTTTTGTTCCAGTCACTCAATATATCTTTTATCAAAACTTCTTCAATCCATACTCGGGCGACAACCGCTAGTGGTAATGCTAAAAATAAACCAATAAAACCGAAAAAGACGGCAAAAGTAGCTTGTGCTAGTAAGGTAACTGCTGGCAGCAAAGAAACCTGCCGTTTCATAACTAAAGGAGTAAGAATGTTACTCTCAGCCTGTTGAATTAAAATATAAAGTATTAGCACCGCCACCGCTTTCCAGGGTGCATCACTCAAAGCTAGAACTATTGGCGGGATACAGCTTATAGTAGGACCTAAATTGGGTATAAAAGTTAACAAGCCAGCTAAAAGTGCATTAGCCAAAGGAACTTGCACTTGCAAAATTGATAAACCCAGCCAGCTAAGAATGGTAATAACTAGCATATTAAACAGAATTCCCCGAGTCCAACCGACTAAAGCTATTTCACATTTTTTGAGAATTCTGGCAGCACGACGACGATAGAAGGAAGGGAAGAAAACTAAAAACAAACGTATATAGGGACGAGGGTTAGCTAGTAACATAATCATGACTACCGTAACCAGAAGTATATTTAAAATAACTCCTAGCGAACCCGAAAAAATATCATAAAAATTACCTACAAGCTGAGTTGCCACGCTAGGTAAATTACGAGTAATATTTTCTAGCTTTTGAATTTCTCCTACTAGCTGTTCGGGAACTTTCTTTTGTAACCACATCAACCAAACTTCTATTTTGTCTACTGCTTGAGGTAATAGCTCGAGCGATTGCTGGTTAATTGGACTATTGTTGTTAGGAGTAACTTTCGGTTCGGGATGGATTAATCGTCTACCCCTTTCTTATGCCCTAATTTATTTAACTTAAGTTGCCTGCTTAACTTCTCATCTTGACTGGTAAAAACATGGTAGTCGCTGCAAACTAAAAGTATGAACTAGAAATTTTTTTTTTTTCTCAGTCTAAATTCGCTCGACATTAGAAGAGGTTATGATATGGTTCCCAACTATTGGTACGCCATCATCGAATCAAGCAAAATTCGGCATAAGCCAGTCGGCATTAAGCGGATGGATACAGATTTAGTTCTCTGGCGAGATGCTAATAGAAAAGTAATTTGCATGGTAAATCGCTGTCCTCATCGGGGAGCAGCACTTAGCCTGGGCAGAGTTAGAGATAGTTGTATTGAGTGTCCTTATCACGGCTTTCAATATAATACTGAGGGGCAATGCACCTTAATTCCTTGTAATGGCAAGAATGCTAAGATTCCTTCAGGATTGGAAGTTAAAACCTTTTCTGTCCGTGAAGCTCGAGGTTTTATCTGGATTTGGTGGGGTGAAGAGCGATCGGGCGGAGCCTGCCAGTCAAGCTGGGCGCTATTACCCGAACTACCTAAATTTGAACAACTTCCTACCAATCTAGCCCATACCGCCGAGTCATCTCAGGTATGGAATGTTAATTACGCTCGAATTATGGAAAGTAATTTTGACGTTCATCATCTTCCTTTCGTACACCGTTCGGTTACTCCTGGTGTGGGTACTCTAATCGATCCCTACCAGGTGGAAGTCCAGGGGGATGTAATTAGTACGTGGGGACAATTACGTCAAGATAATGGTAAATCCGCGGAAGAATCCCCAGGTTGGTTTTTTAGAATCACGGGAATCTTTCCCCAATTAACCTTAATTGAATTATCTCCAAAAGTACGTCTTTTGGTCGTAGTTACGCCCATTGATGAAGATAATTCTTGGGTGGCGATTCGCTACTACCAAGATTACGTCAAAGTACCGTTGCTCGGTCGTTTGGTAGCATGGCTAATTCTAATGGTTGAGTTTAAGGTATTCCAAGAACGACAAGATTTACCAGTCCTGCGATCTCTAAAACCCAAGTACGCCAAACTCAGAGCCAACAAATTCGTAGCTGCCGATGGTGGAAGTGCGCAATACTTAAAGCGATACGAACAACTTATGGGTCAAGTAATTGAGCAGAAGAGGAAAGCAGAGAATATCCCAGCAGGAAAAGAAAACTCGTTTTTAGTTTGATATCAAAAATCTGGTTGAAAGCCCTGAACAAAAATAGCTGACGACTTGAGTTTCACATCTTAAATAAAAACGTTATAGAGGTTAGTCACTGATGAAAGTTACAATACTGCTCTACCCGGGACTAACAGCCTTAGATGCTATTGGTCCATACGAGGTATTCAATTCACTGCGAGAGTTTGAGATCCAATTTGCTTGGAAGGAAGTTGGACCAGTTGTTACCGATAGCGGAGTCTTAGTGCTGGGTGCGACCCATTCTTTGGATGAAATATCGGATTGCAATATCCTGGTCGTTCCTGGTTCTGGGACTGATACTTTAACGTTAATGGCAGACCATGAAGTCTTGGGTTGGTTGCAAAGAATTCATCGTACAACCAGTTACACAACTTCTGTCTGCTCTGGTGCTTTAATTCTGGGTGCAGCAGGTTTACTGAAAGGTTTACCTGCCACGACTCATTGGGCTGGAATGCCCATTCTCAAACAGTTTGGGGCTATTCCAAAACCCCAAAGTCGTATCGTAAGAAATGGAAAAATTATCACGGCGGCTGGGGTTTCAGCAGGTATCGATCTGGCACTGTTATTGATTTCTGAAACTCTCGGAGCCGAACGAGCAAAAATTGCTCAGCTCTTAATCGAATACGATCCGCAACCTCTGTTTAATGCAGGTCATATGAGCAAAGCTGAAGCCCCTGTAGTAAAGAAGGCCAGAGCAAAAATTACCAAAATTTCAGCGATGAATCCCCGCAATATTGTCAGCGTTCCGAAATTACTCTTGAGCCAATGGGGTCAATCTCTCAAGAAGGCTCGTAAATAACCCAATCGACCACTGCCTAATGCTTAAGACACATCTAGTTAAACGCTTTATCTATGTCTGATATCAAATCCGCCTAATTGCCCACAATACTCACTCTTTAAAGAAAATCTTTCTCCCCCTGCTTCCTCTGCCGGAAAGGGGGGAAATATTCCCACAAACAAACTGCCGAGTTCAACAGATAAATTAAAGTCCCCCCTTCCCGCCCCTGCTTCCCTCATTAGGAAGTATGGTTATTCAACCGGATTTGATATGACTTCGCAAACTTAATGCTGTTAGCCTGTTTGGGAATATTGAGACACAGAATTCGCTAGTGATTCGATCGCTTACCCCCAGGCAAGCCGAACTCAAATCGAATAAATTAGTTGCTGCTGATGCTGGCAGCGCACAGTATTTGAAACGACATGAACAATTAATTAGCAAGTACAAATCTAGCCTCAAAGATCCCTAGTTATTCTCGATTTATATCTACAAAGAAATCGAGACAAATTTACAGCCACCAAACATTAATAAGAAGGTGATTGAAATGAATCCAATTTTGCTCTTAACTATCAGTCAAGAGATTGACTTTCAAGCAAGTTTTGTCAGAATCCTCACAGATTGGGGTTTTACTCCTGGTATCGCTAAAACTATTTGGCTACCAATCCCCATGATTCTGGTCATTGTCTTAGCTACCTTATTAGCATTGGTAGCAACTTGGTTAGAGCGTAAAATCTCCGCAGCAGCCCAACAAAGAATTGGTCCAGAATATATCGGTCCTCAGGGAATACTAGTACCTGTTGCAGATGTAGTTAAATTAGTGTTTAAGGAAGCAGTAGTTCCAACACAAACCGACAATTTCCTGTTTACTTTCGGTCCTTTGTTAGTAATTATTCCCATTTTTCTCTCTTTTTTAATTATTCCTTTCGGGCAAACGCTAATTATCAGTAATATTGGGATAGGAATTTTTCTGTGGATTGTGCTTTCGAGTATTGTGCCTATTGGTGCGCTGATGGCTGGCTATGCTTCCAACAATAAGTATTCCCTTTTGGGAGGATTGCGCTCGGCTGCCCAGTCGATTAGTTACGAAGTTCCTCTGGCTCTATCAGTTTTAGCCATTGTGATGATGTCTGATAGTCTTAGTACTGTAGAGATTGTGGCACAACAGTCCAGTCAGGGAATTTTAAGTTGGAATATATGGAGACAACCTATTGGAGTAGCTATTTTCTGGATTGCTGCTTTAGCTGAAGCAGAACGCCTTCCTTTTGATTTACCAGAAGCAGAAGAAGAACTGGTAGCAGGATACCAAACCGAGTATGGTGGCATTAGATTTATGCTTTTTTACGGTAGTTCCTACCTCAATCTAGTTCTTTCCTCTTTAATCTTTGCTGTCCTTTACCTTGGTGGCTGGAGTTTTCCTATCCCTGTAGAGCTATTAGCCAGTTGGTTTGGAGTAAGCGAAACTGCCGTCTGGTTACAACCCATCGTCTTAAGTTTGGGTATAATCGTGACTCTTTTCAAAGCTTATCTAATGATTTTCTTAGCAATTTTGCTACGCTGGACAGTCCCTAGAGTGAGGATCGATCAACTGCTAAATTTAGGCTGGAAATTTCTTTTACCTATTTCTTTACTCAACTTGCTTTTAACTGCTGCCTTTAAACTATTTGTGCCCATTCTTTTTTAATAGATCGATCTTAGAGCTTAATTATGAACTACTCAGCCCTGCTTCGCGAGGACTGAGTTTCTAGCTTCACTGGGTGCTGCCTTACCTTAATCTTGCGACCAAGGCTTGGTCTTACGCTCCCTCCACTAGCAGAGACGGCTATTCCATCCGTCTGTTTTTCATCCCATGCCTAAAGGCGATGGGCGCATCATTCTGCGACAATTTCTGTAATACCTAATTTCTTGGCTTTTTGTCTCGTGCTACAACTATCTTTGGTAATAGTTACAGTTTACTAATGAGAATGGCGAAAAATTATCTAAGATTTTAAAAATGTATAGACAAATTATCGATCCAACCAAATCTTATACTTTCAGTGATTACGGCAAGCTAACCTGCGAAGCGATCGATCTAGTTGAATATTTCGGCTACAAGTTAAACAAAGAAATAATCAATTTCCCCGAACCAAGCATAACCCTACCTCCAGAGTTTTGGAAAGAAATTGAAACTTTAAAAAGCAGGTTCGTCAAGCGTCTATCTAAATTTTATTTTAGTGCTGAGATTGCCAGAAGAGAAGTATACGTTGCACCAATTCTGCTTACTCTAGCTGACTGGATTGATTTTACTGCTAGGTTGGAATATGCGATCGCTGTTTCCGAGCAGCTTAAGGGAACGTTAGACTATATGTTGCTCTCAAACAGTAATACTGTAGTAATAATCGAGGCAAAGAAAGACGATCTAGAGAAGGGATTCTCTCAATTAACAGTGCAAATGATTGCCGTATCTACCGACAGGGGAGATGAGCAAAAAATTTATGGAGCAGTAACAACTGGGAATATTTGGCAGTTTGGCATTTTAGACCCTGCCAAGAAAATAGTAACTCAAGATATTGAGGTCTATCGAGCGCCCGCCGACCTAGAGCAGTTAATCAATATTTTCCTTTCAATTTTGTCGGAAAAAAATACTTCAATTTAAAATGTCCGAACAATAAGGGATTCTAGACGGAGCGCGATCGCATCTTTTAGCACTTTAGCTCGTTGCACCTTCAGGTAAGGGTCTTGGTTCGATCCATAGCTAGTTAACTAAGAGTGTTCTTTTTAGGGTGAACAAAATACTGCACACCCATCGTAAAAACTTCATTTGTCATATCATGGGATTAAATTGAGAACTGATGTAGTATAAATAATCTCTACGCAAAATCATGACCGAGTCAATACTCACACAAATACATTCTGAATGGATTACTAAGGAAAAGTTTCAACCTTATGGTCAATTAATTACTCCTGCCCAAGACGGAAAATCCTATGATGTTGATGATGCCCAGCTAAACCTCCAAAACGGTACTCCTCGTTTTTATATTATGCGTTTGCATCATAGAGGGAGAAAATTTCATCAAATTACTCGTCACAGCCTTTGTACTCAATGCTTGGGTTCTTTGGAGGGAAAAGATTGGTTTATCGCTGTTGCACCTCCTTCAACAACATCTAAGCCAGATTTAGACAAAATGGCTGCATTTCATATTCCTGGCAACTGTTTTATTAAACTAGAAGTGGGTACTTGGCACGCAGGGCCTTATTTCGATCGCGAAGTTGTTGATTTTTATAATTTAGAATTGAGCGATACTAATGTAGTCGATCATTTTACCTACAATTTTTTGACCAATGATAATTTAGAATTTGAAATTATTTAATCGCGGGAAGTGGGTCAAAAATAGTTTTTACAAACTACCTGAATTTTTCCCCTGCTACTGACCAGAAGCTACCCGCATAATAAGAACAACTCAAGAAAACTTTGAAACAACCCTGGGGGAAGCAGGGGGAGAAAAAAATAAAGCTTATCCAAATAGTATTGGCCGATCGATACTGCCCCATCTCCCTAATCTCCCCCATCTCCCCCATCTTCCACAACCAGAAAATTAAGTTTGAGCAGTTTAGCCTACTGTACGTCTCCTAAATTAAATAGGAAAGGTACGCTACTTTTAGAATCACCACCCATTACTAAAACTTTAGGCATTTGTGCTCCTCCTTCTCGCCAAGCTTCGATCGCTTCTTTTTGTAATACGAGTTCCCCACCTTGGGCTTTGAGGGTTTCGGCTAATAGTTTTTGGGCTTCTGCTTTACCTTTAGCACGGTTGATATCAGCTTGTGCTTGTTGTTCTGCTTCTTTAGCTACATAAACTGCCCTTCTCGCTTTTTGTTCGGCAATTTGTTTTTCTTCTACTGCCCTAGCAAACTCAGGGGAAAAATTAAGGTCAACTACACTAGTATCTAAGACAATAATGCCGTACTTTTCTAAACGAGAACCAAGAGCTATATCAAAATCTTCTTTCAGTTCGCTTCTTTTGGTAATTGCTTCCTCTACTGTCCTTCTAGCAGCAGCAATTTTAAAGGATTCTTGAGTTTGAGGAGCAATAATTTTAGCAACAATATTTTGTAATGTCCCTTGTTTTCTTCTAATTTCGACAATCCTAATCGGATCGAGACGAAAGTTAATGGCAAAACGAGCTTTTAAATCTTGTAAATCTTTGGTCGAACTTTCTGCGGGAACTTCAAACTTTTGTACGGTTACATCGTAAATATCCACATTAGAAACAAGAGGTGGTCGAAAGTGAAGTCCTTCTAGTAATGCTCCATCTTGTGCTTTACCTAAGATACTTAATACCCCTGCTTGACCAGGATTAATAATAACAAACGCATTAAAGGCAATTAATACAATTAAAGCAGCAATAATACCGCCTAGTAAAGGCTGCCAACTATTGGAAGGCTGATTAGTAGTCAATCCCGTATCTCCTCTCAGTATTTTTATATAGCTTTTATTTACATACTAGAGCGTTTGCGGGTGCGAAACCAGAGCAAAATACCTGTAATTGCTAGCATCATCAGTCCAAAGGCATTTAAGAAAGGATAAATCATTTCTAGATTAATCCGTCCAAACTTACCTCTATGCCATTCTAATAGCCAAATAAACTCACTACTGTGTCCAGTTAAAACAGCAATTTGAAATAAAGAACCTGTGAGTAAAGTAAGCAATACAGGCAGAAACACGATCGGCGCGATACGAGAATGTAGTCGGCGCAAATGAACTCTACTAATTGGCATGAGAATTTGGTAATTAACGCACTCTGGATTTGATCCAAGTCAAGAGAAAAGGAGTAATGATTAAACTAAACAATATTACTTCCCCTGCGATCGTAACCGCATTTACTGGAGAAGAATTGGTAATTTTTGTAACTGGTTCTGACTGAATTTCAACTGTAGTATTGGTGTCTAGAGAAGGCTGTTGCGGATTCTGTTCTTCTACAATTGATTCTGTAGACTGGGTTTTCGGGGATTCTTTGATTTCTAATTTTTGCTCGGAATGTCCTTGATGGGCAAGAATGCGTTTATTTAAGCGATCGTACATAAAATTTTAGATTTAAAATTGGGGGAAAAAAGGTTAATGGTTTGATTATTCTTGCCATTAAACCTTCCCGTTTTAGCATATCCAACCACGCTGTTGAGATTCTAAAATTGGTACTTAGGGCGATCTTTCTGAGTCAAAATCGGGCTTTGGTTAAGTTCGCGACTCGGTATTAGTTGCTACTCAAACCCCAGAATGAGGAGTAAACTAACATCGATTCAAAGGTTATCCTCAGATTACTTGTCAAAAATTAATCTTGTGTCGCTTACCACCAGAAACCAGTTGGCAAGAACTATCTAAAGAATTTGGGATTTCTATTTCTACATTGAGTAATTTTTATCAAAGACAATGTATGCCCCGTTTGCGTAATTTTGCTAAATCTGAAGGATATATAGAGGAGAGATAAATTAACCGTAGGGAAATATGAATAACCTAGAAGAGTATGGCATTGTTTTACCATTGACAGAATTAGCCTATCAGACAGCTAATCAATTCGCTGCGGAACAAGTTAGTGGGGATAAAGCAGAACGAGTTAGATTAAATACTTTAGCTGTGTGGCTGGTGCGTGACTATCTCGATCTGATGGGAATTCCTACCAACAT
This sequence comes from Xenococcaceae cyanobacterium MO_188.B32, assembly GCA_030065635.1. Taxonomy (GTDB): domain Bacteria; phylum Cyanobacteriota; class Cyanobacteriia; order Cyanobacteriales; family Xenococcaceae; genus JASJDJ01. The sequence continues at coordinate 27,205 of JASJDJ010000056.1, forward strand.
AACTGAAGGAGATAGTTGGAATCCAATTATGCGGATGAGTGCAGATGTGGCAGATTTAGAAGTTACAGGAGTTGGTTATCTAGAATGTATCTCCTGTCAAACCCCCGCACCTAGCTATGCCGTACCGCCTGAAGTTACTCGCGATCGCCTTGGTTATGTAGTGGTACAAATCGATGATTCTTTGCGAGAAGGTACGATCCTCGGTTTTACTGATAAAGTGCAGAATGGCATAATTTCTCAGCTTCAGTCTTGGGATAGTTTACTGGTTCATTTAGATAGACTCAAATCTAGAGTCACGGTAGAAGAAACGATTGTTAATTTGAGTCAATGGTTAGAAGGAATAGTTACAAGGGGATGGGAAACAACCAGAGAGTTATTCTTAGGTTCAGAAAATAACTTGGCTTTTAGTTTTAGAAGTGCAGAAACTGAGATAGATAATACTTTAAGACTAGGCAAAAGATTAGATTTAGGAGAGGAATTAGGTAGCCTTATTCTACTATTAGAAGTAAGAGAGACAGAATCATCAGAAAAAATTATTACCTTGCAACTTTATCCAGTAGAAACCGATCGCTTACCCGAACAAATCCAACTCCAAATATTAGACGATTCCGATACAGTTTTGGCAACAGCTATATCTACAGATAGCGATAATTATCTGCAATTACAAATTCATGGGGCACCAGGGGAAAGATTTCGGGTGGAGATATTAGCAGGAAGTAATGCTTTAAGCGAAGATTTTATAATCTAAAATATCTATGCGCTCGATTACTATTAAAAGAATCACCATCGATAATCCTCTGTATCAAGCAGAAAGAGAACTGCGTAACAAAATTCTACTGCGTCCCATTGGTATTCCTGACTATGGTTGGGAAATGTACGATCGCCAGTCTTGGCATTTTGTTGCCTTAAATCGCGATCGCCTAATTGGTTGTGTTGTACTTGTCCCTTTAGATGAAAAAAAATGGCTGGAAAATCTCCATCCAAAACAGACTATTCGCGTTTTATTACAAACAGACAATATTTTACTGCAAAGATTACCCTGGCATTTGTGGGATTTACTAGAACGTTATCCTCAAGCAGAAATTGCGCTCGCTTCTTTAGTTTACGATCCGATTCCTTCTATACCAAGAAAAGGCAAAGTCAGGATTTTAGCTATTTTAGGGCATAGTCAAGACATCGATATCGATCGCGATCGCCTGTTATTATCCCACTTACCAGATACAGAAGTTTGTTTTTTAGTCGAACCAGCTTTACAAGACGTGAGCGATCGCCTATGGTCGGAACATTGGGATATACTCTTTTTTGCCGGGCATAGTAAACTCCATTATTAAGCAATGTAAAAAAAATAATCAGACAATTAACAAACGCTCGACTGCAATCGCAACATTGGGAAACGCTACAGGATTGATGATACCTGTAGTTAATTCAACGGAAGTAGCATATCCATTCTCTTGTGGTTGAGTAAACACCCAGACTTTTTTTTCAGACAGATCGATGACCCAATATTCGCCAATTCCATTCTGGGAGTAAATCTTCTGTTTTTCGTTTAAATCTTTACTTAAAGTGGTCTTAGATATCTCAACCAACCAGTAAATATCTTCAGCATAAGGATGATGAGTAGCATATTTGGTAGAAGGCAAACGTACAACTGCTATATCTGGCTGTGGTTCGGAGTTATTGAGGGTAACAGGTAAAGCTTGCCTAACCACTACCGAAGCAGTTAATAGTTCTCTGAGATACTCAACCACAGTATGATTAGTATAGCTATGTTCCACCCCCTCTGGACTCATTTCAATAATTTCCCCTTCTAGTAATTCAACAGACTTATCTGCCAAAACACCTGAATTAACCAACCGATGCCAATCTAATAATGACCACTTAAAAACGGTTTTCATAACTTTAATAACAGATATTAATCAGATTTTGTCTATAAAAGAGCAAGGTTAACTATGAAATTCAATTTACGACACATCATACTCTCACTATCGTATTCTCTAATATTGACAACTTACTTCAGTCAATCAGTCTTAGCTGTCTTAGCTGCTCGAAAAGAGTCTGATGAAAACTCCCAAAAGCAAAAAATTAGTTTTAGTTTACCCACCCCTCCCAGTCGGGGAATTCCTTTAGGTCGTCATAAAGGGGGAGGAAGTCGCAGTTCTTGCCAAGATTATCAATCTTTAACTGCTTTAGTTCCTGTAAATAATCAAATCGTTTGGGGAAAGACTATAGCTACTCATCCTGAGTTTTTATTTTATCTACCTCAAGGATCGGCGCTCGAATTCGTGCTGCAAGATGAGGCGGATAATTATATCTATCAAACCAATCTGCAAATACCTTCAGATAATCAAGGCATTGTCAGTATTCCTATTCCTCAGACTGCTATATCTTTAGAAACTAATAAAATTTATCAGTGGACTTTATCCCTCTCCTGCGATATTGATAATCCTGGTGCTTTTGTTTATGTACAAGGTTCGATCGAAAAAGTTGCTTTAGAACCCAATATTCAAACTCAACTAGAAACAGTAGATAATACAGAAAAAGCTGTAATCCATGCCAGAGAAGGAATTTGGTACGATGCGATCGCGCTTTTAGCTCAATTACGCAGAAATGACCCTAACGATGAGCAAATCAATACTAAGTGCCTAAGCAAAATTAATTGTATATTTTTTACCAAAGTTTATGAGGATATTTTCTACAGCTTTTACTAAGGTAGAATAACTTTCATAATCTTCTGTTTCTAACCATTTGTATTTAATAAATCGC
>JASJDJ010000057.1 GCA_030065635.1 Xenococcaceae cyanobacterium MO_188.B32
TTCGGGATTAGAATCGGTAAAAGTATTGCTGGCAAAAATACCAGAATTTAAACCAACAGCAGTTAAATCAAAGGAAGAGTTGAGGGAATCATCGGGGTTGACATACCAAGTAGTTTGGAATTTACCATTTACTACCCCATCTAAATCTCCTACACCACCATCGGTAACTAACCAAGGATCGTGTCCACCACCAGTATTAGGAGTACCGTCATTATGTAAAACTTGAAGCTTAATTGTTTCTCCTGGTTGGAAATTGCTACCAGAGATTTTAGCCGTACTACCTGGAGGATAGTCACTTTTGTCGGTGATGACAGTAGGTTCTAATTAACAACTCTTTCTTTAATCTCATCCCGTACATGGCGAAAGGTTTCGATCGGCTTGCCATCGGGGTCTTCTAAGTCCCAATCTTCAAACACTTCTAAGCTTACCCATTCTGCTGGCAAGTTTACCCCACAACCACACATAGAAATAACTGCATCATAATCTTCTGCGGTAAAATTACTCAGAGAATCGGAGGTTTGATTGCTAATATCGATGCCAATTTCTGACATGACTTCTACGGCTGTCGGATGAACTCTACTAGCTTCTAACCCTGAAGATGTTACTTCAATCTTGCCTTCTCCTAAAGTTTTAGCAAAACCTTCCGCCATTTGCGATCGACAGGAGTTTCTCTTGCAGACAAACATTACTTTTTTCATTGGTTTTTTTACTTAATTATTTATAAGGATTAATACAACGGGGATCGAGTAAGGTTGCTTTTTCTGGTTGTCTGGGAAACCAAGCAGCAGTCTGTTTACAAAATTCCACCAGCATTAACATGACTGGTACTTCGATCAATACTCCCACTACCGTAGCTAAGGCTGCCCCAGAATTTAAACCAAAAAGCATCACGGCTGTGGCGATCGCGACTTCAAAATGATTACTTGCCCCAATTAAGGCTGCTGGTGCTGCATCTTCGTAGTCTAGTCCTAGCTTTAGTCCCGCTACGTAGGTAATTAAAAAGATAAAATTAGTTTGCAAAAATAAAGGTACAGCAATTAAAAGAATGTGTAGGGGATTATTAACAATTAATTCTCCCTTAAAAGCAAACAATAAAACTAAAGTAAGTAACAAAGCAGCGATCGCCACAGGAGAGAGATAATGAAGAAACTGCTTCTCAAACCATTGTCTACCTTTGTATTTAAAAATCCAATAACGGCTATAAATACCTGCTACTAAGGGCAAGCCAACGTAAACCAATACCGATAGTAAAATAGTTTGCCAAGGTACACTCAAATTATTAGCCGACAGTAACCATTTTCCTAAAGGCGCATATAAAAATAGCATTGCTAAGGAGTTAACCGCTACCATTACTAAGGTATGTCCTTGATTACTATAAGATAAGTAACCCCACATCAATACCATTGCCGTACAAGGGGCAATGCCTAACAAAATTGCTCCTGCAATATAAGAGTTAGCTAAACTTACTTCTACACCGCGAATAAATTCGGTTTCTGTCAGCCAAGAATGAAATACCCATCCTAAAAAGAACTGGGCAAATACCACCATTGTCAAAGGTTTAATCAGCCAATTCACCACCAGAGTAAGAATTACAGGTTTAGGAGTTCGTGCAGCTTTGACTGCCTGAGAAAAGTCAATCTTTACCATGATGGGATACATCATGAAAAAGAGACAGACTGCAATAGGAATGGAAACGTTATAAACGCTCATAGCATCTAGGGTTTGAGCGACTCCGGGGAAAATTCTGCCCAAGATAATTCCCATACCGATACACAAAATTACCCAAAGGGTGAGATATTTTTCAAAAAAACTAAGCTGACTACCAGCTTTAACTGCTTTAGGATTGCTTTGAGAACTATTAATTGTCATTCAAAAATGGTCATCAGATTAAATTCAACAACTCGATTGGGTATGGCGAGGTTCCCTCGCCACCCCTCTCGTTCAATCTGCTTTTCTTTAATTATGAAAGCATTATCATATTACATCAATTATTTTTGATACATCAATTTTCTTTGTTTCGAGCAGGCGGTGGCATTTATTAATATTGTTCTACTTGACATGATTGAGGCGAGAGCCATTGTTAGAAAAAAAATATCAATTGAAATTTATCGATCGTGGTAGTCTTGAATATCATCAGGCTGCTCGACTTAGATATCGTCTGTTTTACCAAGAACATGGTATATCCTTTGAATCAATTTTTAACTCTCAAGAAGAACGAGACTTGCATCTGGTGATTACAAACAATCCAGACGATCGAGTACTGGGGTATGGTCGCTTGGGTCAAAATAGTATAGATGAGTTTCAGATTCATCAAATGGTTGTCGAGCCAGAATACCAGGGGCAGGGTTTGGGCCGAATTATACTCCAGACACTGATTGAGGTAGCAATTAACCGAGGAGCAAATCGTTTGGTTCTCAATGCCAGGATTCCGAAAGTAAAATTTTATCAAAAGTCTGGTTTTGAGACTATCGGTAAAGTGTTTGCATCTTCATCGACTGGTGTACCGCATATTAAAATGCAGAAAGAGATATCGCGAGCGCGGTCTGGCTAAATATCAATTTGATTAAATTAAAACGTCCATGTCCAAAGTAACTATTGCTTCTGGTTCTGAAATTTCTGCCCGTGGGGGTGCAACGATCGCGGATTGTGGTGGCAATGCTGTTGATTCGGCCTTAGCAGCAGCATTAGTTTCTATGTGTACCGAACCAGGGGTAATCGCCCCAGGAGCGAACGGTTTTATTACTATTTGGCATCCCGATCGAGAACCAATTGTAATCGATGCCTATGGAGAAATGCCAGGAAGAGGGTTAGAAAATAATCATTTTGGTCAAGGAATGAGAGAAGTTTTCCTAGACTATGGTGGGGGAATGAGTACCTTGGTAGGACATGGTTCTATTGCTACACCTGGAATATTTGCTGGTTTGGGTATGGCTTCTAAGTTATATGGTAATCTTCCTTGGGCAGAAATAACTGTTCCAGCACAGAAATCTGTAGCACGAGGTTTTCCGCTTTCTGCTGTAGCTGCGGAATACTTTTACTATAGTCATAGACTTATTTTTGGTTGGCATCCTGAAAGTTATCGAGTTTTACACGATGATGATGGTAATTGCTTACAAGCAGGAGATATTATTCGTATTCCTGGACTGGCTGATAGTTTACAGCTTATTGGAGAACAGGGAGTAGATGCTTTTTACACGGGAGAAATAGGACAAAAGATTGTCAGAGAAATTCAAGCGAGTGAAGGATTATTAACGGCTCGAGATTTAGCTGAATATCGAGCGATCGCCAGGTCGTCCATTAGAATTAAGTTTAAAGATTGGGATATTGTTACCAATCCTGCTCCTGCTGTGGGGGGAGCTTGTCTAGCAGCTATGCTGTTACAGATGGAAGGACAGTCTTTTAGCCAGTGGAATGAGCATACTATCCAGACAATAGCCGAGATTCAAAGAAATGTATTTCAATATCGCAGTAAGTATCTAGAAGGAGCAAGTCTGGATACTATGAACCAAGAAGCAGTTCGGTTATTAGATTTAGCTGCTGGAGGCAATTTACATAAATCTATGCAGTCTCCTTCTACTATTCATGTTTCTGCGGTGGATAGTGATGGCCTAGCTTGTTCTGTCAGTGCATCTGCTGGTTATGGTTCTGGGGTAATGATTGATGGCTTATGGCTCAATAATTCTCTAGGAGAAATAGAGCTTCATCCTCAAGGATTAAGGGGTTTGTCTCCAGGAACTCGTTTAACTTCTAATATGGCTCCCACTATTGCCAGACATAAAGATGGTACGGTACTAGCCATTGGTTCGCCAGGAGCATCTCGTATTACTAGCGCGATCGCTCAAACCATGTTTAATTTTATCTGTTTGAATATGCCTCTCGATGAAGCGATCGCCCATCCTCGTTTACATTTTGAAATATTTGAGGGGGTTCCTACTGTTGCTTTTGAAACAGGTTTGGCGATCGATACTTTGCCCAACTTTGAACCTCGCCAATTTAAGTCACTTTCAATGTATTTTGGTGGCGTACAAGCTGCATTAAGCGATCCTACAACTGGCTTGGTAGCAGCAGCCGATCCTCGTCGTGCAGGAGGAGTTGGTTATGGAGGAACTCAATAGAAGCTAATACTTCTTAAAAATTTGTGTGATATCTAATCTTGATGCCATATTAAGAAAATCATAAACATCAGTTGCTGCTGATAGTCGATCGATTTCTTCTTGAGAAGGATAAGAGAGATTTGCAAATAACTTTTCTTCTAAAAGCGATCTTTCTTCATCAGAAAGAGACTGAATCATTTTGTATATAGATTCAACAAGCTGTGCGTTCATTGTATTGATTAATATGTAATTTAGTTTAAATACGATCGCGCTTATGCTTTTGTTCTAAATTTTACTCTTTTTCAAGCCATTGTTGAAACCCAGCAGCATCAAGAAGAGATTGAACTCGATCCAAAACAAGATGGTTGTCAAAAGACTGAGATTTAACCTTGTAGATGCCATTATGAACTTGCGGATATTCTTTCTCAGTAAAATTGCTAATGACTCTAGCTAAATTGCGAGCGTTATTTATACAATTTATCAACCAAACAACTAAAACCAGGTAAAAGAGGGGATGTTATTAGATCGTTGTCTAACAGAGTAGTCACTAAAACCAATCTCGTATTTTCTCGACGATAGATACTAACTTGTTTGTTAAATCTGTCGCAAATCCAATATTCCCTAACGCCGTATAGAGAATATAGTTTTAATTTAGTTTCTTTATCTCTAATTTCGTTATTGTTCCCAGGAGATAATACTTCAATGACTAACTCTGGCGCGCCTAACAAATGTCCCGCATCATCTTCTATATTGGCTAGTTTTTCTTTACTCAACCAAACCACATCGGGAATTACGCTATCAAAATCGGAGAATATTACCCCTGGTGCAATTATAGTTTCTCCTAAACCACTATTTTCCGACCAAGTATCTAGATAACGAAATAACTTACCGCAAATTCTTTGATGTAAGCGATGGGGCGATCTGGTCACAAATAATTCTCCGTCAATAATCTCATAATTAACCGATTCATTTTGAGGAAGAAAGGGTATGTCTCGAATCGTCCACGCTATTTTTTCTTTGATTTGAGCCATTTAAGTTACTTTCGTATTTGGCAAATAGAGCTTTAAGTTTTTTAATTATAGTCCTTGCTATGGATGGTTACTCTTGGTGGAGAACAGAAAATTTATTGCCCTAAAGGGCTAATAGCTAGTTAAATTTAAGATTTTTAACATTTTCTGTATTGACGAAAAGCCAAATTTACGAATTATATTGATAACTAATTTGCACTAATTACTAAATTTATGGCTATAGTTTCTGCCCAAAGCGCGATCGCCGATTTGATTAATTTAGCAGAACAGGGAGAAATCGATCCGTGGGATGTCCCCGTAATTGAGATGATCGATCGTTTTTTATCCGAATTGGGATTAATTGGTGAAAATATCTCAGCACAAAAAAATACTAATTTACCTCAATCTGGTCAAGCTTTTGTATGGGCATCAATGCTAGTTTTACTAAAAGCAGATACTCTTGAGATGTTAAGGCAAGAAGATTATAACGAAGAGAGTAATGAATTTATCGATGAAGAAATCTTAATAGAAGAAAGCAATAGACATTCTTTACCCTTACACTTAGAACGTCACTTACGCCGACGTACTTCTACTGCGGTTTTAGGTAAACGTCGAGTAACGCTACAAGAACTAATCGAGCAAATCGAACATATAGCAGCAGAAATAGAAGCTTCCGCTACTAATTCTCGCCCCAAGAAATCCTCTCGTTCTCGCAAAGAAGCTATTCGCGCTATTACTCAACTGGCACATAACGAAAACTTAAGTGAGTTGGCTATTCAATTAGAAAGTTTTCTTTACTCAGACTTGCCTCAGTTGGCTCCACAACAAGACTATATTGATTGGGAAGAATTATTACAGTGGTGGATAAATAAAAATAATTCTAATGAGCAGGTAGCGATCGATAATACCAATCATTCTTCTGTCTCGGAACGAGCAGGAGTTTTTTGGGCTTTGTTGTTGCTTTCTGCTCAGTCAAAAGTAGAGTTATGCCAACAAGAATTTTATCAGGATTTGACTATTCGTCCTCTCAATCTCGGTTAACAGTGAAGTTAGAAAAGAGGCTGCCAAGCCTAGCCACCTAAAGATTAAACCGACTGATAAGGTGACGATCGATAACTAATAACTGTTGTAATTCCTAACTCGAACTTGAACTGTACGAAGGTATTACTGATAGACTAGAGTAGTTCATAAATACACGTGGAGCTGGTTGAGGAGAAGCTTGCATGAAAGCCATGATTCTTGCTGCTGGTAAAGGCACTAGAGTACGCCCCATTACTTATACGATTCCCAAACCTTTAATTCCTATTTTGCAAAAGCCAGTAATGGAGTTTTTACTAGAACTTCTCAGAAAACATGGCTTCGATGAGATTATGGTGAATGTCAGTCATCTGGCAGAAGAAATAGAAAACTATTTTCGGGATGGTCAACGTTTTGGTGTTAGTATTGCCTACTCTTTTGAAGGTAGTATTGTCGAAGGAAAACTTGTAGGGGCAGCCCTTGGTTCGGCTGGTGGGTTAAAACGAATTCAAGAGTTTAATGCTTTTTTTGATGATACTTTTATCGTTCTCTGTGGTGATGCCTTAATCGATCTCGATCTAACCGCAGCGATTAAATGGCATAAAGCAAAAGGCGCGATCGCCACAGTAGTTACTAAATCAGTACCAAAAGAAGATGTTCCTAGTTACGGGGTTGTCGTTACTGATGAAGAAGGAAGGATTAAGTCTTTTCAAGAAAAACCTTCCGTAGAAGAAGCTCTGAGTACAGAAATTAATACCGGTATTTATATCTTTGAACCAGAAGTGATCGATTATATTCCTCCTGGAGAAAAATACGATATTGGAGGTGAACTTTTTCCTAAATTGGTTGAAATTGGTGCGCCTTTTTATGCCGTCTCTATGGATTTTGAATGGGTAGATATCGGTAAGGTTCCCGATTACTGGCACGCTATTCGCGGAGTTCTGACCAAAGAAATTAAAAATGTCGATATTCCTGGCAAAGAAGTTAAACCGGGGATTTATACCGGTCTTAATGTAGCAGTGAATTGGGATAAAGTGAACATTAAAGGCCCAGTCTATATTGGCGGTATGACCAAAATTGAAGATGGTGCAACTATTCTCGGTCCGGCGATGATTGGCCCTAACTGTTGGATTTGTAGTGGAGCAACAGTAGATAATAGCGTCATTTTTGAATATTCTCGTTTGGGTGCTGGGGTAAGATTAGTGGATAAACTGGTGTTCGGACGCTATTGTGTAGATAAAACAGGCGCAGCGATCGACGTTCAAGCAGCAGCCCTTGATTGGTTGATTACAGATTCTCGCCAAAGTATTCTCGAGCCAGAACCGACTGGAGCTATGATCGAAGACTTGCTGAGAAATGGCGGGTAAATAAGTGTTTTTGCGAAATGAATTGTGTACTTTGAGAACAAGCAGAGGAGCAGGGGAGCAGGGGAGCAGAGGAGCAAGGGTGCAGGGGAGCAGGGGAGAAAAGACGACTATAACCATAGCCAAAAATATACAATCAAATTTGCCTAACTACTTATCAACAGAACAAAATAAATCAACCCAAATTAATTTACAAGTAGAAGATAAAGGCGATCGCTTAGACAGATGGCTGTCTCAACAATTACCAGATATTTCCCGTTCTCGTCTCCAAAAGTCGATCGAGGAGGGGAATGTCAGATTGAACGATCTTGTCTGTAGTAGTAAAAAAATTAAACTCAAAAAGGGCGATCGCCTTTGTCTTACTATTCCCGCTCCCCAACCTCTAGACTTACAACCAGAAGCAATACCTCTAGATATTTTGTATGAAGATGAACAGCTAATAATTATTAATAAAGCTGCTAATCTAGTAGTCCATCCTGCACCCGGTCATGAGACTGGTACATTGGTTCATGCTTTACTCTATCACTGTCAAAACTTAGCAGGAATTGGTGGAGTACAACGCCCTGGCATTGTTCATCGTCTAGATAAAGATACTACTGGCGCGATCGTGGTAGCGAAAACCGATTTTGCCCATCAACATCTCCAAGCCCAAATTAAAGCCAAAACTGCCAGAAGGGAATATTGGGGGGTAGTTTATGGTTCACCTGCTAAGACAGAAGCTACTATTAATTTGCCTGTTGGTCGTCACCCTGTCGAGCGCAAAAAAATGGCGGTTGTTCCTGTCGAGAAAGGGGGAAGAGAAGCCGTTACTTACTGGCAAGTTTTAGAAAGATTGGGCAACTATAGTTTGATGGAATTTATTTTAGGTACGGGACGTACTCATCAAATTAGAGTTCATTGTAGTCATAGCGGTCATCCCATAGTGGGCGATCCTCTTTACAGTTCTGGTCGTTCTGTAGGTGTAAATCTATCCGGTCAGGCTCTCCACGCCCGTAAACTCAGTTTACAACATCCAGTTACGGGAAAATTAATCGAAGCGATCGCTCCTTTACCTAAGGAATTTACTAAGCTGTTAACGGTATTGCGTCAAAGAAATTCTTCTTAGTATTTAGTCCTCCGATGAGTAAGTTTATTGATTTGGACTAGTGGGGCAACTTATTTAAGAATCAGATGGGAGAATCTAATTCAACCAAGCTAATACCCAATTCAGAAAATGCAGTTGTTGACATTCGTAAACTGCGTGATTACTGTCTTAATCCAGAACACAAAACGGGTAAACATAAAGCGCGACTCTTTCGATCGATACTGGGGATGACAGCGGAAAATGCACCTGAGCTAGGTCAAATCCTGCTTGAAGTTGTTAAAACCCATGAAGCTAAATTAGGAAGATGTGATACCTTTGGACAGCGTTACACTTTAGATTTTAAGCTGGAATGGCAAAATAGAAATGCGGTCATTCGTAGTTGCTGGATTATCGAACATAATTCCCAAATTCCTAGATTGACCAGTTGCTATCCTTTCACTTAATTTGGAGGTAAATCTGCCATGACAAGCAATAACATTAAGTTACTCGATGTAGTTGCTTTAATAGTCGATCTCCCCAAACAAAATCTGTGGCGGGGTCAGGTGGGAACTGTAGTAGAAATTTTGGCTGATGGTGCAGCTTTTGAAGTTGAGTTTAGCGATAAGGAAGGACGAACATATGAATCTCTAGGTTTGTGTCCCGAACAGATTATGGTGTTGCGCTTCGAGCCAGCCAACCCAAATTCTAAGCGGGAAACGATCACAGCATAAATATAGTAATCAAAAGTAAATTTATTGGACAATATTGGTATTATTTTTTGTTTCTATAATTAAAATGTAAAATTACCTAAAAGTACTCTCTCTGGCACAAAATTTTAGATGAATACTTTTCCTAAGTCTCTAGAAGAAGCAGTAAACCAAGCCAAAGAAGCAACATTAGCTGCTCTAGCCGACGGTTACAACCGCGTACAAGTAGAATTAGTCATTGCAGAAATTCCCCTGCAAGCACAGGCATTAGCTCTAGAATTTACCACCATCTTTACAGAATATGGTTCTGGACTAAAAGTACTTTTTCCCGATACGGGGGCTGCTGCTTTAGCTAAACGAGATTGGGGAGAAGTCCCTTTTAGAATTACAGACTTGGGTAGTCGCTTTACTCCTGTAGAAACACAAATTGCTCCAGAAGATGAATTATTTTTATTAGTATGCCCCTCTTCAGTGGAAGTCGAACGGGTAGAAACACTTTGTAATGCAGCAGGCGATCGCCCTGTGGTGTTGCTTATTCCTCAACTAGAAGATGTTTCGATTGTGGGGATTGGTTTGGCTGCTCGTAAATTGCGAGAACGTTTTATTAGTACTCTCTATTCTGCTTACTATTTCCAAGCTTTAGAAGGTGCTGCTTTACTCCGCTGTCATCCTTCTCCGTGGCAAATTTGGTTAGAAAAAGAAGAAGGCTATGAATTGGCTGCCGAACAAGCGCAAAAGCCTGTAGGTGATGCTTTGGAAAGATTGTTGCTAAAATTAACTAGCGATCGTCCAGAAGATAGTAGCATTCCTCGACCTAAAAAATCTGGTATCTTATCTAATTTGCAAAAAATGATTAGAGCTTTGAATCAATAGACCTTTTATATACATTCCAACATATTTTTTAAGTAGCAAGTAGCAAGTAGCAAGTACTGAACTCCTGAACCCTGGATTCTCCAAAATTTATGTCGTTATCAAATTTCCGTGCAGAGAATTATAACCCTCTTAGCGTAGCACCAATGATGGAGCGTACAGACCGTCATTTTCGCTATTTGATGCGGAAAATTACTCGTTATACTTTACTGTATACCGAAATGATTACTACTCAGGCAATTGTCCACGGCGATCGCCACAAACTGCTGGATTTCTCTCCTGAAGAAAAACCCCTAGTACTGCAACTAGGAGGAGATAAACCCCAAGAATTGGCTGAATGCGCTCAAATTGCCCAGGATTGGGGATACGATGAGGTAAATCTGAACATCGGTTGTCCTAGCCCCAGAGTGCAGAATGGTAACTTTGGTGCTTGTTTAATGACACAACCAGAATTAGTTGCTCGAGCAGTAACTAAGATGCAGCAAGCAGTAACTATCCCCGTCACGGTAAAACATAGAATTGGGGTAGACGATCGCGATCGTTACGAAGACATGGTAGAGTTTGTACGGATTGTTGCTGAAGCTGGTTGTAAGCGTTTTACCGTCCACGCCCGTAAAGCTTGGTTACAAGGTTTAAGTCCCAAAGAAAATCGTAATATTCCTCCTCTACGTTACGAGGATATCTACCGTCTTAAACAAGATTTTCCCCATCTATTTATTGAAATTAATGGCGGAATTAAGACTTTAGAACAAATACAACATCATCTTAATCATGTAGATGGAGTAATGATTGGACGTGCTGCTTACGACAATCCCTATCTTTTTGCCACAGTCGATCGAGATATATACAATCAGCCAGTAAAACCCCCAACTCGTCATCAGATTGTAGAGGCAATGTTTCCTTACATAGACTATTGGGTGGGCAAAGGAGTCAAGTTACATTCTATTAGTCGCCATATGCTACAACTGTTTGCAGGACAACCAGGGACAAAAGCCTGGAAACGCCATATCAGTGAAAATGCTCATCTACATCATGCAGACTCTTTGATAATTAGTAATGCTCTGGCTAAAATTCCCTAAGCAAACATCATAAAAATCGCCATGAAGCTTCTAAATTTAGAGTTCTTCTTACTCTAAAATCTTTTTAGGGAGAAGAAAGATAATTCTAATTTAAAGAACCGAGCGGGACTTAAACACAAAATAGTCAGAAAAAAACGTTTAAATCCCCTTAAGAAAAATTGGTAGATTTCAGGATATTGTTGTTAGATAAATTCAAAGTTTTCTGAGGTAGGAGAACCAAATTCATTCGTATCTGCTATTCTCGTTCTATCATTCCTGCTATCATTACTCCAGTCTCCATCCGCATCAAAAAAGAGTCTATTGTTATTAGTAGCATAGGCAAAATGAACGCCACTGGGTCTGGCATTGCGAATCTTGTTAAATGTATCTACATAGATATTGATGTCACTATCATCTACAGAACCAGCTCGAGCTATTATTCCATCTACAGGCATACCTGTATAAGCTTCATAATCAATTTGAAAAATATCTCCATCACTGGTGCTAAAGTCAGTAATTTTGTCTCTTCCTCGATCGCTAAATTGAAATTTATCGCTTCCTGCACCACCGGTTAAAGTATCTCTTCCACCATCGCCTACTAAAGTATCATTTCCTGCTTCACCTTCTAAAGAGTCTCTACCTCCCTGCCCAAATAGAAGATCGTTTTCTGTCCCACCTTTGAGAAGATCTCTGCCACCCCCGCCTCTTAGGGTATCATTTCCATCATTACCATGAAGCGTATCATCTAAATCATCACCAGTCAGACGATCGTTGCCACTGCCACCGATAATTTTATAAGAATCTCCACCCAAACTGTTAGTTTTTTCATTAAAAAGATTATTAGAGGCAGACTTAGTTTTAGTTATCTCGTTGACTGTCAGAATATGAGTCGCAGAACCATTGAAATCGGGTGAAAATACAAAAGTATCAGTATTACCTGGAAGATTATAAGTATTGGAAAATCCAAAACCATAAGCTCTTAAAGTTCCACTTACGTCTTCATTATCACCATTACGAATTCGCCAAACACTACTGTCAAATCCGTCGGCAGTAAAAGTTGTTTTGCCGAATGAGGTTAAGTTGATACCCGTAAATGTAGTAGGAACAGAAATAGATAAAAATTGTGGTGTAGTCTTAAAACCATTATCATCGATCAGACCTATAAAGTAGTCTGGAAAAGACTGTGATGATGTTGGTGCATTAATAGTTAAATCTGATGTTGCTGTTTGTCCTGATATAGTTATACTCATTTGACTTTTTTTAATAGTTAACAATAGTATTTATATTTCATTGTTATTAACTTGTATATCAGTAAATTTATTTAAATATAATTACTGAGATAATATGAAAAAAGTTTGGAGATATTAAATATAGTCGTCACTACTTTGAGTTTATTGACTGAATAATGCCAAAAAAAATAGTAATATTTTAATTTTTTTCTCTATAGATATTATTATTTATTTAGCTAATTGAAAATGTTTTACCGATACTTTATCTTATTAGACGATCGTAGATAACTAATATTACATATGCAATCTCAATTATAAAAACATTTAATAAACATCAAAATCAAGGCTATTTTCTTCTGAATTAAATCCACCAATAAATTGATTTCTCGACTCAATTTGTTACAGGGTTAGCTCAAGGCATTTTTACCTTTAAGCCATCTATAGACAGACCAATGATAGGGATATTTTTCATCAGGTTCACCCTTAGCAAGTGGTAAAGGGATGGCAACTGGCAGATGTGGGGCAAGGCGGGGTATCCACTCGTGTTCTTTATCAACTTGAGTTTCCGCCCAATCAATTCGAGGAAGTCGTACTGACATATCGTGACCTAATCGAAAGATGGCGTTATCTGTTCCAGCAGTGGGAACAGGTTTAATAGCTAGAGTAGCCCACTGAGGAAACTGTGAAGTAAGTAGGTGGCGCACGAGAGATACGTCGGTACTTACCTCGTTAGCGTGCATTTTTTTCGTCAACTAATCTCTAATCCCTATAATTTTGCTCTTACGGTAAATGTATAATCGCTCCCAGGTTCGAGTTGATAGTCACAACGCTCCAAAAAACGCCCTAAAGGTTCTTTAATTAAAGCTCGACCTAAAGACGGTTGAACTAATAACTGTTTTTGCCGAAAACGCCACTGAAATCGCCACTGATATTGAGCAGCCGTTACTTCTCCTTCAATTTTGCCTAATTGCCAACAATGTTGGGTAATACGAACATAAGCATTAGTTTCTGGCAGATTTCGAGGACTCATAGTATTTTTAGACAAATTTACCTTGAGATACAATTATGCTTGTAGTCTCTTTTTTTAAAATAGTCGATCGATACAATAGTTACAAACTAATAAGATTTTTATCAGTTGCGGTATAACTCTGGTGTGAATGACCAACAAGTAATGAGTAATGAGTAATGAGTAATAACAATCAATCCCGATTACCGATTCCCTATCTGAAATATCTAATTAATTTTGCAAACCCTACTTAATTAGTTCGGCAGGAGATGGTACTGCTCGTATTTGGGATTTATCACCAATTCAAAGTGAGCAGAAAGTAACAATAAAAGCAATAAAAGAGAGAATTTACCACTTCCTACAAGATAGTAATTTTAGTGACAGTGTAACCACATTAAGAGGTCATACTGGACCCGTTAGAAGCGTTAGTTTCACTACCAATGAAGAACAATTAGTTACCGCAGGGGACGATGGTAGCGTTCGTTTATGGGATTTACGAGAGCGTGAATTAGCAACACTAACAGAGAATAACGACTCCGTCACTAGTCTTGATTTTAATCCCGATGGTCGATCGATAGCTACCGCAGAAGATGATGGGACTATTCGCCTCTGGGATTTACAAGGAGAACAGCTAGCAGAATGGCTTGGACATAATAACTCGATCGCTAGTATAGACTTAAATTCTGATGGCAAATTATTGGCTACTTCAGACTATGAAGGCACGGCTAAATTATGGCAAATTGAATCTTTCGAGCGACTAATCGAGCGTAGTTGTGCTTGGATGCAAGATTATCTAGCTCATAATTCTACTCTAGAGAAAAGCGATCGATCTCTTTGTGAACAAATATAGCAATACGTCAGAGGGTTAGGACATAAAAAATCCTGTAAGGGCGATTCGCGAATCGCCCCTACGTTTGATGTAATGTCCTAATGCAAAATCGTACTAAAATCGTACTTTTATAATTGATAATTTCGCAATTGCTTTTCTAGAAAAAAAATACGATCGCCTTTTGGAAAATTGATTTTATTTCACTATCAAATAATTACGAGGAGGCAAAGTTATTTCTAATTCACTCCTTTCTACCTCTGTTTGCCAAGCAAGTCTACCACTACCAAGCAAAACTCGATCTGGTTGAGATTCTAATTTAGTCACGGGGAAATTAACTTTAGCTGATTCAGTACCAACATTAACAGCAACGATTATTTCTTCTCTATCTAAAATACGAGCAAAAACATAAACCGAGTCTTGGGCATACAAAATTTCATAACTTCCCGTACGCAATGCTGGATATTGATGGCGTAAGGCAATCAGTTCTTTATGATACTTGAGTACAGAAACATCCCAATTTTCTGTTTTCGGAAAACCCCGACGACTATCAGGGTCTTTTCCGCCTACTAAACCTACTTCATCCCCATAATATATACTGGGCGCACCAGGAAAAGTTAATAGTAAAACGGTAGCCAATTCCATACTGGCTTTATCTTCGCCGACGGTGGTAATTAATCTGGGGGTATCGTGACTATTAAGTAAGTTGAGTTGAGCTAATTTGATTTCTTCGGGATATAAATTGAGCAAGTCCAGCATTTTTTGACCATATTCTTTAGCAGAGAGAGGAGGATAAGGATTATAGTCATATTCGACGTATTTTGGGTCAAAGCGCTCGCCTCCTGCAAAAGCAATAGTGGAGGTGCAGAATAAATAGTTCATTACGCCATCAAATTGCTTTCCATCTAGCCACTGACGGGCATCTGACCAAATTTCCCCGACAATATAAGCTTCGGGATTAACAGCTTTAACTCGATCGCGAAATTCCTCCCAAAAACCTGGAGTTTTCACTTCGTTGGGAACATCTAACCGCCAGCCATCTATCCCTTTATTTAACCAATATTCCCCAACTTGCATGATATATTCTCTGACTTGAGGATTATCGTGGTTAAACTGAGGTAAGGCACGATTATCAACCCAAGAGACATAATTAGCAGGTTTACTACCATCATAGGCAGATAAGGGCCAATCCAAAATTTTAAACCAGTCTAGCCAAGGAGAATAAGGGCCATTTTCTAAGATATCGTTAAAAAAGAAAAAGCCACGACTGGCATGATTAAATACTCCATCTAGTACTATTTTGATATTTCTTTGGTGGGCTGCTTCCATAAGAGATTCAAAAGCAACATTACCCCCTAACAAGGGATCGACTAAATAATAATCGTGAGTATGATAGCGATGATTGGATGCCGACTGAAAAATAGGAGTAAAGTAAATGGCATTAATACCTAAATCTTGGAGATAATCTAACTTTTCGATCGTACCCCATAAATTCCCGCCTTTGTACCCCTGTAAAGTGGGAGTAGCATCCCAACCTTCTAGGCTAGATGCTTGCCATTGTCCTTTAGCAGTTGGTTGACTCCGAGCAAAGCTGTCAGGGAAAATTTGGTAAAAAGTAGCATTTTTGACCCAGTCTGGCGTTTTAATCGTCATAATTATTGTTTGTCGTTAGTTGTTAGTTATTGAGGTATATATTTTTCTTGCTTGCTACTCATTACCTATTACTCATCAAAGATTCCCCTTTATCTTCTGTAAAAAGATGGATTTTGTTGAGATCGATCGCTAGGTGTAATAAGTCTCCCCTGGCAATAGATTTGTCCCCTGGAATTTTAACTTGTAAAGTTGAGTTTTTATCTTTAGCTAAGTGAACAGAAAGATAAGTTTCATTACCCAAAGCTTCAACTAAATTTACAATTACTGCTAAATTCTGTTCATTACTATTACTCAGGCTAAGATGTTCGGGACGAATTCCCAGTAATAAGCGCGTTTCTTTATATCCTTGTAGTGGTTTAGTCCAAGTTTCTGGTAAGGTAAGACGAAATTGAGGATGGGTTAGAGTTAAGGGAGCTGCATATCTAACAGGAATAAAGTTCATTGGTGGCGAACCGATAAACCCTGCTACAAAACGATTGACAGGATGATGATAAATTTCTAAGGGTGGAGCAATTTGTTGAATTTTGCCCTCATTCATCACTGCAATGCGATCGCCCATAGTCATAGCTTCGGTTTGATCGTGGGTGACATAAATAGTAGTCGTACCCAGTTGCCTTTGTAATTGCACGATTTGGGCGCGAGTAGTAGTTCTTAATTTGGCATCTAAATTAGATAAAGGTTCATCCATTAAAAATACTTGTGGATTACGAGCGATCGCTCTACCTAGTGCTACTCTCTGTTTTTGTCCCCCAGATAGTTCTTTCGGTAATCTATTTAATAACGATTCGATTTGCAATAAACCAGCAACATATTTTACTCGTTTGGCAATTTCCTTTTCCTTTGCAGAAAGATAACGTAATCCTCTAGGCAAAGAACTAGTCATTCCTGTCAATATGTCTTCTATCCAATTGGATTTGAACGATTGATTGATGGTTCTGCGTAAACCAAAGGCAATATTGTCATAAACATTTAAATGAGGATAGAGAGCATAATTTTGAAACACCATCGCGATGTCTCTTTCTTTAGGTGGTAAATTGTTAATTAGGCGATCGCCCACCCAAATGTTACCTCCTGTCAATTCTTCTAACCCCGCTAGCATTCGCAGTAAGGTACTTTTCCCACAACCAGAAGGACCAACTAGCACCATAAATTCGCCGTCTTCTACAGTAAAGTTGATATTACGCAGAACACTAACACTAACACCATGAGTACCAGATTTTTGGGCTGGAGCGTTTTTCTCTCCTTCAATCTTAGCGGGACTACTATCTGATAAAACCGATGAATCTTCCGCCCTACGCCTTGGATAGCTTTTGTAAACGTTCTCGAAGACAACCTTTGCCACAATGAGAAACTAACTCACTCTACTATTTTTTGTTGTCATACTATCATTGTTCCTAAAATAATTCATTCTGACCCCCAATTCCCAATCACTAAAAGCTGATTCGTATAAAAGTTTTGGCAACAGAACCTAAAAATTTAGCCACCACGCATAGTACCAGCATTATTTTCCCGATTACTAATAGAGTCGCTAGTATCTTTATCTTATCTGTGCCAATGATATTAAGCCGATCCACATTTAACTTACATATTTATTAGTTAGGAAACAAGCCTTAAAACCCTCTCCCTATCTCCCTATCTCCCCATCTCTCCATCAGTCTCAACCGATAAATTTGATGTTGACCAGCTTAGAGCGATCGCTTTCTGAGTTTTCTATGAACACCCAGTTACCATCTCGATTAATTTTTCAGTCAATTCTATTTAGACGTAAAATCAACTTTTTAATCTTTTGTTTACGAATCAGCTCTTAGATTGTGAAGAAAATCACCAAAATTTACTTATTGTCAAAAGTATTTTGCGACACTATAGTTTGAGCAATTAGGGCACATAGATAAAAAATTCTCCAATTTAAACTCAATGAAACTAGCAGCAAGAGTAAGCCAAGTATCCCCTTCACTAACCTTAGCGATCGCAGCTAAAGCAAAAGCAATGAAAGCAGAAGGAATTGATGTATGTAGTTTTAGTGCGGGTGAGCCAGATTTTCCTACTCCAGAACATATCTGTTCTGCTGCAAAAAAGGCTCTTGATGAAGGAAAAACTAAATATGGTGCTGCTGCGGGCGAACTAAAATTGAGAGAAACAATAGCCAAAAAGTTACGAGTTAACAATAATTTAGATTATCAAGCAGAAAATATTATTGTTACTAATGGTGGCAAGCAGTCCCTATTTAATTTGATGCAGGTATCGATCGAATATGGAGACGAAGTTATCATTCCCGCACCCTACTGGCTTAGTTATCCTGAAATGGTTAAGTTAGCTGATGGTAAACCAGTTATTGTCGATACTTTGGCGGAGAATAATTATAAAATTACTCCCCAGCAATTAAAACACGCAATTACTCCCAAGAGCAAACTTTTTGTGCTTAATTCGCCTTCTAATCCTACAGGTGCAGTCTATACCCCAGAAGAAATAAAAGCTCTTGCCCAAATAATCGTAGAGCGCGGCTTATGGGTGGTTTCCGATGAGATTTATGAAAATATTCTCTATGATGGCGTAGAACATCTCAGTATTGGTGCAGTTTCTCCAGAAATATTTGAGCGTACTATCATTAGTAACGGTTTTGCCAAAAGCTATTCTATGACTGGTTGGCGAGTTGGTTATGCTGCTGCACCTGTAGAGTTAATTCAAGCTATGACTAAACTACAGGGTCATAGTACTTCTAATGTCTGTACTTTTGCTCAATACGGCGCGATCGCTGCTTTAGAAAGTTCTCAAGCTTGTGTTAAAGAGATGGTAACAGCTTTTGCTCAAAGAAGAGAAGTAATGTATCGAGGAATTCAAGCTATTCCTAAACTTAGTTGCCCTAAACCCTATGGTGCTTTCTATTTGTTTATCGATATAAGTGCTACAGGTCTAAAATCTCTGGACTTTTGCGATCGCTTGTTAGAATCTCAGCAAGTAGCTGCTATTCCCGGTATTGCTTTTGGTGCAGATGACTGTATCCGTTTGTCCTATGCTACGGATATGCCAACTATCGAAAAAGGATTAGAGCGTTTAGAAAAATTTGTCAAATCCCACGTTTCTTAGCCGAAAAAACTCTAAAAGTATCCCTCGCCAAATCACGGTTTTTCCTTCCTTATCCTGTTGTATTCCTTCTTTTATTTGGAATTAGCACAGACTATTAGCAGTTGGGGGAGTTATTAGAACATTTGATGCGCGGATAACTCTTGTTTCTCTTGTGGCTAATACTAAGAAAGAAAAATCCGTGTAATTACTTAGGAGAAAATGGAGATTATTTGTGCTGATTTTTAAGTAATTACACTGAAGATTTTTTGTTATTTAAATAGTTGATGAAGATGTATTTCAAATCCTCGTAGTGATGGAGAAGAAGTCTTTGTAATCGGACATCCATCAGGATTACCTCTGAAATTTGCCAACGGAGCGCAAATTCGAGATAATTCAGTCTCTAGTTTCTTTGTGGCTAATTTAGATACCTATGGTGGTAATTCTGGTTCTCCCGTTTTCAATGAAGTATCTAATGTTTGTCCTACCACTGGTTGTCGGGGAGAAGATGTAACCCGCACCACAGAATTTGCTGACTCTGTTCCTGAAAACCCTATAGTACCTCAACCCGATCTGGAAAATCGTGTCGGTAATTTAGAACGAGTAGTAGAGTCGATCGGAGCGATCTACTAATCATTAAAGTAGTTGATTATAGTTAAACAACTTCCTAATGGACCTTGAAGCTCATTTAACTTTATCTCAAGATTATGTCAACCAAAAGCTCTGTCATTACTTCGCTAGAAAATACACCTTTATGGAAAGCATTCGCTGCAGAAGCAAATGATGAGCAGCGGCATATGGTAAGAGATCTTGTTCAGAAAGCTTCTGACAGACTCGATCTAGTTCGAGATACATTTCCTACATATACCCTACATAATTACATTCATGCTTTGAATGTTGTGAATCTAATGGGTGATTTACTTGGTTCTAGTGTAGAGAATATTAGCGCACTCGAAGGAGCAATCCTTATCTTGAGTGCCTTTTTCCACGATATTGGCATGGTCTTTACAGAAAAAGAAAGGCAAAATCTCAGTCAGGAAGAAGATTTTGAAAAATTTCTCAAAGAATACCCGGAAGCATATGTTTCAATACAAAAAGATGGAAAAATAAAGCTTAAAGTTGCTGAATGGTATTGTCGTTGGATTCATCCAAAGCGAGTTCATCTTTATCTAAATACCCTAAAAAATCAAGAGAATATATCTTGGGAAGGGATACCTTTTGAGCTTTACCTTGGTTATGTGTGTGAAAGCCATGGTCAGGATACGAGTGAACTTTATAACGGGAATCTGTATATTAACTATTTAGAAGAAGCCGATTTACTTTTCTGTTCCATTATTCTGAGATTGGCGGATATTCTAGATTTTGATAATACACGTTCTCCTGATGAAGTTTACAAATATCTCGATCTCCCAAGAAGAGATAGTCCACGAAAGAAAATTAGTGATATTGAATGGCTTAAACATTTGAGTTCTGGTGGATTTAGCTTTCCTAATGACTCCACCAATAGGGGAATAGGCTATAAATTGGGATTTAAGGCTGCTCCAAATCATCCTGCAGTTGAATATGATATCAAAGAATTTCTGAAAGTAATTGAAACGGAAATGAGTAATTGCCAAGACTTACTTAGGTACTGCTCATATAATTGGCAATCCTTTAAGTTACCAGGTTCCATTAATCGCGACAATATCCATAGTCAAGGTTACAGGTACGGGGAGTATCGATTTACGCTGGAGCAAAATCAAGTTCTAAAATTATTCATGGGAGAGGATCTCTATCAAGATCGCTATGTTTTTGTTCGAGAGTTGCTCCAAAACGCAATAGATACCTCTAGGCACCGTGAATATTACGAGCGAATGCAAGGCAAAGAAAACTTCAAAGCCCAGCCAATTTGCATCACTCAATGGAGAGACAACAAAGGGAGGTTATGGATTCGTTTTGATGATTATGGTATGGGGATGGACGACTCAATTATCCGAGAGCATTTTCTCAGAGTCGGATCGTCCTATTATCGGTCAGATAAGTTTTTCGCCGAAATTATTAAAGCAAGGAATGAACGATGCGATTCAACTAATTTTGTGCCGATCAGCCGTTTCGGGATCGGATTACTCTCGTGCTTTATTATCGGCGACAGAGTCGAAGTAAGCACCAGACATTTGAGCTCAGGAAATCAAAGTTCAGCTCCGATTAGGCTTTCTCTGAATGGTATTCAGGGGTTTTATATACTTCAGACTGGAGACCCCAAAATAAACACCCCGGAGCCTATGCCAAGTGTTAGGGATATGGAACTAGGTTCAAGTGTTGAGGATATGGAACCAGGTTACCGCAAATCCAAGGAATTTGGGACATCGATCGCGGTTCGACTTGACCCTTGTAAGGAGCAAACAAACTTTGACTTGTCCTCGCTCATGAGAAAGTACGTGTTTAGTTCTCCTATTCCAGTCAGGTTGCAAATTCCAGACAAACTGATAAAAGATGAATTAGTAGGCTGTGAATACGAAACGATGATTGAGAATCCTTGGTGTCAGCGAACATCAATTGAGCTCTCATCAGAGGAAATGGATCAACTCAATGCATTAACGGGCTATAAATTTTCTGAACCGTTAAGTATAGAGTTTGTACCTATCGATTTAACTAACAATTCATCAAAGCCAGAAGAATTTAAAGGACAGTTGCTAACAGCTATAATTCAGCCGACAGAGGAATGGGGTCAGTTTGTCGAGATATTAAAAGCCCCAATAAAAGCCTATATTAGTCTACGACCTAGGAATTGGAATAGTTTCGAGAGGGGATATACTCTTCCTGATGGAGAACATTTCTTGTACTTTAGTATAAGCACTCAATCATATACCGATAAAAATTCTTTTATATCCACAGCACGAGAATCATTTCGTAATCATAATATTGAGAACAAAGGTGTGTCCCAAGCACTAGAATTTTTGCTTCAGGGCATTGAGTCGGCTGAAAGAGTGAATTCAAATTCTAAAGATCACACTAAGTCCTTTTCTAAGTTTTATGAAGAAAAGCGTTCTTATAAGGATAGCCCAGATAGTTTTTCCTGTAAAGCCTTTTGTTATATATGTATAGATAGAATCATTGAGGAGCTACCAGAAACTGCTAAAAACAATATTTCAGCGATTTATGGGCATAGTGGTGGTTTGATAAGCCACAATGGCGTTGTTATACCACCTAAGTACTACTTTTCTCGAATTGATGGTACTAAAAGTGCATATCCTCTCAATCTAAAGATTAATCTTTACGGACCATTTGGATCTAGTTATATGAGCTGGGGATCAATTTCGTTAGCTGATTCCCTTAGACCCCATGTTGATATTTCAAGAGAAGCTCTACGTACAGTACCACTAGAAGTTTATTCACACGCGTTGCTAAGCCTGCACAAGGCTCTTAAAAATGTCAAGCTTGAGGAATTTGGTAAAGGAGCTTTGAGTAGGTTTACTCATCTAATACGCAAGGAGCCACCCACCCTAAAACAGTTAGAGGAAAAAACAGATATTCTAAACAATGAAGATTGGCTGGAGTTTCCTCTGTTAGGCACGTATAGGGGTGACCGTTATAGGGAGCTCCTTTCAATAAATGAGATTTTGCAACTTTTAGAAACGCAAGAAGAGGTCGAATTTGGCAGTGGAAATTATTTAAGAAGCTTTGCTCGTATCTGTGCTTTGGCTTTAGCACAACATAAGCTCAAATTACAAGTTAGATTAAATGAAAACAACAGAGGGAAACTCGATGGGGAACTCTATGCTGTTGCAGGAGAGGCGCAACCCATTTTAGAGGGTCAGAAATTCTTTCCTCCATATACCTTCTTGCCTTATGTAGATTGTAAATTCTTCGTTTTAGAGAGATTTGGAGTCAATCTCAACCATCGACTTTCCGAGTGGATAATTCAAATTACTCCAGATTTAGATAAAACATATCCAGGCATATTTAATCAATTTAAATTAAAATTGGTTGAGATTTATTGGAGAGGTTTCATTCGCGATGAACATGAGTTTCCTTTTAGCGATGTGTCTGGATCACAAGTTAAAGAGGAGATTAACGACATTCTTAAGGGTATGAGAAATTTGAAGAAATTTCGACCAGAAGAATCACTTTTTCTGACAGATTCTGACTTCCTAGAAGCTGAAGAGTAAAAAAGCAAGCGATTTCAATCAGATAGCTTTAAAGATCGACACTTGACTAGTGCTTTTTGAGCAAACTTTATTTGGAGATGTCTAAACTTGGCGTGTTTAGTCAATAAATAAGAACAATTACTCAAGCCTTTGAGTCTTTACTATTTACGATTAAGAAATAAGAACAAGCAAAAAGGGAGCAAAGAATGTCACAAGATTCTCAAGCTAATGAGCCTCTGGGTAATGGAGATAGCAGCCGAGACAGTCAAGACCTCATGGGCAACTTCTATTTGGAGCGATATAAGTATATTCTCCAAGAAATTCGTTCATTAAATGCCAACATTTACAAGTATTTAACATTGTTTCAAACGCTAGCTGCTGCCATCACTACTGCTGGAGTCGCTGTTTTCGTTGGACGAGAACAACTTAATCTTTCTTCTGATATAACAAGAATAGCAATTCAAGGGTTGCTTGGATTACTGATAATTTTAGCTGGATTTGTTGTGTTTTCAATTATGGCAGGTATATTCTCTTGGCTAGATTATAGATCTGAAGAAGTAGATCTTATAGAAAGAGTCTTTGGTACTGATCGGAGTTTTCGTCAACGTCCCGATATTAAAAATTTTTGGCGTTGGCAGGAAACTCATGTCATTCTTTTTATCGTACTTGTTGTGATTGCAATTATTATTTACGTGCAGACTCAGATCATCCCACTCATTAAATGAAGTAACCGTGATAGAGGGACTTGATTACATCGGAGTTGGGGTTGGTGCTGTCATAGTCAATGACGAAGGATTGCTATTTCTCGCAAAGCGGGGTCATGCTGCACGAAATGAAAGAGAAAGATGGGAGTTTCCTGGTGGAGGTGTCCAGTTTGGGGAAACGCTTGTCGAAGCAATTAAACGTGAAATATTTGAAGAATATGGAATGGAAATAGAAGTAAAAGAGTTATTAGGGGTATTTGACCACATCTTGCCCGAAGAAAAAGAACACTGGATTGCTATCACTTATTTAGCGTCGCATCTTACTGGTAACGCAAAGATTCATGAGCCAGAAAAATGTGAAGCTATAGGATGGTTTTCTATAGAAGATTTGCCACAGCCCCTTTCAAAGATTACGGAATTAAATTTTCATACGCTTCTTGCCAATCAGTTGTGTAAGTCAAACGCAGATGCAGGCTAATAACAAGTTATTAATAAAGCTTTTTTAAAAACTCCTCACTCATTCTAAATCCAATCCGATAAGATTACTTCGAGGCAGTTGGGATGACAGGAGGATGGGGATCGTAGCCTTTAATGGATAATAACTGATTGTTTATTGAGAATAGAGGCTATAGCTGAGAATAGATCCGCACTTGTTGCGAATATTCAAGAATTTTTTCTTATCCTTAACTTCTGCCTAACTCACCCCTGTTGAGATAATTTTCAAAACCTAAACCCTAATCAGAGAGAGACTTTAAGGTCAATATGACCCTTTAATTATGTAATCGTTGCCATACGCCAAAAGAATCAATAATAATACAACTCCTTCAATTAATAATGGACAGCCAATAACTGTCCATTAGTGAAGTTTTTTTCAGTTTACTTTTACTTAATCATTTTTTTCTTAGCAAAGTAATCATTTAAAGCTTCTGCAATAATTTGATTCATAGGTCTATTTTCGGCACGAGAAGCTTCTTTGAGACGAGGGAATAGTTCGTCAGGAACACTCACTCGTTTTTGATTTTTACGTACTTTACGTCCCTTA
Source organism: Xenococcaceae cyanobacterium MO_188.B32 (assembly GCA_030065635.1). Classification (GTDB taxonomy): domain Bacteria; phylum Cyanobacteriota; class Cyanobacteriia; order Cyanobacteriales; family Xenococcaceae; genus JASJDJ01. The sequence goes on from JASJDJ010000057.1 coordinate 24,828, forward strand.
AGATTAGAGGGATAACTACCCGGTACATAACCAAAGGTAAACTCGCGGATAGCATCAAAGCCAACACGACTACAAAAACTACCAAAGCTTTCTTTTGGTTGGCGATTTTGCTTGAAGAAAATAAAGATAGGTTCAAAAAATCCTTCTAAATCCTCTACTGCCATTCTCTGTTCGTAGGGTTGGGCTAATTGAGTCTGATCTGGTGTTCCGCCTAACCAAACTTGGTACTTTCCAGGCGCACTGCCAACAAAACCTAATTCTGCCATGTAGGGGCGGGCGCAACCATTGGGGCAGCCAGTCATGCGAATAACAAAATGTTCTTCTGCCATATCCAGTTTATTTAAAAGGGCGCGAATACGATCGACTATACCGGGTAAGGCTCTTTCTGATTCGGTGATAGCTAAACCGCAGGTAGGTAAAGCAGGACAAGCCATAGAATAGCGTACCAAAGGCTCGATCGCGTCGGGATTGGTTTCTACTCCTCTTTGGTGGAGAATAGTTTCAATGGCTTCTTTTTGAGAAGGTTCGATCTCGTAGAGGATAATATTGTGATTGGGGCTTAACCGCATAGGAATATTAAACTGCTGGATAATTTCTCGTAAGGCGGTTTTTAGTTGGAAAGCCCCTTCATCTTTAACTCTGCCATTTTCAACAGAGATACCAAAGAAAAGTTTACCGTCTCCTTGTTCGTGCCAACCCAGAAAATCTTGATATTTCCATTCGGGTAGTTCTCTAAACGGTGCTATTTTTTTACCAAAATATTCTTCTACTTTGGCTTTGAATTTGTCTACTCCCCAATCATTGATTAGATACTTCATTCTGGCATGACGACGGTTAACGCGATCGCCATAATCTCTTTGGGTAGCCACAATGGCTTTGAGAAGCTCGTAAACATCTTCTTTATCTACATAGCCGATAGGATCGGACATACGAGCAAAGGTTTCTTCTTTATTGTGAGTTCTGCCCAAACCACCGCCAGCCAAAACATTAAACCCTTCTAATTCTCCCCGTTCGTTAACGATAACCACCAAACTAACATCATGAGTGTAAACATCGATGGAATTGTCTCCAGGGACGGTCACAGAACATTTGAACTTACGAGGCATATAGCGATCGCCGTAGAGCGGTTCTTCGCTATCGTGGAAGATAGTACCTGTCCCGTTGCGCTGACGGGCTGCTTTTACTTCTGGTGCTTCTTCTGCACTAATTGCTTTTTCGCCATCGAGCCAAATTTCGTAGTATGCGCCTGTTTGGGGCGTGAGTAAGTCGGCTACTTTATTGGCATATTCCCAAGCATATCGATACTCTGGCTTATTTTTAAAAGGTGCTGGAGGTGCCATTACGTTACGGTTTAAATCTCCGCAAGCCCCCAAAGTAGAACCCATACTATGCACGATTGCAGCGATGGTAGCTTTAAGATTTTTCTTGAGAATACCGTGGATTTGAAAGCCTTGACGAGTAGTTACTCTAAGGGTGTGGTTGCCATATTCTTCAGATAAGCGATCCAAAGTCATGTATAGTTCTGGGGGAATAAACCCCCCTGGGTTGCGGGTACGCAACATCATTTGATAGTCTTTTTCTTGACCCTTAACCCGATTGTCGCGGTTATCTTGTTGATAAGAACCATGAAACTTAAGAATTTGAATTGCGTCTTCGGTGAAGTGAGTAGTTTCCTGTTGCAGTTGTGTAACTAGAGGTTCGCGTAAAAAATTACTACTTTCTTTGATTCTTTCAAGCTTGGATAGTTTTTTGTCTGGGGAAATTGGAGTTTGAACCATTGTTTCTCTCTAAAATAAATTTCAGTGAAATTTCTTTTCTGCTCTTGGGTGGAAGAGACTCCGCTGTGAAAAAACACTGCTTACTGCCACTTCATTGATAATTTGAAACCTAATCTCGATCTTAACCTTTGCGATCGCTCAAATATTATTCTGGTTTACTTAAAAAAACATAATTACATTTATGTTCCCGAATCGAGCAAGGTTATCCCAATCTAGGAAATTTCTATCTTCTCATTTTTGGTAACAGAGAACACGGTTTTTTCTACTTGTTAAAACCTGAATTAAATTAATCTAAAGTTTGACTCACTCATTACCGAGTCAGACCGAAATTGAAGTCCATCTCCATCAGGAATTAAAGTTTGGGCAAAAAATCCCTGACAACAATTATTTTCATCAGCTACCAATACTTTAGCTCGATGCCCTTCCTCGAATACTTCAGCGCGGTCGCGTTCTTCGTAAGCAATAATAATTAAAATATCTCCAGGTTGACAAAGAAGTGCTGCGCCACCATTCGGACAAATACCCTTTCTTCCAGCTTCTCCTGGAAGGGCATAAGTCGACCAACGCTTGCCATTGTTGAGATTAATTACATCTACTTCTTCTAATGGCAGTATTCCTACTTTATCCATTAACTCTTGGTCTATGGTTATACTGCCAACATAGTTAACGTTTGCCTCAGTCACTCTAACACGATGAAGCTTGGCGTGCATCAATCTGATCTTTGCCATTATTCTTCCCGACACTGCTTCTCTATCATAGACCGCAGCAATTATTTATTGTGAACTTAACTTCATTAGCAAGCGACGACGGTTGTTTAGTGCTGTTTGATATTTTGGGTTGACTTTGATTGCCTGAGTGTAAGACATCAAAGCTGTTGTATAATCTTTTAACCCTTCAAAAGCTGCACCTCGATTATTCCAAGCCAAATCGTAATTTGGGTTAATCTCTAAAGCTGAATTGTAAGCGGAGATTGCTTCTTGGTATTTACCCAAAGTTAATAAAACATTCCCCTTATTGTACCAGGCTTGATAATGTTCTGGATGACTTTTAATTATTTGTTCGTAAGCAAAAAGGGCTTCATCATACTTTTGCAACTTGTTAAAAATATTACCTTGACCATACCAAGCCAGATAATATTCTGGTTCCATTGTTGTCACTTTTTGATAGGCAATGATTGCTTGCTCATACTTTTCGAGTTTTTCAAAAATTTCACCTCGACTATACCAAGCGACAAGAGAATCTGGTTGAATAGAAATTACTCGATCGTAGGCTGCGATCGCGCCATCATATTCACCTAATTTCTTAAGTACATTACCCTGGTTATACCAGACTGCATAATTGTTAGGATTCAGATCGAGAGCTTTACTATAAGCGAAAAAAGCCCGATCGTATTGTTGCATATGATTCAAGGATATTCCCCGACGATACCAAGCTTCTTCTAAATCTGACTTTAAGTTTATAGCTCGATCGAAACAAGCAATTGAGTCTTGATATCTATCTAAGTTTTGTAGAGAAATTCCTCGATTAATCCAAGCTTGATAATGAATAGATTTTTGCTTGATATCTTCAGCCAAACAAGAAATATTTTCTTCATACTTTTTCAAAGAATTAGATAGTTCGGCAGAAATATTTAAAGCATAATATTTTTTTTGCCTATTTTCTTGACGTGGTCTGGATTTAGCTGCCATATTTGCAGCTAGCATATTTTGTCGCTCGGCCAACGCCTCGATTGGGTATGCTGAGGAAACCCCAGTATTCATCTCGGTCAAAAATGAAGAAAAAACTAAACTTAGAATGGTTAAATTACGTACATAATGCATAAAATAATCGTTACATTACCTGCCATTTGTGTTATAATTTTTACATTTTTTAAAATTTGTGATTTCGATCGACTATTAAATAAAATGAGTCATCTTCTACCATAAAGATAACTATCTTGCTTGTCTTGATAGTTGCGTTGCTCCAAGTCTTTATTCAACCTTTTGCACAAAAACTTTCCTATCTAAGTTGATAATTTTTTTCTTTTTTTTCACCCAATTATGATTTATGAGATTTATGCTAAAGGTCTATTTTCTAAAATGAGTAACTTAACACGATCGTCCAATTAATCAGTTGGCTAACAGGGGCGGGAATCATTTCCCCACGAAAATCTAACACTTGGACGATAACTAAATAAGCGATCGCGACGAGCAGTGAAATTACCCCGGTAACAATAGCGACAATCTTACCTCTATCCATCAAAGTTTCCCGTTTAATACATATGATTATTCTTTCATATTTAAGGGTTTTTGCTTGTAAATAAGCTTTAAGAAAAATTACTAATTTTACCGACAGCAAAAATTATCGGCAAATTAATTAAAATTATTTGAAAATTATTACTTACTTTAAGTTTATTTCTTGCTGACAGAGATGATGAGGATGACGACGATGACGATGATGATTAAAGATTTGAGGAGAGTAGCGAGTAGTGAGTTAATTCTGATTCCCAACTCCGAATTCTAAGCTCAAAAAAATTTGTTACTTTAGATAGCTTTTTGGGAAATTTGAGAATAGCCTCTGAGCTTATCAGTTACTCGAACAGAATTGTATTTGCCTAACTAATCCTCAAATGAAATAATGAAATACCAAATATTGAGCCATGCTACTTGTTTTGGGCTAAAGCAACCAACAGGCAAGAGGGGATATGTGTCTGCTTTGTCTGTGGCTTTCTTTTTGTCAATAGGGATAGGAACAAATGCTTCTGCCCAAATTGTGCCTGATAATACTTTACCCAACAACTCTGTTACTCTCCCTAATGGAAATATAATTCAAATTACTGGAGGTACAATCACAGGTAATAACCTGTTTCATAGTTTTGAGCAGTTTTCTCTATAGGTAGTTTAGGAATTAATACTAGAAGTTTAAAAGTTACCGATGGAGCACAAATTGCTGTTAGTACTGCGGGTTCTGGCGATGGCGGAGAATTAAATATTACTGCCGATACAGTTGAGTTAATTGGTGGTTCTGAGTTTGGTGCTAGTGGCATCTTTGGTAATGCGATCGCAAGTACTGGAGATGGGGGGAATATCAGAATTGCTACCAATAGTTTAAATATCCAAGATGGAGCAACTATCAGTGCTAGTAACTTCTCTAGTAGTGGCAATGCTTTACCAGGACAAGGAAAAGCCGGTAATATTTTTATCGATGCTAACTCTGTTCGACTTAATAATATTTCTTCTGGTACCCCTAGTACTATTACTGCTTCAACTAATACTGGAGGAGGAGGTGAAATTATCCTTAATGTCGCTGAATCAATTACTCTGAGCAATAACAGTCAGATTGCAGCAGAAACTAAAGGTACTGGTGATGGTGGCACAATAGCAGTTAACGCTAATTCTTTGGAGTTAAATAATGGTGGCTTGTTCAGTACTAGCACAGAAGCTGATGGTAATGCAGGTAAAATAGAAGTTCAAGCAGACAATATCACTTTTACAGGATTATAGCGGTGTGCAGACTTGTTAAGTACAGTAACAGCAATGAGTAAACCAATGACGAACATCTTCTAAGCTAATGAGATTTAATCCATCACGTACAGCATCATTTAAGGTTTCACGAGTTCGAGCTGCC
>JASJDJ010000058.1 GCA_030065635.1 Xenococcaceae cyanobacterium MO_188.B32
GAGCTTTCTAGATTTCCTATCGTTCATATTGCTACTCACGGTCAATTTAGTTCTACTCTAGAGCAGACTTTTCTCTTAGCTTGGGATAGCCGTATCGATATCAATAAATTAGATAGTATTTTACAGACCAGAAATCTCAGTCAAGAAGAAGCGATCGAACTTTTAGTTCTCAGTGCTTGTGAAACAGCAGCAGGAGATGAGCGAGCAGCTTTAGGATTGGCAGGAATGGCAGTTAGAGCTGGTGCTAGAAGTACGGTAGCTACTTTATGGGCAGTTAATGACCGTTCTACAGCCCAGCTAATGAGTAAGTTTTATCAAGAGTTAACCAAAAAGGATATCACTAAGGCAGAAGCCATCCGACAAGCCCAACTATCCTTACTTCACACTAAGGAGTACAGACATCCATTTTATTGGGCTGCTTATCTATTATTGGGTAATTGGCTTTAATCAAGCTATTAGCTTCTAGCTATTAGCTAATAGCTTCCAGAAATTAAACTTTCGCTTTTTCTAACATTAACTTAGAACGTCTAATATTTTCGGGAATAGTAATCGGATAATCTCCTGTAAAACAGGCCGAACAAAAACTATTAGTATCTTCGCCTGTCGCTTCTAACATACCTTCCCAACTTAAATAAGCTAAAGAATCAACGCCAATTTGTTGTTCGATTTCTTTGACTGATTTGGTAGCAGCTATTAGTTGCTCTTGATTATCTGTATCTATCCCATAAAAGCAAGGATGAGTCACTGGGGGGGAAGAAATCCGCATATGTACTTCCGTTGCCCCTGCATCCCGCAGTGCTTTAACTATTTTTTTGCTGGTTGTACCCCTGACAATAGAGTCATCGACAATAATTACTCTTTTCCCTGCTAAAACATCTTTGAGGGTATTCAGCTTCATTTTAATACCAGACTCCCGCATACTTTGAGTTGGTTGAATAAAGGTCCGCCCTACATAACGATTTTTAATTAAACCTTCTCCGTAAGCAATGCCAGATGCACGAGAAAAACCGATCGCCGCGGGTATTCCCGAATCTGGTACCCCCATGACTAAATCTGCTTCTACATAAGATTCTTTGGCTAATTGTTCTCCTAGACGTAAACGATAGCTATACAGAGTCTCATCGTGCATAACGCTGTCAGGACGAGCAAAATAAATCATCTCGAAGATACAAAGCTTTCTAGCTGGCTTTTGCACCCAATGGAAAGAAGCTAAGCCTTCTTCCGTAATCCAAACTAATTCTCCTGGCTCTACATCCCGTAGATACTCTGCCCCAATAATGTCTAAACCACAGGTTTCCGAGGCTAAAACGTATCGAGTTTTTGCTCCTTCTAAAGTGCCAATTACTAAAGGACGGATGCCATGAGGGTCTCGCGCTCCCATCATGCCAGCAGGAGTACCAATTACTAAACTATAAGCTCCAGAACACAAATTAAAAGCACTTATAGCTGCCTCTAACCATTCTTTGCCTTTATCTACCCGATCCGCAATAGCCAAAGCGATCGCTTCTGAATCCGTAGTGGTAAGAAAACAGCGGTCTTGCTGAATTAGCTTTTCTCTTAGTTCTAAAGTATTAACTAAATTACCATTATGAGCCAAAGCAAGAGAACCCAAACGAGTTTTGACTACTGCTGGTTGGGCATTTACGATTAAACTAGACCCAGTTGTAGAATAGCGGGTATGTCCTACAGCCAATTCTCCTGGTAATTGCTGAAGAATGTCTTCGTTAAAGACTTGAGATACTAAGCCCATATGCTTGTAGCAATATACTCTTTCTCCTGCAAAGGTCGCAATTCCTGCTGATTCTTGTCCTCGATGTTGCAGCGCATAAAGACCAAAATAAGCTAATTTGGCTACATTTGCTCCTGGTGCATATACCCCAAATACCCCACAAGCTTCTTCTGGTTTATCTGGTTTTTGGTTTAAGTGTTCTTGAGAGTTCGCCGAAAAATTGTCCATAGGATAGAGAGACTGATTGGGCATCAATTAAAACTTAGCTCCTCTTGGCAGTACCAATATATTGATAACTAATCCGCAGAAAATTTACATCCGATACCAGTAATTGACACAAAAATTGTCGATCGAACCTTGGGTAGGATAAGTAAATAACTGTAGGGGATTTGACTACCAATGGCACTAGTTTAAAAAAACTACATTTCGAGTCTGCGGGCGATCGCCTGAGACCAGGAAAGACTAACTTCGTTAATCTTAACATTAATTAACGATAATTTTTCTTTAATAAAAATCTTTAATGACGATTCTAGGGTAGTAACTTTACCAATTTTTTGCCAGTTATTAGCTAGATTTTCAGTTAAATAATTTTCCCAAATTGTTGATATTTCTGGCTTGACAGAAACAATAATTCTGCTTGCTGCTTCGCCAAACAACATTTCATCTAAACGAAGAGAAGAATCGTCTGCTAAAAATATCTCTGCCCCTAATTTATTACCCAAACAAGATTCAGCTAAAGCCACCGCTAATCCACCTTCAGCACAATCATGGGCGGAGTTTACCCATCCTTGACGAATACCATGGCGACAAGCAGTTTGTACTGTTTTTTCTAGTTCAAAATCTACTATCGGGGGTTTGCCAGCAACAGTTTTATGGATGGTAGCGAGGTATTCTGAGGCAGCTAATGTAGGGGCAGTTCGCGAACTGCCCATCGTGGACTGAGAAAAACCTAATAAGTAAATAATATCTCCTTCGTTTTGCCAAGATTGCCCACAGATTTTAGTGATATCGGGGATTAAACCTACCATGCCAATTACAGGAGTAGGATAAATTGGCTGAGGATTTCCATTTGAATCAAGGGTTTCGTTATAGAGAGATACATTACCCCCAGTAACAGGAGTACTCATTTCCCGACAAGCATCCGCAACACCCCGACAAGCTTCGGCTAGTTGCCAGTATCCTATCGGTTTTTCTGGACTACCAAAATTAAGATTATCGGTAACTGCTAACGGTTCGGCCCCCACACAACTTAAATTACGGGCTGCTTCGGCTACAGCAGCTTTTGCCCCTTCGTAGGGATGGAGATAGACATAACGAGAATTACAATCTGTGGTCGCAGCTACCCCAGTATTACAGTCAGCAGGTTTAGCATCGATGGGGCGTACCCTAATGACTGCTGCATCTGCACCGCCAGGTAAGAGAATAGTGTTATTTTGTACTTGACGATCGTATTGACGATATACCCACTGTTTAGAAGCAATAGTAGGAGTATCTAATAACTGTAATAAAATCTCATTCCAAGTTTTATATAATCCCTCAACAAATAATCCTTCATAATCACAAGCTGGTAGAGAATCAGCACACCATTGCCAAGCTTGTCGGGCATATTCGGGAGGTTCTTTGAGTAATTCTCGATTATATATAGGAGTATCATCTGCTAAAGCTGTGGCGGGAATTTCTGCTGCTATTCCTCCCTGATATAAAATCCTCACAATCGGTTCTTTAATTACTTCTCCTGCCACTACCGCATGAAGTCCCCAACGGTGAAAAATATCGATTAATTCTTGTTCTCTGCCTTTGGCAGCAACAAATAACATTCTTTCTTGAGACTCAGAGAGGAGATATTCGTAAGGAATCATGCCCGTTTCCCGTACGGGAATCTTATCTAAATCCAATTCAATCCCCACATCTCCTTTAGCTGCCATCTCTGAAGTAGAACAAGTAATTCCTGCTGCCCCCATATCTTGGGCTGCTACTACCGCCCCGGTTTTAAAGGCTTCTAAACAAGCTTCGACTAGAGATTTTTCTAGAAAAGGATCCCCCACTTGCACCGCAGGGCGATCGTCCATAGAATCATCTGTAAGTTCCGCACTAGCAAAACTCGCCCCACCCATACCATCTCTACCAGTAGTCGAACCGACATACAAGACAGGATTACCTATACCCGATGCACCAGCTTTAACAATCTCCTTGGTTTCCATTAAACCCAGTGCCATGGCATTAACTAGAGGATTGCCAGTATAAGCAGGATCGAAGTATATTTCTCCCCCTACTGTGGGTACCCCAATACAGTTACCATAATGCGAAACACCTTCAACTACGCCTTGAAATATACGTCTGGTTCTAGCATCTTCTAGATTACCAAAACGCAGAGAATTTAAAATTGCAATCGGACGCGCACCCATAGTAAAGATATCTCTGAGGATACCACCAACTCCTGTAGCTGCCCCCTGAAATGGTTCGACAGCAGAAGGATGATTGTGGGATTCTATTTTAAAAGCTAACTGTAGCCCATTACCCAAGTCTACTACACCAGCATTTTCTCCAGGCCCGACTAAAATGCGATCGCCTTCTGTGGGAAACTGTGATAGTAAAGGTCGAGAATTTTTATAACAACAATGTTCCGACCACATTACCCCAAACATTCCCAACTCTGCTTTATTGGGATGACGACCCAATCTTTTAACAATTTCTTGATATTCTTCTGGCTTTATACCTTCTGCTGCGATTTCTTCAGGAGAGAAAGGAGTGTTTTCAGTCATGGCAACCCTGTAGATATGAGACAGGGTTTATTGTAGCGAGTGTTGGACTAGTTAAAGAATTTTTTTTAGATATTTTTTTGAGTGAAGGCTATTATGGTTATTTGATTTAAATTTGAGACAATATAATATTCAAGGCAATCTCAACTATTAATGAATCCGATTAAACTAAAAATAAAACAAATTGCTGAAAAAATTATCAACAATGAAATAGATTTAATAGAAGGTTGTCGAATAATAGCTAGTCTTGCTTATGAATTAGAAAATCGAGACAGTATTTTTTTTATTCTAGCTATCTCATCAGAAAGCGATCGCTTTCCTTTAGGCAAAGTTAGAGATACTTGCTCGTTAGAACATTTAGAAGATTTGGATCGAGAAAAAGAGGAGTTTATTACTTTTTATAAACAAAAGATATTAGATTCGTGCCAAGAGATTATCAAGTTGAGCGAAGGTGATTAAACTCATAATAATAAATCTTAGTCTAATGCCTTACCAATACCATAAACTGCCAAACCTGCTACCGTTCCCATAGTGGCTAAACCTAAAATTCCTACCCCAAAAGCCGTACCGCCAGCAGCAACACCAATACCGCCAATCGAGTTACTAACTAATGCACCAGAAATGGCACCAGTGCCAGCAGCAGCAATAGCAGTTTTGTCGATATTTCTTAGATGAGTTTTTTTAGGATTATATGTATCAACCCAAGCTAAAGCTTTACTATATATTTCTCTTTCATAGTCAGTGATTTTTATCCAACTATCATTAACCATAATATCTCTAAATTTTTGTTCGATATAAATCTCTTTTACTTTCTCTCTCTCAGCATTACAATATTTAATCCTATTCCAGGCTTTCTCCGCATTGATTAATAATTCATAGTATTTATATTGCACTAGCATAAGTAACGAATCTCCTGTTGCTTCTTGAAGAAAACTAAGCGTTACTTCTTTTTGTTTCTTAGTTATAGAGTTAGTTACTAATACTTTTTTATCTGCTTTTAATTCTAGTATTAAGGAAAGAGACATATATTGATAATTAATACGATCAATGATTGATATTACAATTATCTTGTCTCTATATATAAATTGTGTATGATCTAGATCTATGTCAATTTCTACAAAAACATCAAAATTTACGACATTAGCAACTAATCCTTCTAATACCATAGCTACATACCTTCTGCTGCAATTTCTTCAGGAGAGAAAGGAGTGTTTTCAGTCATGGCAACCCTGTAGATATGAGACAGGGTTTATTGTAGCTATTGTTGGACTGGTTAGAGAATTTTTTTAGTTATTTGGTTTGATTTAGGCGATCGCGTATTTCTTTGATAGGATTTAGAAAATCAAAGGCTCTAATTTAGCGCAGATTTCATCGATTACAGAAGTAGATGCTGGTTCAATAAACTTTATTTTCCTGGTTTTCCAGTCAACACTCCTGAGATAATGAATTAAAACTACTCCTTTAGTTTGCATTTCTTCTGGTAACAATACTTCAAAGCTAAAACCCTTGACTTTACTAGTAATCGGGCAAACAAACACCAGAGAAGATAAAGCATTAAACTGTTGAGGAGATATAACAATAGCAGGCGATGTCCCGCTTGTTCTCTTCCCGTGCGAGGATTAAAATCTAGCCAAACAATATCGCCACGCCTGGGAATATATTTCTTGTTACCAGACTTCTTCACCTACAGCTTCTCCCCAATCGTATTCACCCTCAAAATCTTCACTATTTGCTCCTGATAATAGTTCTTCTAGGGTGTATTTGGGTTTTTCTGGGGTAATTACTATATTGTTCATCGAATTTGTAGATTAGACGATCCTTTTGCGATATTCTTCTAGACCAAAAACCAGATAAATTATGTTTTAATGCCTCTGGTTTACCCATACCCGTACTGGGATTTCCTCTTAGCATTTCTTTGAGAATCTTGCAGAGATTTTTATGCAGCTTAGGGTTTTTTTCTCGAAGTTCCTCGTAAACTAACCAAGTCTTACCTTCAAAGATTAACGATCGCATCTAATTCTTCATCTGTTGGTGAATACCCCTTTTTCGCTGTATGAGTTGTCAATGATTCAGCAATTTGTTGCATCAAACTATTATTTTGCAGTACGTATAAAGTTTCTTGCTCTCGTTCCCAATCCTCTGCACTAATTACTACGAAATCCTCGCCATTACGACGAGTTACTTTAAGAGGCTGATGTCGATCGATAACTTGTTCTACAAAGTCTTTGAGCTTTGCTTTAAATTGGTTAACGCTAATACTATTCATAAATCTTTATTCTAGATGTACGGTAATTACGTACATTCTATCTCGATTTGGTAAACTATCAATTTAATACATATGCAACTAAATTTAGTGGCAAAATGAAAATTAATTATTCATAATCTTAAGTAAAAGAAAAGAATAATGACTCGAAGAGAGAAATTAATTAAGCGTCTCAAAAGTAAACCAAAAGATTTTAGTTGAGATGAATTAACTTCACTTTTCAGGGGATTAAATTTTATCGAAGTCAAAACAGGAAAAACAGGTGGTTCGAGACGGCGATTCATAAATGCCAACAATGTAGTGATTACACTTCACAAACCTCATCCTGGTAACATCCTCAAAAGATATCAACTAGAGCAAATTATAGCCATACTTTCTGAAGAGGGACTGATATGAAAAACATGATGGAGTATAAAGGCTACTTTGGTTCCGTAAATTATAACGATGAAGATCGGATTTTTTATGGAAAAGTAGAATATATTCGCAGTCTGATTAGCTATGAAGGACATGATGTAGAATCTCTGCGGAATAACTTTTGCGAAGCAGTAGATGATTATCTCGAACTAGCTAAGGCAAGAAATATTGAGCCAGAAGAGTCATTTAAGGGCAGTTTTAATATCCGAACTAGCAAAGAGCTTCATCGGCGTGCAGCTATAGCAGCCAAGCAACGGGATATAAATTTAAACAAACTAGTTAACGAAGCACTGCAAAAGTATCTTGAAGATTCTGTATAACCCTGCATAGAGTATTTATTAATAATTTCCTAATATTTCCCCTCTATCGGATAATAGAATAATGTCAAGCTTAGATATCTTCAATAGGGGCTATTCTAATGAAAAAGTTAATTCGTGGTTTAGATGAATTTAGAAAAACTTACGTTACTACTCATCAGGAACTTTTAGAACAACTTTCTCACGGTCAAAAACCCAGGGTTCTCTTCATTACCTGTTCTGACTCTAGAGTAGCACCCAATCTGATCACTAATACAGATGTGGGAGAATTATTTGTTATTCGCAACGCTGGTAATATTGTTCCTCCTTTTGGTGCTGCTAATGGTGGGGAAGGCGGTACCATAGAATACGCTATCACCGCTTTGGGAATAGAACAAATAATCGTCTGCGGACATTCTCATTGTGGGGCAATGAAAGGACTGCTAAAGCTCAATAAACTGCAAGCAGATATGCCTCTAGTATATGATTGGTTACAACACGCGGAATCGACTCGACGCTTGGTATTAGAAAATTATCCCCACCAATCTGGAGAAGAATTAATTGAAACTTTAGTTGCTGAAAATGTTTTAATCCAGATTGAGAATCTTAAAACCTATCCTATGGTAAGAGCTAAGCTACACCAGGGTAAATTACATATTTATGGCTGGATTTACGAAATTGAAACGGGAGAAGTATTAGCTTACGATGCCAAAACTCATACCTATCTACCTCCAAAAACCGAATTAGTTGACGAAGATGATTCTGACGATACTAGATATTGCAACTTAGAATCAGAACTGACTTCAGAAAACTTAAAAAGAGTTCGCGCTAGGTTAGAAGCTTTACTAACAATTACACCTCATTCCCCTGGTGCAGCACAATTAGCCATGCGATCGCTCAAAGAATTATTTGAAGAAGCAAGTGAATTTGGTATGGCTACCAGTGAGTTAAGAGACTATCATTCTTTATTCGCCGAGTCAATTCAAATGTGGGCAAGAAAAGTTTACACTCGCGTTGAGTAATAAGTAATAAGTAATAAGTAATAAGTAATAAGCTTTTTATTCCTGTTGCTTTATACCGATAAGCTTATTTACGGAAGTCGCTACTCTCCTAAAAAAATGTGCTACTGTTCATAAAGTTTTGTAAACTAGTGTAGTCGGTAACACATTTAGGCGAAAATCTGGTGAAGATTGGGAGGGAAACAATTGCAGCGAATATTTAGACAGGAAAAATGGTTTAGCAATACTAAGACGGATATCTTAGCAGGGGCAGTAGTCGGTTTAGCTTTAATTCCAGAAGCGATCGCTTTTTCGATTATTGCTGGAGTTGACCCTAAAGTGGGGTTATATGCTTCTTTTATTATTGCTGTAATTACTTCTTTCCTTGGTGGTCGTCCTGCTATGATTACTGCTGCTACTGGTGGTACAGCATTGTTAATGACCGATTTAGTGAGTAGTCACGGTTTACAGTATCTTTTGGCTGCTACTATATTGGCGGGAATTTTCCAACTAGGTTGGAATCTCATTAAAATTGGCAATCAAGCAAAATTTATTTCTCGCGCTATTGTGATTGGTTTTGCTAACGCCCTGGGCATTTTAATTTTTAAAGCTCAATTACCCCAATTATTTGCTCTACCCGATTATGTAATTCCTTGGCACGTATACGCTATGGTAGCAGGGGGATTAACTATTATTTATTTACTACCTCGTCTGACTACGGCTGTGCCTTCTCCCTTAGTCGCCATTGTGGTTATTACTATTATTGCTCGCATTACAGGTAGTAATGTGCCCACTGTAGGAGATATGGGAGAGTTACCAGAGACATTACCTATTTTTGGTCTTCCTGAAGTACCTGTTAGTATCGAGACTTTAAGTATTATTTTTCCAACAGCTTTCGCTTTATCAGTTGTTGGGGTTTTACAGTGTTTTTTAACTGCTAACGTAGTTGACGATCTGACGGATACTTCTAGTAATAAAAATCAAGAGGTAAAAGCCTTAGGAATTGGTAATATTGTTTCAGGATTTTTCGGTGGGATGGCTGGTTCGGCAATGATCGGACAGTCTGTAATTAATGTTAAATCAGGAGGGAGAACTCGCTTATCTACTCTTAGTGCAGGAGTGTTGTTACTATTCTTCCTGTTAATTTTAAATCAGTGGGTAGCAACTATCCCGATGGCTGCATTAGTAGCAGTAATGATTATGGTATCTATTGGTACTTTTAATTGGTCATCCCTCAGAAATATTAAGCGCGTACCCCGTAGTGAAACTGCTGTTATGTTAACCACAGTAGTTATTACTATTTTTACCAATAATTTAGCTTTAGGGGTAGTAGTAGGAATATCTTTAAATGCAATTTTGTTCTCCCGTAAATTAGCCGATCTAGTATTTGTAGATACTGTGCTCAGTCCTGATGGTAACGAGCGTATTTATAGCGTAGCTGGTCAAATTTTCTTTGTTTCCATTAATAATTTCCTCAAATTCTTTAACTTCAGAGAAGATCTTGAATTAGTTACAATCGATCTAACCCACGCTCACCTTTGGGATCAATCCGCGATCGCAGCTATTGATAAAGTAGTTTTAAATTTCCGTCGTAATGGTACAGAAGTAAATTTAGTAGGACTAAATGAGGCTAGTGCAACTCTAATTGATAAACTAGCTATTCATAATAAAATAGAAACTTTGCACAATTTAGGCAGTAATTAATTATTATCAATGAAAATTATTTTATGTACTGATGGCTCGTCTTACTCTCAAATTAGCTATGAGTATACTGCTTGGCTAGCAACGCGAATAGATGTCGAAATTGAGGTACTTTATGTTAGCGATCTGAGTAAAGAGAAAGCCGTCAGGAGTCCCGATTTTAGTGGAAGTATTGGGGTAGACGCATATCAGCAATTATTAGATAAATTAGTAACAATAGAAAGCGATCGCGCTAAAATCAATCATAAACGAGCAAAATATATTTTAGAACAAGCAGAACATTTTTTATCCAGTAGAGGAGTCGATAAAATCAAACTTACTCATAAAACTGGGTTTTTAGTAGATTTATTCCCTAAATTTGAAAAAAATGCTGACTTAATTATTTTAGGAAAACGAGGAGAAAATGCCAATTTTGCCACAGAGCATTTAGGGGTAAATATGGAAAGACTCGTCAGAGCTAGCCATAAACCTTGTTTAGTTACTCCCAGAGAATTTAAACCAGTCAATAAAGTTTTACTAGCTTATGATGGAGGAGAAAGCTGTCAAAAAGCTCTTGATTATATTATAAAATTACCTCTGTTTATAGATTTAGAGTTGCATATAATTACTGTTGCTAATAAAGATAAAAAAACAGCTTTACAAAACCTCAAAACTGCTGAAAAAATCGTCACATTAGCTAATTTTGAGCCTACTTGTCAATTACTACCAGGTGAACCAGAAGACAAGATGCAAAGATATGTAGAGAATCATGATATTGATTTTTTAATTATGGGCGCCTATGGGCATAGTCGTATTCGTCGTTTAGTTATTGGTAGTACCACAGCCCAAATGTTACGTAGTTCCCACATCCCTGTCTTACTTTTTAGATAAATGTTCACTGTAAAAACTGTCCTGAAGAGAGCAAATATTGGGTTAAAAACCAATTAAGGTAGAGAGATAGGAAGTATATCTTAATACAATCTAAATCTATTGATGATTGAACTTAATTCTCTCCCAGTCAGACTAACCCAGAGTAAACAAACTACCGATTCTCTCAATTCTCGTGTGACACCCATTTTAGCCAATTTACTTTATCCGCTGGGGTGCTATCTCGTTTTACCTCTCTACTTTGGCAAGATTAATGTGGTCGGTAGAGAAAATATTCCGCAAACAGAGCCAGTAATTGTCGCTCCTACCCATCGCTCTTATTGGGATGCACTTATAGTAGCCTATGCAGTAGGTAGATTAGCCAGCGGACGAGATTTGCGTTTTATGACTAGTGAAGATCATATAAGAGCACCGATAAAAGGTTGGTTGATTAGAAATTTAGGTGGATTTCCTGTCGATACCAAACATCCTGGTAGGAGAAGCATTCGTCACAGTATAGAATTACTCTCTAATAGCGAGATGTTGGTTATGTTTCCTGAAGGTGGTATTTTTCGGAATCAAAAAATTAATTCTCTTAAGCGAGGTATAGCTCATATAGCCTTAGAGGTAGAATCAGAACAACCAGGCAGTAATGTCAAAATACTTCCAGTGAGTATTAAATACAGTCAAACTTATCCTAGTTGGGGAACAGACGTAACCGTAAAAATTGCCTCTCCCCTAAATGTAGTTAATTATCTTAGTAATTCTTTACGTCAAAGTTCTCAACAATTAACTTTAGCCTTAAAAAACACACTTCAAGAACTACACGAAGAATAAAAATCGCTCGAGTTGCTCTTTAAATTTACAGCTAAATAAACTTTATCTTTGAATTTACCTACTAGAGGTATGCTCCACTTGAGAAGAAAAAAGTCTTTTTACTCGAGATTAGTCGCTCGAAAAATTGCTAATTAAATTTCAGATACTACAATTATTGACATAATAAACTAGTTAATAAGTATATAATATCGGCTTAACCTCCGATAAATTAATTAGCGTTATTTTTCCTACAACGGCAAAATGGCGTTAGTCTAATGAGTCACCATTACATCGTAAAACGACGTGCGGAGTTGACAAAGAGAGGACGCGGTATCTGAATTTGGTTCAAATACTTTAGCCGTTCATGGCGAGGCAACCTCGCCCCACGACCCTTTTTTGTCTGCGGTGACCGATGTTCCTCAGTGAAATTATCAGCGCAAGGTCTATGGAGCGCGCTTCTAAGTTAAAGACATCTATGCCCAATTCCGAGCCTAAAATTCAATGCTCAAATATTCACTGCTTAACGTTTAATACTCGGGCAAATCGCTTTTGTAGTCGGTGTAAAACCCCGCTCGTTAGACGTTATCTGTGGGCTATGGCAGAAGTAGTTGAAGGCGAGCGAGTAGGGAATTTAATTAGCGACCGCTATCTAGCGATAGATAGAAGAATTTTTTTAGATACTAAACCGGGAATACAACCACAAACTCCCAAAGAAATTCCGGCCAAAATTATTCCTTATTTACAATTATTTCCTTATTTTCCGCATATTCCCCAAGTTTACGGTCAGTTCGCTCGAACTGATATCTGGTTACTAGAATATGGTACGGTACCGACTAAAAAAACTGGAGAGTTAATACATTCTCAGTTAATTCCAGAAATAACCACACTCTGGCAAAAAGCTACTCCCCTCCAACAACTTCATTGGTTGCAGCAAATAGCTAAACTATGGAAGCCACTTAAAGATAAAGATGTTGCTTCTACTCTGCTTAATCCTTGGTTAATTAGAATCAATGCTTCTTTTGTACAGTTATTACAACTGCAAGCAGATACTTATCAAGACGAAAATCCCAGTCTGCAAAAATTAGGAAAATTGTGGTCACAATGGACTCAGTACGCATCTCCCAGTATTCAAGGATTGTTAGAAGAACTTTGCGTGCGTCTTGAAACAAGAGATATTGAAAAGCCAAAAGAGATCGTCGCTATTTTAGATAAAGCGCTCGAAATCTGTGGGCGAGGTCAAGAATATTCTTATCAAATTTTTGCTAGTAGCGATTCTGGCCCCAATCGTCCTCATAACGAAGATGCATCATATCCCACTGACAAAAAAATAATTAATGTACCTTCTACAGAAAAGTCTTTAGCCATTGTCTGTGATGGTGTAGGGGGACATGAAGGGGGAGAAATTGCTGCTCGAGAAACTATCGACTATCTGCGACAAAAAATAGAAGAACTGTCTTTCGAGAACCAGGATAGCAATCCGACTAATATAGTAAAAAAATTAGCTCAATTCACTAATGAAGCTAATGATAGCATAAGCAAACGCAACGATCTAGAAAAACGTCAAGAAAGGCAAAGAATGGGTACTACCTTAGTAATGGCTTTAGCTAAAGCCCATGAAGTTTATTTAACCCATGTTGGCGATTCGCGTATTTACTATATTACCCACACAAGTTGTCATCAAGTTACTGTAGATGACGATCTTGCGTCTCGTGAAGTCAGACTAGGCTATGCCATTTATAGAGAAGCTTTACAATATCCCTCAGCAGGAGCATTAATTCAAGCTTTAGGTATGCGTGATTCGGCTGCACTTCATCCCAATATACGCCGTCTAATTATCGATCGAGATTGCGTTTTTCTACTCTGTAGTGATGGTTTGAGTGATTTTGAGCGAGTAGAGCAGTATTGGCGTAGTGCAGTTTTACCAGTCCTCTGTCATAAAGCCGATCTTACTAGAGCAGCAAAAATGTTAATGAAAATTGCTAACGAAAAAAATGGACATGATAATGCGACTGTAGCTTTAGTTTATTGTCAAATTAAGCCCAAGTCAGAAGCAGCAGAAACGGTTATTTCTTGGTCTGAAGTATCCTCTGTGCTTGATGATGCACTTTTAGAGTCTGAAATTGACTCTTCTATCGATCCGATACCCACTACAGAAGAAGTTAAAGCAGAAGAAGTTAAAACAGAAGAAAAGCCAAATTCATCATCAATTAGTAAGCAAAATCAGTCCAACAGTTTAAAAATAATTATTGTAGGATTATCGATCTTAGTCGGAACTGGTTTGTTAGCTTATTTTCTTCCTTTAAAATGGATGACGAATCCAGATAATATTCCCAAACCCTCTCCCGACCCATTGCAAGAAGAAATTACTCCTGAATAGAGTGAGTTCCTGGATGCACTATCTAGCTACTTTGAATAATTGGTATCCAAACTACTTAACAATTATTTAATATTTGTGCGACAATAAAATCGCCTTCTCGATTAAAAATCCCGCTATGAGATCTGCTCAAAAAACAGTTTTAGAGTACGGGAATTGGTTTGTCGATAGTCAAAAAAATAGTGGAGACTCAAGGCGGAACAATTGAGTTAGATTCTCAATTTAGTAAGGGTACGACTTTTCGTTTTTCTTGGTCTAAAATTTAAGACTAATTAAAATAACGTTATAAAACTTTTAAACTTTCAGCTAATTTATCGGCAATACCTTCTACCCACTTTTCATCTTGCTTAGTATAACTACGAGGGGCATTAGCACCTAGAATTAACACGCCCTTATCACCAATCGGTTGACAAATTATCCCCTGAGTATTCTCTGGCAAATAATCAAACTCTATTTTACCTGGATAGAGATTGAGATTGACTAAATAAATAGCTTTTTGTCGGTCTAAAACTTTTTGAACGATCGCTCCTGGTGTAACTCGAGCTTTTTTACCTAATATTCCCCGTCGCAGTAAAGTTTTCCCATCATAGTAGACGACAAGCGATCGCGTTACCGTATTAGTCAACAAAAGATGAGAAGCCCAAGCTAATTCCGTTTTAACTTCTGCGGGCAACTCTGAAGCTAATTCAAAGCCTTCTTCTCCAATTAAAGTTACCACATCAGGCGACCGCGGTTGAATTTGCTGCCAAATCAAACCAATTAAAATTAACACTGCACCTTCAATTATGCCCAAAGCATCAGAACGGGCTTGAGATTCGGTAAGCTGAGTGGTTAGCAAACGATTAACCAGCAGCAGTACACCACCTAATCCTCCTGCGAAGATTGGTAGTAACCGCAATACTTTGTTGGGATCGGATTTTGCCATTTATTTTTGCAGATATTTCCCAAAATAAATTTAAAATCAAAACTCCAGCAATTTTAATTCGGTGAATTTTATTGTCAAGATAAGCCTGGTAATTCGTCTAGAAATGAGGGTTAAATCTTCGCTCCTCCGAATTCCGAACTTTTCTCCTATCCATCATTTCACAATTAACAGATTACTAATCTTCTCCCGGTTCTAATATTCGCTGAAATAGATAACCTGTTCCCCTGGCAGTGAGAATCAATTCTGGATTGCTAGGATCGTCTTCTAACTTGGCTCTGAGACGAGATATATGCACATCTACTACACGGGTATCGACATGGCGTTCCGGTGTGTAGCCCCAAACTTCTTGCAGAATTTCCGAACGGGAAAAAGGTTCACCAGAACGACTGACGAGTAACTCTAGTAAACTAAATTCCATCCCAGTCAAACGAATGCGTTCGTCTCCTTTATAAACTTGACGTTTATTTGTATCGATTTTGATCGAACCAACATGAATCACCCCCGAACTAGGAATACCAGGTGCGCCATCTTTATCTACTCGTCTGAGTACGGAGCGAATTCTAGCTTCTAATTCTTTAGGAGAGAAGGGTTTGACTACATAGTCATCTGCACCTAATTCTAAACCGGTAATGCGATCGGCTACGTCCCCCAAAGCAGTTAACATGATTATAGGAATATCTGATTCCTTACGTAGTTCTTGACAAACACCATACCCATCTAATTTGGGCATCATAACATCGAGAACGACCAAATCTGGTTCGGAGACCCGAAAAGTTTCTAGAGCTTCTTCTCCATCAGCAGCCGTGACTACATCGTAGCCAATCATAGATAAGCGAGTTTCTAAAATACGACGAATACTAGCTTCGTCATCAACAACTAAAATTTTTTCTTTATGAGTTTCCAAGTTACTCTACGCTCCTTATTTATATTTTGTTACCGATTAAGTTAAATTTTGAGTAGCTTTGTTTCTAGAATATATCTTTTATGTTGTCCTATTAAGTAAGAGTTTCTAATCAATCGTGCTAATTTTGGTCTTTTTTCAGATTTACTTCATTTTCTCTGCTATTTAGAATTCTTTAAGAGTCTTATATATTAGTTGGCTAATACCCTGGTTTTTCTTAATTTTTGTTAAAAATAATAAAATGGCAAAGTCCAAACAGATTTACGTTTGTAGCGAATGTGGTGCAGAATATTCGCAATGGTTCGGCTACTGTAAAGACTGCGATTCTTACGGCACAATCTCAGAAGAACCGATCGATCTTAATTCTTCTGGTTATAGTCGTGGCGGTTGGCAGTCAAATACCAGAGGTAATAGCAGGGCAGATAAAAGGGCACAGCCTCGGGTTTCTTTAAAATTTTCCCAAATTAATAATGATGTCCAAGCTAGATTTCCTTCAGGCTATGGAGAGTTAGATCGGGTATTGGGAGGGGGAATTGTTCCTGGTGCTTTAGTCTTGATTGGAGGCGATCCCGGTATCGGTAAATCTACCTTATTGTTGCAAGTAGCCAATCAACTATCTCAGCGATTACCGCGTATTTTGTATGTTTCTGCGGAAGAATCGGGACAGCAAGTCAAGTTAAGGGCTTCTCGTTTGGGGGTAGGAGTCGTACCTTCAGTAGAAGAAACAGTCAACGGGAATGGCAGTAAAAACGGTAAATCTAGCAAAGATAAGGAAGAAAACCAAGATAACGACTTGTATGTTTTGCCAGAAACAGATTTAGAAGAAATTCTGCGGGAATTAGAATCTTTAAAACCCCAGGTAGCAGTTATCGATAGTATTCAAACTCTTCATTTTTCTTCTCTAACTTCTGCCCCTGGTTCGGTAGCTCAAGTAAGGGAATGCACCTCGGCTTTAATGCAGGTAGGTAAAAGGGAAAATATTACTTTACTTATTGTCGGTCATGTTACCAAAGAAGGGGCGATCGCGGGGCCAAGAGTATTAGAACATTTGGTAGATACAGTATTATATTTTGAAGGCGATCGCTATGCTTCTCATCGTCTCTTGCGTTCTGTCAAAAATCGCTTCGGTGCAACCCACGAAATTGGCATCTTTGAAATGGCGGATAAAGGCTTAATTGAGGTAGATAATCCCTCGGAGTTATTTTTAGGTAATCGAGATGAATTAGCCCCCGGTACGGCAACTATAGTGGCTTGTGAAGGAACTCGTCCTATCGTAGTAGAGTTGCAAGCTTTAGTTAGTCCTACAAGTTATACTTCTCCTCGCCGTTCGACTACGGGGGTAGATTACAGTCGCTTGCAGCAAATTTTAGCAGTCTTAGAAAAAAGAGTCGGTATTCCCCTTTCTAAATTAGATGCCTATGTCGCTTCGGCTGGAGGATTGGGGGTAGGTGAACCCGCAGCCGATTTAGGTATGGCAGTAGCAATAGTAGCTAGTTTCCGCGATCGTATTGTCGATCCCCGTACAGTTTTAATTGGGGAAGTGGGTTTGGGTGGACAAGTACGCTTAGTTTCGCAAATGGAACTAAGATTAAAAGAAGCAGCCAAACTAGGCTTTAAACGGGCGATCGTGCCTAAAGGTCAAAGTTTACCCGAAGATTTAGGTTTAGAAATTATTGCTATCTCTAAAGTAATCGATGCGATTATTGCTGCTATTCCCTCCGAGCGCTCGACTGAATAAGTCTATAAGCTATAGATTAGAGTTAAAGATGAGTTTCTAACTGATAACTGACACTGATTTACTCCCCAATCACCTTAAATCTGCATTTTTGATAAATTTCTAATCACACCATGACCTCTTCTCCTATGGTGGCTCAAGAAACAGCAGCAAAAAACCATGGAGAAAAAAATGAATGGTCAAATCACATTGGTCTACAAAAAAACTAATTTCAGTTAATGGTACGAGAGAGATAAAAAAATTCTTAAATCGATCGCTGCTCTCAATCTTAACAATACTAGGAGTAACTAATATAAGCTGTTCTGCATTAGCATCTGGATTTGCTCTAACAGAACAGAGCGTAAAAAATTTGGGAAATGCTGCTGCTGGAGGTGCAGCACTAGCTGAAGATGCTAGCACGATCTTTTATAACCCTGCTGGACTGACATTACTCACGACCTTCAAGGAGATGCAGATTTTACAGTGCCTAATGCTGCCCAAGCAATTACAGCTAGCGGACGGTTCTTAGATACTGATGCTTCTGCGGTTTTAAAGTTACCCGATTCTCTTTCGTTCAGTGTCTATCAACAATTAAGCGCTCGTTGGGCAATTATGGGAGATATTACCTGGACTAACTGGAGTCGCTTTCGAGAATTGCGGATCGTATTTGATAATCCCGTCCAGCCAGATACCGTTGAGCCAGAAAACTGGGAAGATACCCTCAGATTTGGACTAGGGGCAAATTATACCTTAAAGAAGAATTTAGAACTGCTCGTATTCCCGATAGCGATCGCATTTGGCTGGCATTTGGTTCGAGCTATCAAGTATCCTCCTCTTTCAGTTTAGACGTGGTATATGTCCATATCTTTTTTGACGATAGTTCTATGAACAAATCAGAACCACTAGCAGGCACTCTCAAGGGCAATTTTGAAGGTCAGGCGGATGTTATCGGTCTACAACTTAACTGGGAATTTTAACATCGGCGCGGAAATTTTTTAGAGGAAATATTTTAATGCTTTTGACAAATAAATAAAGTTTTGACGAAGGGAACGATCGCGCCTTATCCGTGAGATTATATTTTTAATCTCTTTTATTAAGCAAGAAGAATATTGTTATTTTGGCAATCTTTATGGTTAGTTCTATCGATCGAGTTACCACACAGACAAATAATTCTTTAACTACAAATAGCGGTCGTCAACCTATTATTGCTGCGATCGATATTGGTACTAATTCTATTCACATGGTAATTGTGAAAATCGAACCAGCTTTACCAGCTTTTTCGGTTATTGCCAAAGAAAAAGATACCGTTAGACTAGGCGAAAGAGACCCCAAAACTGGTGAATTAACTCCAGAAGCGATCGAGCGGTCTTTATCCGCTTTAAAACGATGCAAAGATTTGGCTGATAGTCTTAACGTCAAGGAGATTATAGCTGTAGCTACTAGTGCCACAAGAGAAGCGCGGAACGGACAAAAGTTTCTCAACCAAATCGAATCAGAACTAGGTATTACTGTCAATCTCATTTCTGGGCAAGAAGAGGCAAGGCGTATTTACCTTGGAGTCTTGTCTGGTATGGATTTTGGCGAACAACCCCAGATAATTATCGATATTGGTGGCGGTTCGACAGAATTGATTTTGGCAGATATTCACGAACCTCGTTTTCTCAGTAGTACTAAGGTAGGGGCTGTCCGTTTAGCTAGAGAATTTGTGACGACAGACCCTATTAGTAAAGAGGAATTGTACTATTTACGGGCGTATGTTCGGGGAATGCTAGAACGTCCCGTTGATGAGATTTGGCAAAATTTACAACTGAATGAAGTACCTAGTTTAATTGGTACTTCTGGCACAATCCAAACTTTAGCAACAATTCATGCTATCGAAAAATACGGTGCTGCACCTAACCCTATTGGTGGCTATCAAGTCAGTCGTGAAGAGTTGGAAAAGATCGTCCAAAAACTAGCAGCCATGACTTGTAAAGAAAGGCTAGAAGTTTCAGGCATAGCTGACAAACGAGCAGAAATTATCGTTCCTGGGGCAATTATTTTGCTAGAAGTAATGACAATGCTCAATCTAGATAGTATTACTATTTGCGAACAAGCATTGCGGGAAGGAATAATTGTCGATTGGATGTTAACTCGTGGGTTAATTGAAAGTCGTTTACGCTATCAAAATGAAGTCAGAAAACGTAATGTACTTAAAATAGCTCAAAAGTATCGAGTAGACCTTGATTATAGTGAAAGAGTAGCTGATTTTGCGATTAGTTTATTCGAGCAAACTAAGGGAAATCTTCATGATTGGGGTAGTCAGGAACAAGAATTACTTTGGGCAGCAGCTATTTTACATAATTGTGGTGTTTATATCAGTCATTCTGCTCATCATAAACATTCCTATTATTTAATTCGTAATGCAGAAATGCTCGGTTTTACGGAATTAGAATTAGAATTAATTGCCAACCTAGCTCGCTACCATCGCAAAAGTAAACCCAAGAAAAAACACGACCATTATCAAAAATTACCTAATAAGAAATATCAATTAATGGTCAGACAGCTAAGTGCTATTTTACGACTCGCAGTAGCTTTAGACCGAAGAAAAAAAGGCGCGATCGCCTCTTTTAATTGTCATTATGATAAAGATAAAAAAGAATTTCATTTTCATTTATTTCCCAAGGACATAGGAGATGATTGTGCTTTGGAATTATGGAGTTTAAATTTTAAAAAAGATGTTTTTGAAGAAGAATATGATGTCAAAGTGATTGCCACTGTAGTTGTTAAGTGAGTTGTTAATTTAGTTACAATTTAAATAACGGAAGCAATCGAACAATTAACTATCGTGGCGAAGAGCCCAACTACACAGGACAGTAGCCAGAAGTTGGAACCCTACTCCCCGAGAGGGGATTAGTGTCATTCGGATGTGGGGTGGCTACCAAATTTGGTGTTGGGTAAAAGCCCACTCCCTAATTTTTCTTTTCTCGCCTAGTCCTTTTTACGCTATGGTTGAATTATGTCCGTGTGTTTGAATTTATTGGATAAATATTTCAGAATTTATCAGTTTTTAGGCTTTTTTATTTATTTAGCCTTAGCAATTAGTATTGCTTGGTTTGCTTCGCGGATATCTCAACGAGTGATTCGTATGTATGCTATTAAGCTAGTTCAGAGGTTGGGTGGAGAAGTTAATGAAACTGCTTTAGTATTTGAAACTTTAACAAATGTCATTATTATTTTGTTCGCTGTTTTGCTCTTTGCTCAAGGCTTGCGACTCAATCTAGTTGCTATCTCTGCCAGTATTGGTGTTGGGGGGGTTGTGGTTGCTTTTGCTGCACGACACGCATTAGAAAGGATCATCGGCACTATTGAATTGTTTTTAGACCGTCCTTATCAGCCAGGGGAATATATTCAGGTAAATTTTAATCCTTACGGGGAAGATGTGTATGGTCGTGTAGAATCGATTGGCTTACGTTCTACCAAAATCCGCACGGCTGGTAGAAACACGATCGTTATCGTTCCTAACTCAATTATGGCAGGTAAGCATATTGAAAATATTAGCAGGGGCAAAAAAGTCGTGGCGATGCTCTAGTTAAATTTTTCTCGAATTCTAGAAGAAAGCGAGCAAGCATTAGTAAAACGGATTATTATTGAGAGTACAGACAGATTTTGGGGTATCGATCGCGCCAACACCAGAATTCGTTTTTCTCAGTCTGAAGAGAAATTAGGGACTCGCGCTAGAATCAACTTTTTCCTAACCAGTTCGGGAGAAGACTCTCTTGCTTTACGCAAACGATTAGTAGATTTAGCCAATCAGGCGATCGCTCGCAAACTCTTAACTTACAATATTAAGTTCTCAGTGCCAGAACCAATAGTATATATCGACTCACCAATGACAATTTAGTTAACAAGTATTTTTTTTGCCTCGGTATTTTTACCAATGTAGTTCATCGGAACTTAGCTCGTAGTGAAATCGTCATTGAATTAGAGCTACTCTTGGTGGAGAAAAGCAGATGAAAACATCTTCAGTAATCGATCGTTTTCCACAACTATTTGCCGGTTTAGCTGCCCTATCTCTTTCCTTGGTGGTAAGTTCTGTTATTTTTGCCAAGGCAATTCGGGAATTTAAACAAGCCAATGACGTTTTAGCGATAACTGGCTCTGCTAAACGACCAATTCGGTCAGACTATATTATTTTACGTTTTTCTGTATCTAGTCAAGAGCCAACCGCTAAAGCTGCATACCAAAATCTCAAGCGTCAGAGAGAAAGAGTAGAAGCCTATTTAAAAGAACAACAAGTACCTGATGATGCAATTACTTTGAGTGCTATTAACAACTATAGTATTCCAGAAATTACAGTCAACGGGCGCGAAACTGGGAGGATTTTGGCTTATCGCCTAAGTCAAAGCTTAGAAATTCGCTCAGATGAAGTAGAAAGATATACAGAAATATCCCAACAAGCCAATGAGCTGATCGACGAAGGAATTAATTTAGTTTCCGAACGTCCTCAATATTTATATACCAAACTCAGTCAACTGCGAGTAGAAATGGTAGCTGAAGCAACCAAAGATGCCAAAGCTAGGGCTGAGGCGATCGCTAGTAGTACTGGGAATAAAGTAGGTGCTGTTAGAAGTGCCAAGACAGGAGTGTTTCAAATTACCTCCCGCAACTCAACCGATGTAAGTGATTACGGTATTTATGATACTTCTTCAATAGAAAAAGATATTACTGCTGTAGTTTCGGTTCAGTTTGGGATGGAGAATGAATGAGTTATCAGGTGAGCAACAACTGATAACCGTTCACTGTTGACCGTTCACTGTTAAAGCTGGTGCTTCGAGTCTCATCGCTGGAGATATTTTCACTTCGAGATCGATCGACTGACCTATTTTTTTGGTCAGAAAGTCTCTCACCAGATTAATCTGATTTTGGGAAATAGAATCGAGCGGTGCAGAAACTTCTATTTCTACTTGCAAGCTATCAGAGCGAGGCGTAACCACAATCGATTCTATATCAACATTTGCAAAGGTTTTAGTGCGATTGATAATTAAATCGTTAATTTAATAGTGAACATTTTTCTCAATGAGTAAATTGTTGAGGGAAAAATAAAGGGGGAATCCCAACAAAAAAAGCATACAGGTAGAGAAAAATAATCCATGCTTGGCTCTTTCTATGTTGCCATAAGACTGAATCGATTAAGGTTGGATTAGCACGAGACAAAATTTCTGAATCTACGGTTTTAAGCCCTACTGCTGCTGCGACGATCCACGATAGAGCAATAGTAAGCTGAAAAAAATATCTAATATATATCATGATTTCTGTTGCTAAAAATATTATTTAATCCAAACTAAAATTAGGCATCTATAGGATTTAGCTGCATCATTTGCCATGTTACCAAGGTGCCAATAGGACTCCAAAGTAAGTAGGGGACTAGTAACCAAAATGCTGTCGTAGATATGGGTAAAACCATCAATGCTAAAATTGCCCCTAAGAAAAAACCCGTTCCGCCGATTATTGTTCCTATTAAGATTAGATATTTTGTGATAGAAAGCTACTAACTCAAAAAAACATCACTTTATGATGGTTTATTTTGTAACTATTCATCGTCTTTCTCAAGACATAAATTTTAGGGCGATCGCGCTGGTTCAAAAACTTGTCCATCTACTGAAAATAGGGACGTTTAACAAAACGCCCCTAGATAAATTAGAAGTTATTCAAAACTAATTAACCGACAACACCTAATATCCCTGCACCGGCAGAAGCTACGGCAGAAATAAGCGCGGTAAAGAATAACCACCAAGAAGCAGTAGCAGCAGCTTTCCGAGTTTCTTCAATTTGAATATATGCTTGTTTTCTAGAAGCTTCTACACGCATGGCTGCTTCGGTCTGGATGCGTTCTGCTCTTTGCAATATACGATCGCGAGTTCTTTCTATTCTGTTAATGTTGACTGTACTTCATCGATTACTCGATTGACATCATCTTCACTCAAGTCTTTGCGTTGTGCCAATAACTGTACTAAAGTATCTCGATCCATTGCTGCCAAACGCTGACGAATCGCTTTTGTACCTAGTTTAGGGTCTTCTAACAACAGAGTTAAATCCCGCTTAATACCTCTAGGGTTAAGCTCTGGCTTACCCGTACGACGGAGATAATCCGCAATAGCAGAGGTGGCTTGTTCGTATTGTTCTTGGGCTTTACCTACTAGCTTTTGAGGGGCAGTAGTGACTTGCATCCAAGAGCTTTCTACTGCGTCGAGCGCATCTTCAATTTGCTCTTCGGTTAAATCTCGACGTTGGGCAAGCAACTGAACTAACGTATCGCGATCGAATTGGGCTAATCTAGCTTTGAAGGCAGAACTTCCTGCTTGGGGGTCTTCGAGTAATAACTTTAAATCCCGTTTAATACCTTCGGGATTGAGTTCTCCTTTGCCTGTATCTCTTAGATAAGACTGAACCTTAAGCCACTGTCTTTCGGCGATAGCTTGAGCTTGACCTAAGTTTTTTTGAGCATCTTCTAAAGTGCGGTCGCGGGCAATTTCTAGTTCTCCTACAATAGCAGAAGCTTCGATCCGATCCATATCATTCCGCAACTCTAACATTCTTTCTAATGTAGGGCGGTCTAATGTACTCAGGCGAGTCTTTAACTGTTCGTAGTTAGCATCGAAGTCTTCGAGTATGGGTTTAAATTCAATTTGGATTTTTTCTGGGGTCAAATTTTCTTTGGGAGTAGTAGTTAGATAATCTTCTACTTCCATCATTAATTCAATACTTTTTTCCCTCGATCGGGCTGCTTCAGCACTAGCTAATACTTCTAAACGTATTGCTTCCAACCAGTTAGCTATGTGACGAATCTGTACTTTGGAGAGAATTCCTTTTTGCTTGAGTAAATCGACAAAGAAGGAACGGTTTAACTGCCGTAACTCCAATGTGACTGCTTGAGGATCGGCAGCAGGATCGTAAATTAAATCGCGAAATTCAACGTTGAGATTTTCGTATTTTAACTGCCAGGGATAGGCATTGAGAAGATAATTTCTAATATCCTTTTTAACTGTAGTGTCAGGAGTTTCGTCTTTAATTCCCACTTGAGTTGCTAGTTTATCAGTTTGTTCTCCCAGATATCCTTGTAAATCTTTTAGCTGGTTAACAATTTTATCTACATCAAGATCGCTTAAATCGGTACGTCCCATAACTATACTAATCAAACTACTCCCACCCATAGTTGCAGCTTGCATCATGGGGTTAGTACTTTGAGAACGACGGCGTTTCTGCATTTCTTCGATGAGGGAATCTAGCTTACTACCAAATTCCGTGCCCAAAAGTTGCTCTTTAGTGGCAGTTTTAAGATAATTGGCAAAATCGGCGATCGGGTTCCCAGAAGACTTTATTTTACTGGTAGTTTTTTGCCAAACTGACTCTAGTTTAGTAGCGATGCGTTCTGCGTCTTTTTTAGATAGATTACTGCGATCGCTAATTAAGTCAATGAAGGTTTGGCGATCGACATTCTTAAGACTGTCACTATCAATAATTTCCTGGAGATTTTCATCATCGAGTAACTGCTCAAAATCTGTAGCAATCTTGTCTATATCTAGCTCTGGAGGTTTGACTGACTGTAAAAATTCTTCGACATTTTCCCGCATAGAAACGGGATCGATCGCCATGCCTAATTCTTTTTTGACTGCTGCTGCTGCTGCTTCGGCTGTATTAATAACTTGTTTACTGGCAGCATTAGCACCAAAAGCTGCCGTTGCCGTACCTAATATGGCTTGCATACCATAAGTGGCAGTACTGGCAACCGAACCTAATAGAGAGCCAATAGCAGTAGAACTAAACCACATAGGAAATTATCGAAGCTATTTTAGATAGCTTCAGAGCAATGATAGAAGAAGCACTAAAACTTTCAGCGAGAGACTGGGACTCGAGCGCCAAATCTCTGAATGGTTTGAGAAACTGAGCAATGTATATGCAGCGATTATTGTTAAAGGACAAGAAACAGGAGAAATCGAGCCAACAATTGATGCTCCCGCATTAGCAAGAACTCTAGTAAGCACGATCGATGGGATTATTTTACATTACTGTTTGTTTCACCCTTCTCAAAGTTTTTGGCAAAGACAACAACAGGAATTAGAGCGGAGTATTTTAAATTCTTCTACATCTATTTAACAGTAGGGATGACCTTTTGGGGACAAAAGGAACAAGAGCGTAAAGCTGTTCGTCAGATGTTTGCATGGAAGCCAGAGAAAGTTATTCTTGTTTATGGTCGCTGTTATTTCAAGAATGGGACAAAAGAACTAAACAGAGCTTTGCGTTGGCTGGGCGATCGCTAAATCGAAATTGCTCGCTCGACTCTAACTATTGCTACAGATATCGGTAAAAAATAGAGTACATAAAAGTGATGAAACTATTAGCAATTAACTAGTATTTAAGGTTGACCTTGCAAGCGAAAAACATTTACTTAGTCAAGATTTTTCAGTTGCTTTAAAAGCCCTTCATATAAGAGTAATTTTATATATAAAAACTAAATATTTTTCTCAGTATAGTTTCTTAAAAACTTCATAAATTTATCGTATTTTTATCTATTTTTGAGGCTTTAAAAAAGATTAATTCAGCATAATTACGGAAGCGGTAATTACGTAAATAGTATTACTATAAGTACAGTCAGTCGAACGGATAAATTTAAAAACTAATTATTTTATTTTCGAGCTAATAATTATTATGAAAGTACAAAAAACTCTATTTACAACATTAGTTGCTTCTTTACTTATTACTACTAATGCTCAAGCTTTTGAGATTATTAAAGGAGAAGATATTAATAATGGTGGTTGGAATACTCATGCAACTCTCCATAAAACCAAACAAGCAGAAAAACAATTTCTCGATCTTCTAGATAATACTGTTGGTACCGAGAATTTTGAAAATGTTAATTGGACTGCTGGTTCTAATTTAGATTTATCTTTTCCTGGGGCAGGAATTGCTACTCTAGGTGGAAATGGACAAATCTATAATATTAATGATGCTAATAGCAATAAAGATATTCGTCGTGCTCTAGAACAAGGACAATATCCTTCTTCTGAAATGCAATATTGGCATACTAAAGCTACTCCTAAAGATAATTCTACTTTTAAGATTGACTTTGATGAAGATATTGCTGCTTTTGGCTTCTATGCCTATGATCTTGGAGATTGGGGTGCTGAATTAACTCTCAAACTCTATTCTAATGGTCAATTAGTAGATACAATTGATGACCTTCATACTATTAAAAATGACGGTAGTACTACTGGTTCTGCAATTTACGTCGGTATTGTTGGCGAACTATTATCAGATGGAGTTTATCAAACCTTCGATCGCGTAGAGTTTACTACTACTGGTAAGGGTATTGTTAACTCTAAGAGTGATTCATTTTCTTTTGACGACATGACTATTGCTAAAGCAGATCAGTTGAGAGTTGCCATTGCTGACTAAATAAAGTCCTTAAATCAAATTTAAGCTAATCTAACCTAAAAAAGGGGCAAGAGTATTAAAAAAACGTCTTCCCCCTCTTTTTTTTTGACCGGCGTTCCCCGGTCAATTAATTTTAAGCAACTCTTCCTTCGGTAGCACCAGAAATCGCTTTCCAACCAGCTAATCCACCCTGCAACTGAGATACATTAGTAAATCCTTCTGTTCTAAACTTCTCAGCAGCAGCATCAGCTTGAGTTTCATTATCGCCATAGACATAAATTTCGCGATTTTTGGCAAGACTATTGACAAATCTTTCTACCAAATCGTCAGAAGCTATAGACATAGCTCCAACTATATGTTCTTCTAAATAAGCCTCGCTATCCCGTGCATCTAGAATTGTCAATGCGGGCTCTCCCCAATCTAAACGATCTTTGAGAGCCCGTGCACTAGATACTGGTAGTTGCTGTTGAGGAGGAATAGGAAGAACTTGAGTTACCGTATCTTTGATTTCTGAGATTTTTTCAGCTTCTGGGTTAGACATAACAATTATTAATTTAATGAAGTACATTAATTTTTATTAACCTGCATTTTTTTTATTAAATACTCCATCAAAGGAAAGAGATTGAGTAAAAATTAGTATTCTGACTTAAGTGGGAGTTTAAATTAATCAAAATTGTTTATCTTACTTAGGATATTTTTAGTTAACTAGATTTAGTAATGATATTTGGCTCTACCGAACCTCGGATGTAAAACTGTTAGAAACTAGAAGCTAAAAGTCTTATCCAGCAAGTGTTTTACTCTTTTTCTATTGCATTTTGAGTATTTTAGGCAGCGATCGCTAATTCTGTTGATAATTTCTTGACTGAAAATGACTTTATAGTAAAGTCTTCCACTCAACTCCGAACTCCAAACTCTTAAGGCATCTTATACTTAAAGCCCATATCCCCTTGATAATTAGACAATTTCGCTAATTCCTGGGGAGTTTGTACTCCAGGATATAACTCACCATTTATTTCCCAAGTAGGAAAAGATTTAATTCCTGCTGCCAGACAAGCTTGTGGTTGGGGATTTTTTCCTTCTTTAGCACATTCAATGTAATTAACTTCTTTAAATGCCTCCTTGCCAAACAACTGTTTTTGTTCGTAGCAATGGGGACACCAGAAAGCACCATATTTTTTCGCACCAATTGAAGTTAAGTGTTTAGCTAAAGCAATTTCTGCTTCTCCTGAAGTAGTAGTTATTTCCCAACCATAGGGTGGTTGGGGTGAGCTATCTGTAGTAGGAATAACAATCGATCCGTCTTTATCTGGTACCCCAGCTACTGGTTTATCGACATTAGCATATACCCCTAATGTACCTACTAAAGTCAAGAGAGCTACCATCAAACCAGTAAAGAAAATTTGACCTATATCCTCCCATTCTCGTCCTAAGATAGTCAGAACTAATAAACTTAGAGAAAATAAAGCGGAACCAATACAGTAGTAACAAATCGATTGTATTTTAGTTGCTAGTACATACATTAAATAGCTGCTAAATACTGCCATAGCAGTACTGCCAGCTAATAACAATAACCAAGTCCAGTTTTCTAAATTTTTTCTTAATTGTTTACTAGCTTCTGCATTAATCGCTAAAGGTACGAGGGCAAAAGTAGCCATACTAACGTATGCTATGCAGCCAAATAAACTTAATGGCAGCCCAAAAACTTCTGCATAGGGGCTATTAAGTACGTCACTACAGCTACCAGCAGCACCAGCTTCGGCAGTACAAACTACCTCACCTCCAGCAAGCTTAGTTATAGTTAGATAAGCAGTTAGAATCGCACCCGCGATCGAGATTGCACCAATTAGAGGGCGTGACCAGCGATGAATCCAGGGAACAGAACGTCGACGGCGCATAATCAACTAGACAAATTATAATTTTATACACTAAATAATAAATTTGACTTCCATCTTAGCTTTATTTAGTTATTTTGACGGAAGAAACCGATTTGTGTTTCTCTTTTGTTTTGACTGTTTGTCTGGCTGCTTCAACAAATTGAGATACACGAATAGGATCGATGGTTTCCTCAACTTTGCCTTTGCGCTTAAGAGAACTGGCTACAATTACTCCATCTGCTGCCGGCATCAGTTGAGCAATATTTTCCCAACTGGCTCCACTACCAATAAAAACAGGAGTGTTAACCGCAGCAGCAGCAGCTAATTCTAAATCTTCTTTAGTGGGAGGGCTGCCTGTTGCCCAACCAGAGAGAATGACCGCATCTGCCAAACCCCTTTCGATCGTATCTTGAACTGCGGTGGTCAAATTAGGCGTACCTAAAGGACGAGCGTGTTTGACTAAAACATCAGCTAAAATTCCTACTTCTGTCCCTAACTCTCGTCGATAGCGCAATAATTCGTGGGCTTTGCCCTCAATCAAACCCTGGTCTGTTGCCATAATTCCTGTCAGTACATTCACGCGAATAAATTGTGCCTCCAAGCAACTGGCGATCGCCATGGCACTTCTCGCATCATTTCTGAGCACATTAATCCCAAGAGGTAACATAACCATTCCTTTGAGGCGGTCTACAATTAGGGTCATAGCACTAACTACGGCAGGATCGACTCGTTCTTTAGCAAAGGGAGCATCAAAAAAATTTTCGATAATAATGCCATCTACTCCCCCTGCTGCTAAAGCGGTTGCCTCTTGTTCTGCCCTAGCAATTACTGCCTTAAGAGAACCTCCCCAACGAGGAGAGGTAGGTAAGGGCAACAGATGAACAACGCCAATAATGGGATTATTTGTCTTGAAAATTTGATATAAGTCCACTTGTGTTTTCCTTACTTACAGCAAGCATTTTAATTAAGTCATTTGTCAAAGACTATTATTATCCCAGACAAACCTCAGCACTAAAAAATAATTAGCAAAAGCAATACCTTTCCCTCTGACTAACATCTGAGATTGCTCAGTAGACTTCTTGCAAAAATAAACGAGCGAGCGGAATTAATCCCTTTTACCTTTTACCTTTTACC
>JASJDJ010000059.1 GCA_030065635.1 Xenococcaceae cyanobacterium MO_188.B32
GAATTTACCTCGTCGAGGTAAATTCGTCTGAAACCCAGATATATTAAGGATTTAGCTATTTTGAGGTTAAAGTATTGATATATCAGGCTTTCACCCCTTTTTGAACCTAGTTTTTTGTCAAAGTCCCGCTAAAGCATCTGCTTCCGTTCTTTTGATGCCTAAATTTTTCGCTTGTTTAATGGCGGAAACTAAGATTCGAGCAATTTTACTCGGTTTTGTCTCTAATTCGAGTAAATGGCGAGCTAGACTAACTTTACCTTGAATGGTAGTTTGCTGGAGAGGAAGTTGAGCTAACAGTTGTTCGATTTCTTCCGCTTCTCGGGTAGCAGCTTCTATTGCTGATAAGCTAACTAAAACATCTAATCGAGCTAGTTTTCCTCTAAGTATATCCGAGCCAGAAGATATATTGATCGCTTGTTGATATAACTCTAATGCCTGTTCGGGTTCGGATTTTAGTCGAGCATTATTACCTAAATTTAGCAAAATATCGGCAATAATAGTTTTTTCTGGTAATTTTTGGGCAATAGCCAGACCAGAATTTAATATTGTTGCCGATTCTACGTATTTACCCGTTTTACTCAAAACATTGCCAATATTAAGTAAAGCTCGAGCTTTAATGGCAGTATCTGGTTTGTTTTCTAGTCGCTCTTTGACTTCTGTTAGAGTTTTAAGACTTTGGGAATATAAACCTAATGCTTGTAGGGCATAAGCTTGATAGATTTTTGCTTGAGTAAAGCCAGTAATATTATCCTGTTGTTCGTAAAGAAAGGTAGCTTCTTTCCAAGTTTCTAAAGCATTTTGCGCCTGTCCTAAAGATAGTTCTATTTGTCCTCTTACCTCTAAAATTTGAGCTAAGAGTTGGCTTTTTTCTAGTTCACTATCTATGGTTGCAATAATCTCTTCAGCTTTAGTTAGGGCTGTTTTTGCTCGTGCCCATTCTCCTAACTTTTGGTAGATTAGAGCTAAATTACGAATCGCGATCGCACTACTGACAATATCCCCTTGTTGTCGATACTGTTTAATGGCAGTTTCTAATAAATTAATTGCCTCTAAATATCTATTCTGTTGATAGAGCTTGGCTGCCTCTTGTTCTATAGTTTGAATACTTCGATCGTTATTAGCCCAGACAACTTTGGGCGATGGTATTGATAAGATTAACGCGATCGTACCCAAAAATAATAATCTGTTTAATTTATTCATTTGCTCTCACCGTTCGCCCATTTTAAAATGAGGAGTGAAAAATTGCTTACGGGATAAAAGGATTGTGGGGTTTTTTGATGAGCGCGATCGCCGGAGTGAAATTCTTTTTCTGGCGATCGCCAGAAAAAAACCATCCGAGCAATCCATATATAGTGTTTGTAAAAGTTATCTACACTATACACAGTGTAAGTTCAATTTTAGAAACCGCCAAAAAAATAAGCGAACGGTGAGTTTGCTACTAACGAATAACAACTTTTGTACGGGCGAATGGCTATTCGCCCCTACTAACAACTAACTAAAACGGTTTCAATTCCAAAGAAAAATAAACCCCATCTTCTTGTAAAGTATCTCCATTAGTTTCTAAATCTACTAGAGGAATACCCCAATCCAAACGAGCAGCAAAACGAGCGCTAACTTGTAAGCGTAAACCAACACCAACGGAAACTAAAGTATTTTGCTCAAAAGATATGTCATCTGTATTCCAAACCGTGCCAAAATCCACAAAAGGAGTTAGCTGCAAACTTGCTTCCCATTGGGGAATACGAAAAATAGTTGCCCTTATTTCTGCTGAATTAAATAAACCATTATCTCCTAGTAAAATATCTTGACGATAACCCCTAACACTGAACGCACCACCTAAACTAAACTGTTCTATAGGGACTAAAGCATCATTGGCTAGTTGTAGATCGCAACGGAGTAATAAAGTAATATCTGGACTGAGAAGTCTAATATACTGTGCTTGCCCTCTCCAAGCAAAAAACTTACTATCGGGTACATTTCCACTATTAATAGTTGCATCAAAAACATCAATGCCTAAACTAAACTCAGAGCGTAAAGCAAAAACCTGTTTGGCATCACGGGTAGTATATTCTTGAAAAAAACGTAGCGCGCTAATATGAGTTTCTCCATCAGGTTCAGCCCCTCGCGATATATTAGAAGGCTCACCCTGAAAAGTAAGTGCCGAATCACTTCTAAAAAAACTAATACCAAGAGCTAAATCTTCTGTTGGTTCCTGTAGTAAAGGTTGACGATAAGTAAATTCGTAATTGCTATTTTCCGATTCGATATCAAATCTATCGAAAGGCGATTCGATAATTTCGCTATCGCTATAGCTAAAACGAAAACTAAGAGTACCGTTATAAGCATTAATGGGGATAGTGTAATTAAGATCGTTTAGAGAATTACTACCGTCAGTATTGAGATAAGAAACATTAATGCGATCGCCAAAACCGAATAGATTGCGATGAGTTAATTGTACCTGACGGCGGTCTGTGCCAACACTAGGAGCGCGATAATTATCAAAGCTTAAAGTTACGTCAAAAGGATCGGCTTCTTGCAAACTAATTTCTAAAATACTGCTACCAGGTTTAGTTCCCGCAGTTAATTCCGCAGCTAAATTTTCTATTAAAGGGTCTAATTGTAATAGTTGCAAAGCATTGAGTAACTTGTGGCGATTGAGGGGTGCTTTAGTTGCTACTTCCAGGCGACTGCGAATATAACCAGGATTTAATCTGTCTAAACCTTCAATCTTTATTTCCTCTACCGTGCCTTCTATCACCTCGATAACCACAATCCCATCTTGTAATTTTTGGGGGGCAATAAATGTTCCTGAGGTAATATAGCCATTCTCAAGATATAGTCGATCGATCGCTTGTTGTGCTGCTAAAAGTTCGGTAAAAGAGATACGACGCATACTATAGGGTTCTAGAACTACCGCCAATTCTTCAGGAGTAAAAACCGTGCTGCCAACTATTTCAAATTTTTTCACAAAAACTTTGTTAGGAATACCTTCAATTACATTGGGAGCATCTTTAGGGATTATTTCTTCGAGTTCGGGTAGTATTTCTTCTAGAGATGGTAAAGTTTCTGGTTCTACTGGTTGGGGTTGGGGTGGTAATGGTGGAGTTGAAGGCAGTGGGACATTTTGCGATCGAGCAAAACTAGTTATTGAGAATAAATAGACAGTAACTAAGCATAATATTTGGGTAATTTTAACATTAAACTCAGTTCTCATAAAAAGTTTTTCATATTTTCTATGAATTAAATAAAAATACATTTAATAACATAAATTTAAGCATTAATTATGTAATCAAAAGCCAAAATCAGTTTATCGTAGAAGCCATCCGTTTTTATCTGACCGCCCTTCGGGCAAAGCAGAAGGCAGAAGACAGAAGGCAGAGGGACGGGGCGTATAAACGCCTGGGGAAACCCCAGGCGACAGCCCCTCCAGAGGGCAGAAGGTTAAGTTATCGGTGAAAGCCTCAAATCAATTTGTTGTTTCCGCTTCTAAAGTTCGACAATTTGGATGTACGATTCTAGAATTTTGAGGAATGGTTTCAGGCGTATTTGCTACCAACCATACGCTACCGTCAGAGGTAGTTACCCAACCTTGAGATTGTTGAATAACGGGATAACTTTGTTCTGCTGTCTGGTTTTCTGTTCGTTGGCGCACCCCTACTAAACCATTTTTACTGATTTTTATATCGTCTCGATTTGCCCATCTGACTACGCTATCTAAGTTTTCTAGAGGTTCTGCTGATGTAGGGGTTAAGCCACCCCGTCCCGTGATAATAAAAGAACTACCCTTAGCAATCTTGTCGTCTTCAAATTTACAGAGGTTTTGTGCCAAAATTGTTGCTGCATCGATGGGAACATCAGATAATTCAATCAAACCAGAGGTAGGATCGACATCGGGACTTTCGATCGTAATTGTTCCGTCGATACCCAACTCAGAAGCTGCATTAATCTCGCTACCTGGTTCTTGAAAAAGCTGTTGCGTGGTAATGTTAATGTCTCCGCCTCTACCTTTAAATGCCTTGGCTGTAATATTGCTATTTTCTATTAAAGCAATGCCCTCGGAGTTAATAGTAATATCACTGAGATTTTTATTAACGGTTTTCCTTTTTATGCAGTTTTTAATCGTCGATCGCTAATTTACTAAATTTACAGCCAAAAAATAAAACAAAAAAAAGCAGCATATCTTTATGCTGCACTCAATCCTAAATTGTGAATATAACTAAGCCAAGGCTGCCATTTTCACATCATTCTCAGCTAGAAGATCTTGTAATTCTTCTGCGTCTACAGTTTCTTTTTCAACTAGCATCTCTGCCAATTTATCGAGAATATAACGGTTGCCAGTGAGAACTTCTTTGGCACGGCGATAAGCTTGGTCTACAAGATTACGTACTTCTTCATCGATCGCTGCTGCGGTTTCATCAGAAAAATCACGGTCTGAAGCAATATCGCGACCCAAGAATACGTTACCATTCTGACGACCTAAAGCCACAGGGCCGAGGCGATCGCTCATACCAAAACGAGTTACCATTTGACGAGCGACTCTGGTTACTTGTTGTAGGTCATTAGAAGCACCAGTAGTTACTTCTTCATCACCGTAAACAATCTCTTCGGCAATACGACCACCTAAAGCTACTGCCATTTGGTTTTGTAAATAGGAACGAGAATATAACCCAGATTCCATACGGTCTTCGCTAGGAGTAAACCAAGTTAGACCCCCAGCACGACCGCGAGGGATGATACTAATTTTTTGAACTGGGTCA
The DNA here is from genome assembly GCA_030065635.1 of Xenococcaceae cyanobacterium MO_188.B32. Taxonomy (GTDB): domain Bacteria; phylum Cyanobacteriota; class Cyanobacteriia; order Cyanobacteriales; family Xenococcaceae; genus JASJDJ01. The sequence continues at coordinate 4,758 of JASJDJ010000059.1, forward strand.
TAGTCTGGCATTAATGCACCAACTAGAGCATGACCTGCTTCGTGATAGGCAACCAATTCTTTGCGTTTTTCGCTCATAACCCGATTTTTCTTCTCTGGCCCGGCTAAAACGCGATCGATCGCATCATTAACCTCGTCCATGGAAATTTCGGTTAGGTTACGACGGGCTGCTAAAATAGCTGCTTCATTCAATAAGTTAGCTAGATCCGCACCAGTAAATCCTGGAGTACGACGAGCAATTCTATCTAGGTCAACATCTTTACTCAAAGTCTTGCCACGGGCATGAACTTTAAGAATTTCTTGACGACCGGCGTAGTCGGGACGGTCTACTACTACTTGACGATCGAAACGACCGGGACGCAAGAGAGCAGCATCTAAGACATCGGGACGGTTGGTAGCAGCAATCAGAATAATTCCTGTATTACCTTCAAAACCATCCATTTCTGTCAGTAACTGGTTGAGAGTTTGTTCTCTCTCATCGTTACCACCGCCTAAACCAGCACCCCGTTGACGACCTACTGCGTCAATCTCATCGATAAAGACGATACAAGGAGCATTAGCTTTAGCTTGTTCGAATAGATCGCGGACGCGAGATGCACCCACACCAACGAACATTTCCACAAATTCGGAACCAGAAATAGAGAAGAATGGTACACCTGCTTCCCCTGCTACTGCTTTGGCTAACAAAGTTTTACCAGTTCCGGGAGGGCCTACTAACAATACACCTTTAGGAATTTTTGCTCCGATAGCAGTAAAGCGGTCGGCATTTTTGAGGAAGTCAACTACTTCAGTTAGTTCGAGTTTAGCTTGCTCGATGCCAGCTACATCCCCAAAAGTCACTTGGGTTTGGGGTTCCATTTGTACTCTGGCTTTGGATTTACCAAAGTTCATTGCCTGAGAACCAGGGCCACTTTGGGCACGTCGTAGTAAGAAAAACAGTCCTACCAAAAGTAAAATAGGAAAAAAGAGAGTGCTTAAAGCTCTAAACCATACTCCTTCATCATTTTGAGGGAGAACGGCAATATCTACTCCATTATTCGTTAAAATATCGATTAACTGAGGGTCATTAGGTAAGTTGACTAAGATTGAAGTGCCTTCTCGATCGACGACTACTGCTTTTGTGCGATCGGCACTCAGTTTAACATTTTCTACCGTGCCTCTTTCTACTTCATCGATTAACTTACTATATTTCCAAGTCTGTTTACTTGGAGGTTGTTGATCTAAAAAGGCAGTTCCCAGGGCTACAACTACTATGGCAAGTAGTACATATAACCCTGCATTCCGCCATTTTTTATTACCATTTTTACTCACGCTGATAGTCTCCTAAAATTGAGAAATAGAGAATATTTATTAGCTGTTTTTTTATTGTAGGTGACGGTACTTTACATCAATAACTACTGCAAGTAGTTTACGTAACCGTAAGTGCCTTGACCAGAGAATGGAGTGTTAACCCCTTCCAGCATAAATTGGCTGGCGATCGAAGAAAAGTTCTTACTTTAGATCTTATCTTTATTAACTTATGTTAACGTTTCTCAGGAAGATATTGACGAAAAATTATTTTTTTAGCCCAATTTACTATTATCTATATGAGTTCGACTTAAGTATGAATTTAATTCTCTACACTAAATCTGGCTGTCATCTCTGTGAAGGATTGCAGGAGAAGTTAGCACGAGTCCAAGCTATACAGTTCGATCTAGAAATCAGGGATATTACTACTCGTGAAGATTGGTTTGCTGCCTATCAGTATGAAGTTCCCGTACTGTGTCAAAAATTACCTAACGCAGAAAAACCTTTACCCCGTCTATCTCCTCGCGCTTCTGTAAAGCAATTGGAAAAAATGTTACAGAAATATTTAATTATCTAGCGTAAAAACTAGACTCAAATTATAACAAAGTCGATCGCATCTCCAATTTTAAATACCTATGATGAAGCTACGCGAATTATTAACTAAGGTTGAGGAAGTTAAACCACTAGTAGAACATTCAGCTTTGGATGCAGAAGTAAAAAGATTGTCTACTAACTCCCATGCTTGCCAGGCGGGAGATTTATTTTTAGGAATGCCAGGGACAAGGGTAGATGGAGGAGAATTTTGGCAGAGTGCGATCGCAGCAGGAGCGATCGCTGCTGTAGTAACGCGGAAAGCTTTAGCCAAACAACCACCAACTAATAATACTTGTCTAATTGCCACAGAAGATATGGTATCTGCCTGTGCAGAAATAGCTGCTGCTTTTCACGATTATCCCGCTCAAAAATTAAAAATGGTAGGAGTAACGGGTACAAATGGCAAAACTACTACTACTCATTTAATTGAATATTTCCTCAGTCAATCTCAATTGCCGACGGCTTTATTTGGTACTTTATACACTCGTTGGTCGGGATATCAACAAACTGCCCTCCATACTACGCCTTTTGCCGTAGAGTTACAATCCCAACTAGCAGAAGCATTAAAAGCAGGGAATCAATATGCAGTGATGGAAGTAAGTTCCCATGCTTTGGCACAGGGTAGAGTTAAAGGTTGTAATTTTGAAGTAGGGGTCTTTACTAATCTGACTCAAGACCACCTCGACTACCATCGAGATATGGAAGATTACTTCCAGGCAAAATCTATTTTATTTAGTCCCGATTATTTATCGGGAAAAGCCATTATTAATTTGGACGATGCTTACGGACAGCGTTTAATTGCCACTTTAGAGCCCGATCTCGGCGAAGCCGAGGCGCTGCGCGATCGGGTTTGGAGTTATAGTGTTAGCAATTCTGAGGCAGATTTATGGACATCAGACTTAGAATATAAAGCTAATGGTGTTAGCGGTATTTTACATACTCCCATCGGAGAAATCGCCTTTAATTCACCATTAATAGGTCAATTTAATCTAGCTAATTTACTGGCTGCGGTGGGTACAGTTTTACATCTGGGGGTAGACTTACAAACTATTGCCCAAAAATTAACCAATTTTGCTGGTGTTCCAGGCAGAATGGAACGGGTACAGGTTAGCCCAGAACAGGATATCAGCGTTATTGTCGATTATGCCCATACCCCCGATAGCCTAGAAAATCTTCTTAAAGCAGCCCGTCCTTTTATTAGCGGTAAAATGATTTGTGTCTTTGGTTGTGGAGGCGATCGCGACCGCACTAAACGCCCTCTAATGGGTAAAATCGCTGCTCGATTAGCCGATGTAGCCGTAGTCACCTCTGATAATCCCCGTACCGAAGATCCCCAGAGAATTTTAGACGATGTTGTAGCAGGAATTCCCCCATCAGTTAAACCTATTGTAATCGGCGATCGCGCTATTGCTATTGCTAAAGCTATTCAAGACGCTCGATCGGGAGATGGAGTTTTAATTGCAGGTAAAGGACACGAAGACTATCAAATTTTAGGTACAGAAAAAATCCATTTTGACGATCGAGAACAAGCTAGGGAAGCTTTGATCGAGCGTTTAGCTGTATAGGTTGAGTTGGAAGCTATCAGCCTTCCGCACTCCGAACTTACGTTTGCCCAACAGCGTGGTTGGATAAGCTGAATGCGATTCAACATCTATAATTAACTTGGCTAAAAAAGAAATTACGAGCGTTAAATTTATCTGAAGTTTGCTAACAAATGAAGCTATTTACTTTTGTTTTTGTCTTTGTCTTGAGTGCAGAAACTTCACTAGTTTTATTGCTCCATCTCCTACCTCGACTGGGTGGATTTGGTAAAAATATACTGGCAGGATTCACTAAAGCACCAGGGCTTGATGTAATTGTCTCTTTACTCTTATGGGTTCCTTGGTTGATTGGTGGATTAGTGGCTGGATGGTTTGGAATTATTGCAGCGATCGCTGCACAATTTTTGGTGATGCAGCTATGGAGTTTTATCCATGAATTAGTCCATCGTCCCACTGCAAATGAAGGTTCTCGAATTCATAGTTTTATGAACCAAAAGTTTGGTTGGTGGCGCAACAATTTAGCATTATGGGCAACAGCCTTAGCCGTACCGGTATTTTTTATTATTCGTTGGGCAGAAGTTTTTGTCTATCCAATTTTAGTGTGGGTTTTAGAGTTTCCTGACTACAAACACAGCGAGTGGGTTAATGTCAGCCGTCAAAAGTTTCAGGGATTGATCGGCAAAGATTTAATCTGGTGTCTTTACTGCGACTGGATGACAGGAGTTTATTCTCTTGGGGCAGAAATGCTGCGTAACGTTGAATCTTTTTGGTGTCCTATTCGTTTCTATGACGGGAAGAAATGTGAGAACTGCAAGTTAGACTTTCCCGATATAGAAAATGGTTGGGTTGCTGCGGAGGGGACAATGGATGATGTGGAACGATTACTGCAACAAAAATATGGGGATAGCCAGCGTTCTTGGTTTGGTCATCCAGATAGACAAAAATCTTAAGCTATCCTAACTCTTAATTCCTGTTGTCCCGATACCTTGAATAAACTGACGCTGACCGATTAAAAACAAAATTACTACAGGGACTGTGGCAATTACTACTGCTGCCATTAACAAAGACCAACTATTAGTAAACTCTTCTTGAAACTCAGCTAGAGCTAATTGTACAGTCCTCAATTCTGGTCTAGTAGTAAATACTAAAGGTTTAAATAGATCGTTCCACTCACCAATAAAAGTAAATAGAAACAGGGTTACTAAAGCTGGACGAGATAACGGGAGCATAATGTAAGTAAGAATCTGCCAGCGATTTGCCCCATCTAAGGCTGCTGCTTCCTCTAATTCGATGGGAATAGTAGCGAAATACTGGCGTAGCAAAAAAATTCCAAAACCATTTGCTGCCGTTGGTAGAATTAATGCCCAATAAGTATTAATTAAATGTCCCCATTTTAAAATGATAAAAATGGGAATTACCAATAACTGAAAAGGAATCACCAGAGTTGCCAAAATTACGAGTAAAACAGCTTCTCTACCCCGAAACTTTAATCTTGCCAGAGCATAACCAGCCAAGGCAGAAGTAATAATTTGCAAAGCCGTTACCGCTAAAGCAACCAAAGTAGAATTAGCAAATGCCAACAGAAACTTACCCTGGTGCCAAGCTTCCCTATAGTTAGCCCAAGTCAAAGATTGACCTGTCATAGCTGCACTAGTGCTGGTTCCTGGTGGTGCTAGAGAAGTCAAAAAAATAATCGCTAAAGGTAATAACGCGATCGCTGCTCCTAAAATGAGTAAGAGCAAGATTAGTAATTTGCTCCCAGATAGAGCCTTTTTTGAATCAGTAGAGTACATTTTTATCCGCTAAAAAATCTCAACAAATCTATTGAGGCGTAATCCTAACGGTTAGATTACCAATTATGAGACTAGTACGGGAGAATCCAACGCTTTTAATTTAACGAAGCGGAAGCGTAGTTAAATGCAAGCGTTGGAGTGTCAATCAATCTAAGTTATTAACTTTTGCGTGAATTAAGCTTCACTCTCAACATAGATAAAGAAGAGAGCCATAGAAACCGAAAGACAAACTAGTCCAATAAAAGGAACCATAAATACGGGAAGCCAAGAAGCTGCGTAATCGCCAATCATATTGTAATTTTCCTATTTTTAACAGTGATAACATGGATATTAACTGGCTAACTTTACCCAATTTGTTGACTTATAAAGATTCTTAACAAAAAGCGCACTAAAACCAGGGTAAAGTGATGCTATTTAAAGGATTCGTCAAAATATTATTTTAGAGGAGAACACTTCTATATGGATGCAATTCAACCTGGCAAAGACCCTCAAGTTGGTAATCTAGCTACTCCGCTTAATAGCTCTAATGTTACAGCAACTTTCATTCGTAACTTACCCGCCTACCGCTCGGGATTATCTGGTTTTCGTCGTGGTCTAGAAGTTGGTATGGCTCATGGATATTTTATTTATGGACCTTTCTTATTACTAGGTCCTCTGAGGGATTCCAATGTTGCCCAACTGGCAGGTTTATTAGCATCAGTTGGCTTAATTGCTATTCTAACTATTGCTTTATCTCTCTATTCAAGCTACATGGGGGGCGCACCTTCATCTACAGTTACAACTCCTAATATTCCTGAAACCTTTAAGACAAAAGAAGGTTGGAGTGAGTTCGCTAGTGGGTTCTTAGTTGGTGGTTGTAGTGGCGCATTCTTTGCTTACTTTTTAGTTAATACTGTTACTGTTGGACCTTTGAAAGACGTATTCAGTAGTCTTTTTTAGCGTTAATAAACTTAACTAACTAGTTAGTATCACTAAATCAAAAAAAGCTCAGATTGCTCTGGGCTTTTTTTGCGTATTTTAAGTAAAATCACGCAAAATTTTGAACTTCATCCCGACTTTTTTAGTAAAAATAGATATTTAAACGCATTTACAACCCGATCGATCTGTAGCTAATCTATTCGATAAAGAGAAGTTTTATTAATTCAATTGAGTTTTTACTATTAAAGAAATTTATGAATAAATGGCAAGATTTATCGGCAATAGCTACTTTATTGTTAATTTTTGGTTCGGTAGGTGTAGTAAGTGGTGCCAGTATTTTAGCTAATAAACAAAACGATCCTCATCATTGTCAACTAAGTCCTAATAATCGAGGATGTACTTTAAATAGACCTATAGATATCGCTGCGACAAAAAATAAAAATACATCTTTTCAGTTTGTTTACGATCCACAAGAGAATACCATGAGATTAATCAAAGTTAATTATTAAGCTCTCAGCTTTTAGCTAATAAATGTCTAGTAGCTGAAAGCTAAAAGCTATCCCAAGCGAAGCGAGTTGGAAAAATAAGTTAAGAATCGTTACCAAATGGTGTTACTATTTTTGTATCAAAATTACCAAGTTAAAATTTTTAAAGGAGCTACGATAGTCTAGACTACCGAAATAGTAGCTACTAAATGCAAAAACTATCACCAACCCTAAAGCAAATAGAGTTCCCCGCAAATGTATTTCGATTGGATAATGGACTCACTATCATTCATCAACACCTATGTGCGACACCAGTAGTAGTGGCAGATATTTGGGTTAAGGCTGGTGCTAGCAGCGAGCCAGAACAATGGTCGGGTATGGCTCATTTTTTAGAACACATGATTTTTAAGGGTAGCCCTAAAGTAGCTATCGGGGAGTTTGACTGGGCGATCGAAAATAGCGGTGGAATAGCCAATGCTGCAACCAGCCACGATTACGCCCATTTTTTCTTAACTACAGCAGCAGCTCAATTACCGAACACCCTCCCCTATTTAGCCGATATTCTCTTACACGCCAGCATACCCGAAGATGAGTTCATCCGCGAACGAAGCGTGGTTCTAGAAGAAATTCGTTCTAGTTGTGACGATCCTGACTGGGTTGGTTTTCAAGCTCTGTGTCAAAATATTTATAAAACTCATCCCTATAAACGCTCGATTTTAGGGGAACAAGAATTGCTCATGAAGCATTCTCCCAATCAGATGCGTTGTTTTCATCGTACCCATTATCAGCCAGAAAATATGACTGTGGTTTTAGTTGGGGGTATAGAACAAGAAGCAGCTATATCACTAGTTAATGAATCTTTTTCTGAGTTTAGTGTACGCTCAGAATGTCCATCTCATATCATTGAAGCAGAACCACCCCTAGTAGAAATTGCTCGCCAAGAATTATATTTACCCCGCATCGAACAAGCTCGTTTAACTATGGCATGGCTATCTGTGGGGGCAGAATGTCTGGAAGATGGTATTGGCTTAGATTTACTATCGGTTATCCTCGCTGGAAGTAGGTGTTCTCGTTTAGTAACGGAATTGAGAGAAGAAAAACAACTGGTTTTAGATGTTTGCAGCGATTTTTCTCTCCAAAAAGATTCTAGTTTATTTACCATTGGTGCTTGGCTAGAACCTAAAGATTTAGACCTAGTCGAAAAAATTATCCGCGATCGCTTACAAGAACTTCGAGATAGACTAATACCAGAAGCAGAATTAAATCGCGCTCGAAGTTTACTATATAACGATTATATTTTCTCGACCGAAACCCCCGGACAGCTAGCAGGAGTTTATGGATACTACAATACAATCGCCACAGTAGAACAGTCGATTATGTATCCAAAAATTGTTAACTCTCTTTCTGCCCAACAACTTCAGCGTATTGCTAATCAATATTTGTCTCCCGAACACTACGCTATTACCATCCTCAAACCAATGTAAATTATTTAGAGTTCGGAGAGACCTTCGGTAGTCGCTTCGCGTACGGAGTTCGGAGTTATTTTTTAAGCAACTAACCACTAACCACTAACCACTAACAACCAATAACTAATAACTAAAAACTAATAACTAAAGAATGTCTTTAAATTTGGGAGCATCTAACCAAGCCATCGAACGCATTGTTTTACCGAACGGAATCACCTTAATTATTGTTGAAAATCAAGCTGCTAATCTGATAGCTGGTCGCTTTTTTCTGAAAAATGCTGGTTTGATTTGGGAAAATTTGCCTCAAGCAGGATTGTCTCATTTAGTAGCAGCAGTCATTACTAAGGGAACAGAGAAATTATCGGCAATTGATATTGCTGAAAAAGTTGAATCTACAGGAGCAAGTTTAGGTGCAGATGCCTCAACAGACTATTTTTTACTTAGTTTAAAAACTGTTGCTCATGATTTTCCTTCTATGTTGCAGTTAATAGGGGAAATTATGCGCTCGCCAACTTTTCCCGCTACAGAAGTAGAATTAGAAAAAAGACTGACTATTCAAAGCATTCGTTCTCAGCAAGAACAGCCTTTTAATGTTGCTTTTAATCAACTCCGCGCCATGATGTATCCAGAACATCCTTATGGAGTTTCTATTTTAGGCACGGAAAAAACTGTGGCGGGTTTGAGTCGTGCCGATTTACAACAGTACCATCAAACTTATTTTCGTCCCGATAATTTAGCGATTAGTATTTCGGGACGCATTACTAAAACAGAAGCCATCAGTTTAATCGAAAAAGTATTTGGTGATTGGCAGATTCCCCCTCATCCTTTACCGACAAGAAAATTATCTACTCTCAGTATTAATCCTTCTCAGCAGAGTATTGCTCAAGAAACCCAACAGTCGATTATTATATTTGGGTATTTAGCGTCATCTGTTTACAGTGAAGATTATCCAGTTTTAAAACTTATCAGTACTTATTTAGGTAATGGATTATCTAGTCGTCTGTTTGTCGAACTGAGAGAAAAACAAGGACTGGCTTATGATGTTTCTGCTTTCTATCCTACTCGTCTAGATGTAGCTCCTTTTGTATCTTATATCGGCACTGCACCCGAAAATACAGAAATTGCGATGGTAGGACTACGAACAGAAATAGAACGTCTAGCCAATGTTCGACTAACAGAAACAGAATTACAAGGAGCAAAAAATAAGTTATTGGGTCAATATGCTTTAGGTAAGCAAACTAATAACGAAATAGCCCAAATTTTGGGGTGGTATGAAAGTTTAGGATTGGGCATTGAATTCGATCGTCTCTTTCCAGACAATATAGCTCAAGTTACTTCTGAACAAGTACAAAAAGTAGCTAATTCTTACTTGACAAAACCTTATATTTCTATGGTTGGACCCAATTTTTTTTAGAGTAGTTCTGTCTTAAATTAAGATTTTTCTACACAAGTTATATTGTAAATCTTTTGTAAACAAGCAATACATAAATTTACATATATTATCGTTCATACTATACTGCATCAGAAGAAGGGCAGTATTAATTTGGTTGCTTTATGGCAGCTTAACTATTAATATGTCTGACTAGTAAATGCGATCGAGAAACAATAAAGAAGGTTACAGTAAAATTTAAGAATAAACAAGGAATTTTACATATAAATAGTATGAGTAAATTTAAAATGAAATATTTTCATAAATCCCGCAAGCGGAGTAGTTCTAAGCGCGATGAATTAGAGCTTAATTTACCTCTTGTCTTGTTATTGGGAGCAGGTATTACTACAGCTATCTATATATTTTTACTGCCAATTAAAGAAACTTTTATTGGTGTTCTGATCTACGAAAGAGGATTTACTCAAATTCTGACGATAGGTTTAGCAAGTATTGTTATTGTGACGATTCTTGTTAAATTTATCAAATTACAACAAGAATATAAAGTATTAAATAAAATTTGGATTGCCGATCACCTTCCTCTCGACCAACCCAATGCCCACGAGACGATTAGTTTTAGAGATAGGTTAGCTCATGATGGTAGCTTAATTGCTAGTCGTTGCAGTCGCGTTTTAACAGCTTATATCAAGACAGGCGATCGCGCCAGTGCTACAGAATTTGCTTTAGATGATTCATCTTTCTATTTGAGTGCTTCGGAGTCTTCCTATTCTTTTCCACGTATTTTAGTTTGGGCAATTCCCCTTTTAGGGTTTATTGGTACAGTTGTTGGTATTAGTAGCGCAGTTAGTGGGTTTTCTGGTTTTTTAGAACAAGCAGGGGATGTAGAACAAATTAAAGAAGGTATAGGGATGGTAACGGGTGGTTTAGCCGTTGCCTTTGATACTACTCTTTTGGCTCTTTTTCTGAGTGTAGTAGTGATGATTCCTCTAGTATTAGTCGAGCGTTACGAATCTCGCTTATTACTAGCTATGGATGTGTTTATCAACGATAAATTACTCCCTAGATTGAGTAGCAAAGATAAAATAATCGACACCGAAACGATCGAGCAAGCTGTTAAAGGCGCGATCGAGCAGCATTTTCCCGAACCACAAGCTTTAATCGAACCTGCTCATAACTATGCTAGACAAGCTTCTCAAGCTTTGGCTGAAGGGTTTATCGCCGAAATTAGCAAAGTGCAAGATGTAAGTTCTCAGATTATCGAACAAGTAAATGAGGTGAGAGAATTTGCAGTTAAAGATCGGCAAAAATTTATAACCTTCTTTAATCAACAACAGCAACACAATCAAGACATAATTGACGAGATTAAAAACACAGTAGAGTCAATTAGAAGCAAAAATGAGGCAATGACTCAAAATTTACACGGACAATCTCGAGAAATTAGCCGACAGCTAGAACAAGCAGCTAGTGCCTTAGAAAGAAAAGTTGCGTCTTTAGAAAAATCTGCCAACAAGATTACGGATTTACAACAACTACAACAAAGTTTAGATCGATCGCTCCAATCTATGGAAAAAACAGCCCAGTTAGAAGCAGTATTAGTGGGGTTAAGGGACAATCTAGCTCAACTTCAACCAATATTAGAAAAAATGAATCAACCACGCCGTATTACTTTACTAGAAAGTGAAAATGGTAGTATTCCTTATTAATTTACCCTCGTATCATCAGTTTTTTAAAATTAACGCAATAATAAACTAAATATAATGCGTAGGCGCAATATTGCTAGAAATCATACCGAAGTAGAACTATTTCCCTTTCTCTCAATTTTAGCTTGCACTATTGGCACTCTAATTTTATTGATTATTGTCCTGACAACTCAAGCTTTAGAGCAACAAGAAGTAACTATTATTGCTAAAACAGAAAAGGGAGAAAACCAAAGAAAAGTTCCCCGTTATATTGAATGTCGCCAAGATGGTGTAGTTTTATATCCTAGCGAAGAATTTGTACCCGAAGAGCAATTAGATAATCCTAATTCTGCTCTACAAAAACTGATCGATCGAGTAAAAGCTAATAAAGATAGAGAATATTTAATTGTTGCTTTACGCCCTAATGGAATAGATGTCTTTGAGAGCATTCGTAATTTAGTCGAAGGTGAAGGCATCGATATTGGCTATGAACCAGTCGATTCAACCTGGAAACTAATAATTCAGCAAGAAACAAAATAATGAGAAATAGAAATCGTCGTAAAATAAATCGTCCCACTCAAAATTTAGATTCCTTTTTAGATATACTCACTAATACAGTGGGAGTATTGATGTTTATTAGTCTATTTGTAACCTTAATTGCTAGCGAAGCAGACTCTATAGTTAAAACTCCTCTCTCTTCAGAAACTAAAAAAATTCCCCGCTTTTTTGAAATTAGAGATAACAAAATTGCCTATATTAATGATGAAAAAGTAGGCAAAGACATCGAAGAAATTACAGGTAATCTTCCTGCTTGTAATAGACCTGAAACTCCCACAGAACCGAACCTTTTTGAAAATCAAGATTTTGTGAGTAATCTTCGCGCTTATCGTTCTTGTCTTCGTAGTCGAGCGCAAAGAATAGCTAATTTTCAAACTCAGACAGAATATTATAATGTACGGATGATTAATCCCAGTACTTTCTCATTTATTTATGAACCGATTCCTCATAAAGAGGGAGAATCAAAAGAAGAATTAGTCTTGCCTCGATCCGAATATTTGCAAGTACTAGAAAAATTAGACCCGAAAAAAGACTATCTAGCTTTTATTGTTAGACCCGATAGCTTTTCTGGTTTCAGAGTAGCAAGAGAAGAAGCTTGGGCAAAAGGATTTGATGTGGGTTGGGAACCTCATAAAAGTGAAAGACCAATTATCTTTGGTTCGGGGGGTAGGGCGATCGGCGTACAGTAGGCCTCTTGTATACGTACGAAAACTTCTGGTTGAGTGAGGTAATTAGTAGTTAGTAGTTAGTAGTTAGTAGTCTAATCTTCGATCGATTAAATTAGTCCAGTGTATCAATAGAAATAGTACAATGTAGAAGACTTTAACCCAATCCATAATCTTTTTCAAGACAATGGTCAAAACTCAAAATGTAGCTCAATTTGTTGCTGTTAGCGATCTTTCCAAGCCAGCTAATGAACAAGAAGGAATTTTAGTAGAAGTTAAAGGTGCAGGAGGAGATACAGATAAAAATAAAGCCAAAGCTTTAGAAATTGTTCGGCAAATGTGGGAACAAGAAGAAATTGAAGCCGATCTTTTTCCTGACGGTATTACCTTGGAACATATTTTTTACGTGCCAGCTATTACTCCTGCCGATCGAGCGCGGAAGGCTAACAAAAAAAATCAGAGCGTAAGTCCTATTGTAGAAGGAGCACAAGAAATTATCCAATTGACTAAGTTACAACTTGAAGCTCAAGAAGCTTCAGAACAAGCTCAACCTTATATACCTATTATTCAGGCGATTTTAGATAGGACTAGACCTCTGACAGCAGAGGAAAAAGAGCTAGCTAAAGATAAAAAGTATGGGAAAACGATCGAAAAACTAGGTGGTGTTATTGCTACTCAAGAGGAATTTCAAGCTAATTGTTCGGGAAATGGTGTTCTCATTCTCAATGCTATTGCCTGGCAACTCAATCATGGTCTTAATAAAGCAGATAGCGAAGAGTAGGTAGTTTACAAGTGTAAGTTTTTTAGGTTTTCGGGTAAAAAAGATAGGGAATATAAAAAAAAATGAGGGAGATGAGTAACATAGGGGCGATGGGAAAAATGGAGGATACTTAAGATGAAATTTATTGCTAACTTGATTAGTTCTCTAATCATGGCTAGTTTACTCGGTGCGATCGCGATTTTTTCGATTCAGAATATTCAGCTAATATCTTTACAGTTTTTTAGCTTTCGATCGATCCAGTTGCCTATTGGGGTTTTACTTACTTTTTGCTTGGGTGTAGGGATCGTACTCGGTTCTCTAGTCTCGGCAAGTTTTAGTCCCAGAAAGAGAAGTAGAGCAAGATAACATCGAAGTTTTCGGTTGAGAATGATAGGGAGATAGGATGAGAGGGATGGGGAGTACCTCACAAGGGTAGGTTTTTAACAAATAGGCAAGTAAACACTTTAATCCAGTATCAAAAGAACGAGTAATTATCTCAAAATATACTAAAAGTGACCTAAAAAAATCTCCCCATCTCCGTGTCCCCGCGTCTCCGTGTCACCCCATAACCATCAAATGTAAAAAGTCTACCCTTATAAGCGCTCCCCTCTCCGTCAATACAAGTTTTTTCCCGTTATTGAAGCCAAGCTGATAAATCTCGATCGATTAATTCTTGTAACTTTAAAATATCATGGCGATAAATTTCGATTAATTGTTGTCTTAATTGAGGAGATAATTTAACTGGTTTGATATTTTGTTTGACTAGACTAGAGCGAATTTTTTGCCTAAGACCTAGAGGTATAAATAGGCCTAAAACAGAAGCAGCTAATTTTCTGAAGCGATTAGGTTTAGTTAAGAGCATATTTAAAGCCTGATTTTTCGGCAATCCACCTTCTCGACTTTTTATACTTGTGTTTGGAGTAAACTTTGGGTTGACTTCAATAAACTCGAATAAATCTTCTATAAAAGTAGTAGAGTTTTTGACTAAATCTGCAAATAACAATATCTTAATCTGCTCTCGTCGAAAAACTTCAAAATAAGGAATTAACTCTGAGTAATAGAACCCAGGTTTGATAAAACGATTTTCTGGAGCAATCAGTGTAGAAAAATCTTCTTTTTCGTTACCTTTACGGAAGTGCATTTGATAATCAGAAAAAGCTCTATTCGCTGGATCGCGTAAGATAGCGATTATTTTTACCTGAGGTAAAGTCTGATAAATTTGTTTAGCTGCTTCTGCGTGTCTATAGTAAGTTGTTGATATTTCACCAACTACACTATCGTTACTGGCATCTTTAAAGAAGTTAGCGTATTCATCAAAATCTGTAATTGCTCCCCAAGGTTGCAATTTTGAACGAGTAGGCTCTGGAACAAAGAAATATGTTTCTTTGTGAGGGCAAAGATAAACTTGTGGATGTCGATCGAGATAATTATATATAGAAGTGGTACCGCATTTACCAGCACCAATAATAATAAAGTTCGGTAATTTGCTCATAACTAAAACTAGTATTAATCAAAACTTAAGACAGACTATATCCATCTCATAATACATAATTAGTCATGTCAAAGTTACTAATGAAACAGAGATAAAAATAGAAAGCAGCAATAACAGAGAGTAAAAATCTTAATAGCATTTATAGCCTCCTCTAGTTTCACCCATAAAAACAGTATCTCTTATTTAAAATAATTCAATTCTGGCTAGTAGACGCTAAATTATCAAGATTCTCTAAAAATTAGATTCGATCGGGATAATTTTGATAATACCAGTAAGTTATATGATTTTAAAATCAGTTAATGTACATATTGCTCAATTTTATTTTATTTATGCTAATCAATTAATTCAGGAAGTTAATCAAGCAATTAACCATATTTCCTTTTTCAACTATTTGCAGATTTTATCTAAATATTTTTTTCCAAGGATGAACATTAAGCTTCTGTCCTAGAATCAGAAATAAAAAAGGTAAGTCTTCTATTAAGTATCTTTTCCAGAGGCGTTTAGGTTCTATTAGTAGTCTGAACAACCACTCTAAACCAGCCATACTCATCCATTTTGGCGCACGTTGACGATGTCCGGCTTCAAATTCAATTGTGGCACCGATGGCGAAAAAAGTCTTGATATTTTCTAGTTTATTTTTGTGTTCGTAAATCCACTTTTCTTGTTTAGGCGCGCCTAAACCCACAGCCAGAACAGTTGCCCCTGACTGGTTAATTAAGTCAACAATTTTTTGACATTCTCGTTCATTTTTTTCAAAACCAAAAGGAGGACAGTAAGAGTCGATAACTAATTCTCGCCCTACTTTTGCATTAATGTTGCGACGAGCTTTCTCTGCTACTCCCTGAGGACCACCTAATAAAAATATTTTGACATTTTTATCGTGGCGATAGTACCAGTAAAAAGCTGGAAATAAATCTGAGCCAGAGATTTTCTCTCTTATTGGTTGTCCCAAAAACTTTGCTGCCAATATCAATATTTGGCTATCACAAACTCTATAGTCAGCAGAGTTATAAATACGATAAAAGTCTTTATCTTTCTGTAGCTTAATTAAGTGATCTACGTTGGGCGTAAATACTACTCCACCAAATTTAAGCTTTTCCAACATCTCCGACATACTAAAGTTGTCAATTGGGATACTCAGTATATTTACCTGTTTCACTTTTTATACCTCGCCAAGTTTCTTTTTGTTCATTTTGGTATATTACGTCTGCTCGATCGCTTTGATGCAATCTAGTCAGCTTTTTAGCAAAATAATACTAGTTAAAAATAATTAGTTAAATCTATCAAGAGAACTACAAAAATAAATCTTCATATTTAATTGCTATAGTAGTTTTTAATTATTTTTATAGTGTATTTAGCTAAAGTCTAGTATAAACACAGAATTGCGAATCTAGACCTATATGAACTTTATGTTGTTTTGCGTATAATATCACTTTAAAAATGACTAATCTGGGACTTTGCTAAAACTTGACATTAAAGTAAAATTTCAGCGATCTGACTTTGCTAAAACTTGACATTAAAGTAAAATTTCGGATAATTTAACTTCATTAAAACTTAAAAATTAATTAGAAAAACTAACGTAAAAGTCAGTTAATCCAACTTTATCAAAACTTGATTTTTAAGAATAATTTGTTGCGTTAAAATGTCTTCTACTGTAACTTTGAGGTAACATTGCTCGTCTACAGAAAAAAGTAACTTAATGCGATCGCTACCCGGATTACCTAAGGGATCGAGTTTAGCTAAAGTTCTAGCTCCATCACGATCATTAAGAGATTTCACTACCATCATATTTGAATCAAGCTTATTGGTAACTAATCTATCGCCATCAAAATAGACTTCAACTCCTCCTGTTTCTGTTCCCAATTCACCGATAATAAGTTCGATACTAGGTTGATTTTCTATGGAGGCTCCTAACAATAACTCTACTGGTTGAGCCATGGGATAGGGTTGTCCGGTTTTAATAATTGGATGCCAATTATGGCAATTTTGTTTTCTATCCCAATATCTAATGCCATAACTATGATATAGAAAATCTTTTACCTCTATACCTTTAGCTACTTGTAATGCTCCTTTGGCAATGGCTTCAAAAGGACAATCACTTAAAATTTTGCTTTCTTCAAAATACTGTTTCACCCAATTTTGTACGGAGGGAATTTGAACAGTACCACCAACTAAAAGTACAGAATTAATGTCAGTAATTTCCACACCATTACGTCTGGCTTGATTCAAAACTTGAGTCATTAACTCATCTAATTGAGCAAAAAACTGCTGTTGTTGCAAAATTTGCTCGAATTGTTGTCGATTTAAACCGAGTTCGTAAGTTGCTAAAGTTTCATCATCAAAATAAACTTCTGTTGCTTCAATTTGAGAGGATAATTGAATTTTTAATCTTTCAGCCAAGCGAGTAGTCAGAGATGATTTAGGTATTCCGCACGAACTCGCAAAATAATCTATTAACCAATTATCTATATCCGCCCCACCTAAATTTTGACCTGCTTTTGCCAATACCCGCGCCGTGGTTTTTTTTTGCGAGGAGCTTTCCCCTAAATTTTTTTTACCCCATTTAAGAATAAAACCTTGAGTGGATTTGGCTTGTCGAGCGATCTGGACTAGAGAAAGATCGATCGTTCCTCCCCCGAAATCTATAACCAACAGTAATTCTTGTTCTGCTGCTCCATAACCTAAAGCTGCTGCGGTAGGTTCGTCTAAAATTCTAATCTGTTCTATGGATAAAGATTGGCAAACTTGACTGAGCCAATAACGATAAGCTTCAAAACTATCAACAGGTACAGTTAAAATAAGGGAATCGAGATTTTGTTCGGATTCCGTCAGGCGATCGATTATATCTGTGAGAAACCATTGCCCTATTTGTTCAAAACTAAGAGTTTTGCCATCGATTTCTGGCAAAAAACCCTGAATTTCTGCGCCAATTCCCCGTTTAAAGCCTCGAAAAAAACGATTATCATTACTTAAGTCTAGTCCGCGCTCGCGCACCTTTTGCCCTGAAATGACCTTACTCTGACTGGCATCTTCTACATAGAGCAAACTAGGTATTAACGGGGGATTATTGCCAATTTGTTGAGATAGATCGGGAATTTTGACCGTTTCTGCCTGTTGAGTTGCGGTATTCCACCGAGCGATCGCTGTATTACTAGTACCAAAATCGATAGCGTAAGCAGAAGTATTTAAAGAATTTACCATTCAGTCAATCAAGTAACAATTTAACTTTAACTGTGTTAAAAAGCATACTATCAAAATATTAAGTATGAGGGAGGATATTTTCTTCATCCCTTAAGCAAATCCACATTTAACAGTTATCAGTTATCAATATCTATAGTAGTCAAATTGAATAAAGACTGGCTTAGCCCAAGCTATGATGAAAATAAATAGTTGTTAATTTTACTAATTTAGAATTTAAATAAGTTTTCGAGTCGTTATGAACAAATCGGGATTTCTAGGCAAAATTCTTAGCCATCTAGTGGCATTTTTGTTAGGAGTCGGATTGACCTTTGGTAGTTTAAAGGTAATGTCGTCTCAAGCAGAGCCTTTAGTCGTACCACCAACAGTAGAACCATCCACAGCACAAAATCAAGATAATATTGCTCTTAAAACAAATAGTAGCAATCGCACTCATACCAGTTTTGTCAACGCAGCCGTAGCACGAACTGGTTCGGCAGTAGTGAGAATAGACACGGAAAGAACTGTTGCTAGTCGCGCCGAGCCATTTTTTGACGACCCTTTTTTCCGTGAATTTTTTGGCGATCGCTTTAGATTTGAAGTTCCCAGAGAAAGACAGTTAAGGGGTCAGGGTTCTGGCTTTATTACCGATAAAACTGGCATAATTCTGACTAATGCTCATGTTGTCAGTAAAGCAGATAAAGTAACTGTTACTCTCAAAGATGGCAGAGAATTTGAAGGGAAAGTTACAGGGACAGACGAAGTTACCGATTTAGCAGTCGTTAAAATCGAACCTCAAGGAGAAGATTTACCCGTTGCTCCTCTAGGAAGCTCATCTGACGTGCAAGTAGGAGATTGGGCGATCGCGGTGGGTAATCCAGTTGGTTTAAATAATACCGTTACTTTAGGAATTATTAGTACTCTTTCTCGTTCTTCTGCTCAAGTAGGTATTCCCGACAAAAGAGTAGATTTTCTGCAAACCGATGCTGCAATTAATCCAGGTAATTCTGGAGGTCCTCTTTTAAATGAGCAAGGAGAAGTAATCGGTATTAATACCGCTATTCGTCCCGATGCTAATGGAATTGGTTTTGCAATTCCTATCGATAAAGCTAAATCTTTAAAAGATACTTTGGCTGCCGGTCAAAAAGTACCTCATCCCTATGTAGGAATACAAATGATTACTCTCACTCCAGAAATTGCTAGAGAAAATAATCAAAATCCTAACTCCGATTTCTTTGTGCCAGAAGTAGACGGGGTTTTAGTCGTTCGCGTTATCCCTAACACTCCGGCAGAAGATGCTGGTATTCGCCGAGGAGATGTCATTATTTCCGTTAATAATGAGAAAATAACCGATGCCAGTCAACTACAATCCATAGTCGATCGCAGTGGTATTAATAAAAATCTCCAATTTAAAGTGCAAAGGGGCGAACGGCTGATTCAATTAAACGTAAAAACTGCTCAATTAGAAGGGCTTTCTTAGACATTAATCAGTAATCAGTTATCAGTAATCAGTAAATATTTTATTGATTACTGGACATTACTTAAATGACTATAAAAGTTAATCGCTAATAGCTTCGATCTTCCAAGTCTTCTATCCTGACAATCCTAATAGGAGATGCTATACCTGTAAAGAAAAATTGTGGCATTTCTTAGGGCGATGATTAATGGAAAATAGAGAAATTTGGTTAGACGAGCAGACCGATAATTCTGCTGCTGATATCTTTAACTCCAGCAACTCGATCGGCGAAATAGAAAAAAGCAACTCAGAATTAGCCCTCTTAGAAACTGAAGTCAGTGCTATAGACCTAGATTTGTTACAGGTCACAGAATTTAATCCTACCAATAGTGGTTTTGAAATTTTATTTAGTAAACCTATTCAAGATTCAGTTATTAATCTCTACAGCGATAATAATGTTTCTTCCAGCCAAAGTGATGTTTTACTTAGAGAAGAATCTGGCGATCTAATTGAAGGTTCAATTGTTTTTCAAGACGGATTTTCTGGTTTTACATTTGTTAAAACTGGAGATCCTTTAGCTCCAGGAACTTACAGTGTGACTCTAGAAAGTCGCGAAGATGGGATTGTTGACCTTGGCGGACAAATCCTTGATGGCGATAATAATGGTCAAGCAGGGGGAAACTACACGACAGAATTCACTGTTCCCAATAACGAGGCTAAAGTTTTAAGTATCTCTGATTTAGTTCTAGCTCCTGGGGAATTTATACCTGTCTCAGCAACAGAAGAGCGAGATTTGAGCATTAGTATCGACGATGGTACGGGTATAAACCAAGTGAAATTTGAGGTAGAATATGACACCTCTGTTTTAACGCTCAATAACTTTCAATTGGCTGAAAATTTGCCCGAAGACTGGCAGTTGCAAACTAATTTAACTACCCCAGGAATAGCCGAACTAATTTTAAGTGGCAGCACGTCTTTAACAACAGGAAAACAGAATTTAATTTCTATCGAAGCAGAAGTTCCTAAAACAGCTACATACGGAACTAATCAAACCCTACAGTTAAAAAATATTCAACTTAATAATGGCAGTTTGGCAGGTATAGGTGACACAGCCATTCATCAAGTTGCCATGCAGGGAGATACATCGGGCGATCGCACTCTCAGTAATTTTGATGCCCATCTAATTTCTCTAGCAAGTACGGGATTAATTAGTAGTTTTAGTGCTTATCCCCATCTTGACCCCATCATTATGGGCGATCTTAATGAAGATGGTCAACTGTCTACTTTTGATGCCTATAAAGCTATACAGCTAAAACAAGAATTACCAGAAATAACTATCGATACTCTGCTAGATTCAAGAGTAATTTTAGATGACGGGGCAAAAATTACCGGTACTGCCGAGGGAAATGATTCTTCGCTCGCTGAAGTTTATTATCGCATTAATGATAGTGATGAAGTTACAGTAATTTCTACATCCGATAATGGAGCATTTGACTTAGATTTAGGAACAAATGCCACGGAAAATAGCGTATTTACTCTTCAGATAACTGCTATAGATGAAGCGGGTAATTCTAACAACAGTGAAATTGAAGTGGTTGTTCCCATAACTACAGACTCTGGACTTCAGTATGCAGATTTTAAGGTAGGAGAGGGAATAACACCTTCAGTAGGACAAAAAGTAACTGTTAACTATACTGGATTTCTAGAAGATGGTACTGTATTCGATAGTTCTATACCGAGGGGTACTCCTTTTTCCTTTAATCTAGGGTTAGGACAAGTAATTCAAGGTTGGGATGAAGGGCTGGCAAACATGAGTGTTGGTGGTAGTCGTCTCCTAATTATTCCTCCTGAGTTGGGTTATGGTACGAGAGGTGCTGGCGATATTATTCCTCCTAATGCAACTTTAATTTTTGAGGTGGAGCTTTTAGGTATTGAATAAGTAATATAGGAATTTATTTCACACCAAGTAATAACTGTTTACCGCTCGCTGTTTAGCGATAACTGTTTACCGTTCACAAATTTGCTCAAAGTTTCACTAACTAAACGATTTCCTGGGGGACTTAAATGAATGTGGTCGCGGTACAGAAATTCTGGTTGAGGAAATTCCTTAAATACAGGTAAAAAATCAATATAGAAAATATTTTCGGTTTCCACAAATTTGTTTAAACGCTCTCTAGCTTTAATTTCATAATCTCTCGAACCAGTACCTTGTAATTCTCTCAATAAAGGAGTCATTGCCAAAATAAACCGAGCATCGTTTTGAGTTGCGACCGCTTTTATTTGTTGAATTGCTTCTAAGTTAAAGCCAACACGGTCGCCTTTTTCTGCTCTTACTCGTTCCATCTCTGGTATGGGTTTTGGTTTGGTAAAAACTTGTTCAAATAACTCGATCGCTGCTAAGGGTGGTTTGCTGCTAGGATAATTGCGATCGCGTCCTACAGGAATAGAAGTTGGTGCTGTAGCAAATAAATCATCTGTATTGATAATTAAAATTACCACTTGAGCTTCTAGTAAACCAAACCGTTCTAAATAAGCTAACTCGTTACGCGGTCCCCAAGAATTAGCTGAGGCATTAAGTACTTCGATAGAACTAAAAGATGATGAAGATAAAGAAGAAGCCAAATCATCTTCCATCAACGCAGAAATAGTTTCTTGCTGGTCTGTCCACCAGCCACCATTAACAATTGAATCTCCTAAGACTAAAATGCGAAGAGTGGAAGTTTGTTTAATTGGATCGATCGTTTGGCTACGCATAGAATATTGATTTATTTGAATTTGATTGCCCATACGACGAACATTTTGCTCGGGAGCAAGGAGATAACCAATTTTTTCATCTGCTATGTATAGTGGAGGATTACCCAAACCGAAAATTAACCTTAAGCTCGCCTCAAAGAGAATTCCTATACCTGTTACGGTCGCAAGAACAATTAGCAGTATTTTCATCGACTTTACCCAATTTGTCCAGCTAAACATCCAACCTATAATATAGAGAATTGTTAGTAACGTCAGCCCAATTGATGCTACTACTCTCTTTTATTAGTCTTTTCTAAAATGGTAGTCGATCGACAAGGAGCCAAAACAATATGTCAGATTTGAACCGTGGAATTATGAAATTTGACGGAGCCGACAAGCCAATAGTTGTTGCCGTCTCTGCCGTTTTTATTTTTGGCGGTATTTTAGTATTGATCTTATGGGCTCTTAGTTCAGCTTATGCTGTCGGTTAAATTTATATTTGGGCAGACGATTTAGCCAAATATAACCAATAACCAAAAAATTCCCTTAGTATAAAAAAATTCGTTAAATATGTGCTACGATTATTAATCGTGGTACATATGGGTCGATGCCCGAGTGGTTAATGGGGGCGGACTGTAAATCCGCTGGCTATGCCTACGCTGGTTCAAATCCAGCTCGGCCCACCACCATCTCTAAATCAATTGATTTAGGTGGATCATAAAGCAAAATCCTTTAGCTAGAAAACATGCACAAACTATATGTGACCGAATAGCTCTAGACATAGCAAGTGGAAATTTTAACTGTACTGATAACACTGAACTAAAATCAAAATACCTCCCCAATGAAAGTTTAAACTCTCTGAATCTTGCCTCTCATGAGGTCAAAGAGTCTGACCAAGAGAAAGCTGCACGGGAAAGAACACTTCTAATTGATAAACTGAAAAAACGTTTAGAAACTAAGTATCATAGTTCAGACAAAGCATTAATACCTCTTTTACGAAACTATAAAAAACCTTTAGAGAGTATTGAAAATGCAGGAGATTTTATCGAGTGGATTAGGAAAACTCGAAAAGTTAAGAACTCTACATTACAGAGATATTTAAATACTCTGAAAATTATTTCTCCTCTCTTCAAGAAAATCAAAATTAAATCTGAGCCCAAACCATTGCCGAAACCTTTCTCTGCTGAAGAAGTTAGAGCTATCTTTAATTGGTTTGAGAACCATAAATATTACTCCTACTATGCAGATTATGTAAAATTTCTATTTCTGACTGGTACAAGAACTAGTGAAGCAATTGGTCTTCAATGGAAACACATTGATTTCGACCGTAATCTCATGTTTATCTATGAATCTCTAGGGCGCGATCGCGGTAGTTCTGCCCAAAGAACTCGCAAAACTACTAAAAATAAAAAATTAAGGGAATTTCCGTTGTCAAATAGCCTACTTGAATTGTTAAGATCTCGCTATGCTTCAAGTAATAAAAGTCCTAAATCTTTAGTTTTTCCCAGCCCTCGAAGTAAAGCAATTAATGATCGCAATTTTTCTCAACGTATTTGGAAAAATTGCCTGAAAGATTTAGAAATTGAGCATAGACCAAACTACAATACTCGCCATACTTTTATTTCTCACTTTCTGGAAAAAACTAAAGATGTGGTTAAGTGTGCTAGTCTCACTCATGGCTCAAAATCTGGAATTCAAACTATTTATAAGAATTATGCAGGGATTATTTCACGTTTGGAAGTACCTGAGCTATTTTAAATAATTTGTATACAGAAAATTTCTAATTACTTAAAGTCTTGAAACAAAATAATCTTATGCAAATAAATTGAAAAAAACAAATGGATAATCAAATCTCTAAGAATCAATTTTTAGAAGAAATAAGTTTAATCCCAGAAGACAGACACAAAGAACTATATGATTTAATTCATACATTTAGAATGGGTTTAAATAAGTCAGAGCATAAGATCAATGAAATTATGCAGTTTGCAGGTAGCTGGGCAGATTTACCTGAAGAAGATTTTAAAAATTTTTACGAAGAAGTAGAAGAGCGTCGCTAAACTTCTTCATCAAGAAGATTCTCTGATGAAATGTTGTTTACTTGATACCAATATTGTTTCTTTGTTTTTTCTCAATCATCTCAAAAAAAATGACAATAAAATCGATCTAGTTTCCAAAATAAACCTTTTGTAGCTATGTGGAAAGATCGAGAATACATGAAAGATAGTAGTCAATAGGTACGTCAGATAAGACAGCAAGAATCGACAAGTTATTGTTCATAAAGGGATAGCTTCTTTTAATACCTGTTCGCGAATACATTCATGTAGAATCTCTGCCTTGGCAACATCCACTTTGCGATCGAGTAAATCTTCTAAATCTTGAATTAAAGCAATACGGTTTAACAAACTGCGTCCAGCTTGAATGTCCATTAAAAAATCTATATCACTATCTGCTGTTGCTTCTCCTCTAGCAACAGAACCAAAAATCCGTACATTAGAAGCTCCATATTGAGCAGCAATCTTGAGAATTTCTGCTCGTTTTTCTTGAAGTAATTCTTTTATTTCCATATCTTTTTTGTTGGTTATTAGTTATTAGTTATTAGTTGATTTACGGTAAAAGTAACCACTAAAAACTAACTACTAATTACTTATTACTATATAGTCGATAATGTAACCAAAAATCTACTTTCATCATTTGATAAGCCTGCCATTGCCAATATTCTATCTGACTGATGACGAGTATGAATTGATAATAAGTTTCTGGTTGCTTCTAAAGGAAAAACCTGTTTCCAAGCCAAACACTCTTTTTGGATTGCAGCTAATTCTGGATGGAATGATTCGGGAACGTTTTTTGCACACCATTCAATTATTAAAGCAGCATCTCTTAGTAAATAAGTTGTTAATTTATCTTGTTGGGGAATAGTGGCTTGTGTTGATATGGTAGCCAAGGTTGATGCTAAGTTACCTAATTGTTGCTGCCATGTTTTTGTTTTTATGCGTTCGTATAATGCTTCGCGTTCCATCAATTTAACTCCAATAGATTTCTGACAATTATTTCAATTTTCTCTCTGAGAACAGGGTCTTTTATTTCCATGCTTCGATTTTGTTGACGCGGGCGGATATTGATCAGAGATTCAAATCCAACTCGCTTAACGGGACTTTGACAATTTTACCTATCAAAAAGGGGTGAAAGCCTTGCCAGACGCCGAATTTACCTCTTCGAGGTAAATTCGCCTGAAACCCAGATATATTAAGGATTTAGCTATTTTGAGGTTAA